>CAYXJG010000509.1:0-3255 GCA_964465285.1 uncultured bacterium
CAAAGGCGATCGCTCTCGCTTTCTAATCGATTGTCTAACGTTCCATCTGAGCAACTATCTGAGTAACTAAGTAGGCGAATTTTAATAAATCGAGGTGTGGGTGGCGCTAATGCACTGTTTCACGGGGCTTTGGTGCGTTACGCTGGCGCTAACGCACCCTACTGGTACTGGTTCATACAAATACTCAAACCAGTTGCCATCGGGGTCACGACCGTAGAACGATGCCGTGCCGTCTCGATGCTCATGGACTGGGGTGACATGCACGCCCTCTGCCTGCAATCGTTGGTAGGCCGCATCGACCTCAGCGCGATCGCTAAACACAAAGCCAAAGTGGGGGCCAGCTTGGTCATACTGGGGACTGAGGAGGGCCAAGCCATCGTCACCGGCTTTCAGGTAGGCCCAATCCGCATCTTTCCAGGCTAGCTCCATGCCCAGACCTTGATAGAACTCCGCCGCGCGTTCAATATCATCCACACAGATTGCCACGTGGCCAATTCGCTTCAAATTCATAGCATCCCCTTGACATTTTAATCACACAACCATCCCTCACGACCCCCTCGGGGGCGATCGCTGCCTGTCTTCAGACACCCTTGGAAAGGCGTAGAGGGCTCTAGTTTTATTGTATGTCCGACGAGGGGAGGTGGTCATAGAGGGGGGCGATCGCCCCCGAGACGGCCGGCCATACCTCTATGTCGATACGATTTATCTCAACCGCATCAATCCTGCGCGACCCATACCGATACAGAACCTGCTGGACAGCGAAAGTCGGCCCAGCCCTCCTCATTGGTGGTCACCGGCTCGTCAATATGTTCAGTAATGTCCACATAAACCTGATTAGCCCGGCCAACTTCCATCCACTTGCTGCTGTCTTCTCCATTGCTGAGCACCACAGCCACGCCGCCGGGATGTTCTTCATCTCCCAAGCGCGTCCATCCTATGGTATTAGGATGGTCAAAGTAATCATACTGATCGCCGTAGGCATAGTCTCGGCGAACCTGTAAGAACTTATCGATCAGCCACTGATGACTATCAAGCCAGATTTCATGCTCCTGACCATCCCGTCCCACATCTTTGTAATGTGCGCCATAATAATCAGCCACAAAAATACAGGGATAGCCATCAGCCCTGAGCAGAATCAACGCATAGGCAATGGGTTTAAACCATCCTTCCACAATAGATTCAAGAGACTGAAGCGGCTGGGAGTCGTGATTGTCAACTAAGGTCACAGCTAAGGCAGGCTGATCCTTAACTAGCGTGTCATCAAAGATTTGACGCATATCATAGCTGTCACCTTCCTTACTTGCTGTACTGAAGTTGTAGTGCAAGGGTGCATCGAACAGCATCACATCCCCGCCCGTCACCTCAAGGAAGTGGTGTAGCGCTTCCACACCACCCGACCAATATTCCCCTACGGCAAACAGTTTTCGTTCTGTATGTTCGCGCACATAGACTAGCCATTCGGGAAAGAAGCTAGACTTCACATGCTTCACCGCATCAAACCGAAATCCGTCTACCTGGGTTGTATTCACATACCATTCTCCCCAGTAGTCTAGCTCGCCCCGCACCTCAGGATGCCCCATATCTAGATCACAGCCCATCAGATAATCAAAGCTGCCCTTTTCTAGATCTACCCCTTCATCAAAGGATTTTCCCTCAAAGAGATAGATAGCATCTTCCGAATCGCTGAGAGCATTGTAATCAACGGCATCAAAATGCCACCAATGCCACTCCATGGTGGAATACTTACCTTGACGCCCAGGAAAGGTGAAGTGCGTCCAGGCTTTGATGGTTTGAGTTTCGCCCATGGGCTGGTGGCGATCGCCAGGGCTGTAGGGACGTGCCTGAAATTCTTCTTCGTGATCAGCGCCTAGGCGGTGGTTGAGCACAACATCAGCATAGACCTCGATGCCCGCTTCTTGAGCCGTCTTGATGGCGTTAATGTACTCATCTTTGGTACCGTATTTAGTCGGAATCGATCCCTTTTGATCAAATTCTCCTAAATCAAATAAGTCATAGACTCCATAACCCACATCATATCCACCACCTGTTCCCTTATAGGCTGGGGGAAGCCACACTGCGGTAATCCCTGCGTCTGCCAATGCCTGAGCGTTTTCTGCTAGCTCATTCCAAAGATCTCCTCCGGGAGGAGTATACCAATGGAAATACTGCATCATGACACCATTTACATTTGCCATAAAAGCCTTTTGAAGTACCTTGAGGAATAGTGAACCCGAAATTGAGGAACAGCATGATCAATCTCTAAAGCATAGCTTGATTCCTCGCTGTTGTGGCTATCGTTGTTCAACATGGGTAGCACAAGAGGTTCAGAAAATCGGTTAACCGCGTGGGTTCTACGCTTACATACCAAGACAGGACAATAAGACGGAGACCCGTCTCCAAGTCCCTAGTACTCTGAGGCGTAAGTAGCCCGTCTATGTGCTGAGGTGGGAAACCTTGTGTGTCCTGGATTCCTTTTCGTTTTTCTGTCTTCGTTCTTCGTTCTTCCGGTACTAGTCTCGTCTTCCTGCCAGACCATCAGATGGTCATAGATCTTTCCTAATGTCGGCCGACCTCTAGGTGCGCGATGTCGATTATGTATGCCTCTGTTCCGTTATAAGACATTTTTAAGTAGCTTACTCGGCAAACATTTCAGCTAAGGTGTTGAGAACCGCTCTTTGCTCATCTTGACTAATTTGACCAAGCTTTTTGACTAATCGAGATTTATCTATTGTGCGGATTTGATCCAGAACAATTTGTCCATCCTTGCCCTGAAACTGACAAACAACACGAGTAGGGTATGCTTTTCCTTTCGTAGTCATCGGAGCAATGATAACCGTATCAATATGGCGGTTCATCTCATCAGGTGAAATGACAACACAGGGTCGTGTCTTTTGAATTTCACGTCCAACAGTGGGGTCAAGGTTAACTAAGAAAACATCGAAACGCTTGGCTACCACTCCCATTCAACTTGATCCCAATGGGTAGTGTTGACTTCATCCAGAAGAATATCATCGTGCTCCTCAGCCATTACAGCAAAGGCTTCATCCCATCCCGCTCGTAAGCGCGGTGCCGTGCGAATAGTTAGATGATCGCCCTGCACTTCGATTTCAACCTCTGTTTGAATACCGCTTTGCTCCAAGAGCAGCTTAGGAATACGAACACCTTGAGAGTTGCCAATTTTAACGATTCGGGTTCTAATGACTGCGCCCATGTCTGGATGATCTTAAGGACAAAGTGTAGTTACATTGTAATCAC
>CAYXJG010000510.1:0-3239 GCA_964465285.1 uncultured bacterium
ATAATTTGATTTTCTGTAATCTTTGATCCCTATCCGCAACAGTAGCTAGGTGTGAACCTGCTACTTCTTTTCAATGCGTGTCTAATCGTTCGAGCGATCGCCCATTACGGCTTACAATAATGAGGCTTTAGCCCCTATCCAGAGAGAGTACGAGACGATTTATGACAATGCGACAGCAGGGTGAACAGGTGTCCCGAAATACATGGCCTACAGAAGTTCTTTCCGAAAATGTGACACCTTCTCCCAGGGCATCTAGCGTATCTCCCCCTATGCCTCGCTCGAAGCTCTGGATGGCCGCCATCAAACCGCCTATGTACACCGTGGCAGTGATTCCCATCTGGGTGGGAACGGCGATCGCCGCTGCTGACACCGGAGTACTGAACTGGCGCATTTTCCTGACCTTCCTGCTCTCGGCAATTCTCATCATCGCCTGGCTCAACTCTAGCAATGATGTATTTGATGCAGATACGGGCATCGATCGCAACAAGCACCATTCTCTGGTGAACCTGACGGGCAACAAGTCGCTGATTTTCTGGTTGTCTATCCTGTTCCTGGGGCTGGGTATTGCAGGCATTTTGGCGATCGCCTGGTGGCAGCGAGACTGGACGATTCTCGGCATCATTCTGCTCTGCTGCGCCCTGGGCTACAGCTATCAGGGGCCACCCTTCCGCTTAGGCTACCTGGGCTTGGGCGAACCCATTTGCTTCATCACCTTTGGGCCGATGGCGGTGACCGCTGCCTACTACAGTCAGGCGCAAATCCTTTACTCGCCCATGCACCTCGCCGCCTCTGCCATCATTGGTATGACCACCAGCATCATCCTTTTCTGCTCCCACTTCCATCAGGTTGCCGACGACCTCGCTGCCGGAAAGCGATCGCCCATCGTTCGCCTGGGAACCAACCGGGGATCTCAGTGGCTCACTGGGGCAACGGTAGGAGTGTTTGTGCTGCTGATTACCTGTGTCGCGGCTCAGCTCATGCCCCCTGCGACCCTCCTCATGCTCCTGAGTTATCCCCTTGCCCGCAAGCTCTACCGCTTTGTCGGAACCCACCACACGGAACCCACCATCGTCAGCCGCTGTAAATTCATTGCCGTGGAGCTGCATTTCTGGAGTGGCGTACTCCTGGGATTTGGATTCATCTTTTAGAACCATGAGGCTATCGCAATCTCACCTCTCATTACTTGAAACCTGCCCCCGCAAATTCCAGTACGTTCACCTCAATCAGCTTATGGCTCCGGTATCCCCCGAAGAACAGGGCCGTCGAGAGTGGGGCACTCAATTCCACCTGATCATGCAGCAGCGAGAACTGGGACTGTCTCCTCCTCCCTCCCTCCTCTCTCCTTCTCCTGAATTTCAAGCTGCCGCAGACGCCCTCATTGCCCAACTCCCCCATGTCTTTCACCCTGACCAAGCCGCAAATCGCTTCAGCGAGCATCGCAGAATGCTTGAAGTGACTTCACGGGATAGGCGAGTATTTTTGCTGTCAGCCGTGTACGACCTGCTATTTTTTGAGGGCGATCGCGCCACCATCTTTGACTGGAAAACCTATCAGAAGCCCCGAAAACCAACCTGGCTTGCTCAGAGCTGGCAGACTCGCCTGTATCCCTTCATCCTGGTGGAAACAACGGAGCTTGAGCCGAATCAGGTGGCGATGGAGTACTGGTTTGTAAAAGCGGGGGAAGGAGAGGCGATCGCCCCTGCATCTGCACGATTTTTGTACACAGCCGACCAGCACAACCAGACTCGGCAAGACCTCACGACTCGGCTGGACATCCTTTCAGAGCGAATCACCCAGTGTGAACAGGGCGCACCTATGCCCAAGATCCCGGAATCCCTGGGACTATGCCATGATTGTGTGTTTAATGTGCTTTGTGGACGGTACAACTCTCGTGCCAAGGGCTCAACATCCCAAACGCCTGAACCCGAAGCTCTTAACCTGGAAACCCTCCTCGATATTGAAAATATTGCTGAAGTCCCGCTACAAAATTAAATCATGGGTGTGGAGCACATCGCTGCTTCCTGGGCATATTTGGGCATATTAAGGACAGCGCTTATCCTAGATATCGTCTTATGCACTCCAACGAACCTGCCGTTCCCTTTGTTGATCTCACCTGCCAGCACCAGCCCATTGAAGCCGCGCTGAAACAGTCCGTTTGGGACACCATCAACCAGGGTGATTTCATCCTGGGCAGAGCAGTGCAAGATTTTGAGCAGGCCTTTTCAGGGGCCTGTGGAGTTAGCTATGGCATTGGGTTGGGATGTGGGACGGATGCGATCGCCCTCGGCCTCCAAGCAGCAGGAATTGGTAAGGACGATGACGTGATCCTCCCCGCAAACACCTTCGCCGCCACCATTCTGGGGGTACTCCGTACCGGAGCTAGACCTGTTCTAGTGGACTGCGATCCCGACACTGCGCTGATTGATCTGGTTGCTGCCGAAAAAGCTATCACTGACTGTACTCGCGCTATAATTCCCGTCCATCTCTACGGACAGATGGTGTCACCTCAGGGGTTACTCGCCTTAGCAAGTCGCTATGATTTGATCATTTTTGAAGATGCGGCCCAAGCCCATCTGGCAGAGCGGGAAGGATTCCGAGCGGGTTCCCTTGGGATTGCGGCGGCCTTCAGCTTTTACCCCAGCAAAAACCTTGGTGGATTCGGGGACGGAGGCATGCTGGTGAGTCAGGACGAGATGGTGACCCAGACAGCTCGTGCTCTACGAAACTACGGTGCGCCCCGTAAGTACTACCACACCAAAGTCGGCACCAACAGCCGCCTTGATACCCTGCAAGCGGCTGTGCTGAAAGCAAAGCTGCCCTATTTGCAGGCATGGAACGACGACCGTTACCGCATTGCCCAACGGTATGATCGGCAGCTTGCTCCCCTGGCAGATTTTGGCATTATTCCCCTGGCAAACCGCAGTGGCGATGGCCATGTCTATCATTTGTATGTGGTGCGGGTTACCGAGTCCTGTGCCTTGAGTCGGGATCAACTCCAGGCCGATTTGAACGACCACGCCATTCAAACCGGAATTCACTATCCGATTCCGTGTCATCTTCAGCCTGCGTTTGAACACCTGGGGTATCAGTTGGGCGATTTGCCCGTCTGCGAACAGTTGGCAGGGGAAATTCTTTCGCTGCCCATGTATCCTGGCCTCCGGGATGACCAGATTGACCGGGTTGTGAACACCATCAGCCATTTAGTCAATGCTCCGGTGTCTGCGCTAGCTGTTAGCTAA
>CAYXJG010000511.1:0-3231 GCA_964465285.1 uncultured bacterium
AGGCACAGCCTGCCTTTCAGAAAATTTGGTGCGATTTTGTTAAAAGTCAAGTCAATAATCAACAGTATGACTGGAAATTGAACTGTAGCGATCCAGTAGTCCACGATAATGCGCGTTCAGGAGAATAGTCAATCTTAGTAACAGCACTCTTACCCTGATTTAACAACTGACCAGAGGAACGACGAGCAATTCTCATCTTGGGAACTTTCGTACCCTATAGGCGCTCACTTGTAGCTCACTTGTATCGGTTTAGGGGGCAAAAAGGTCGCCACAGGCGGAGTTTCTGTTTCGTATCTGTTTAGCGTTCCCTCAATGTGGCTCATTACCCTCACCCCAAACCTTCTCCCAAGCTGGATGAGGGGGCTTTCCGGTTTCCCTTCTCCAAAATGGGGCAAGGGATTAGGGGATGGGGGCGATCGCTAAACAGATCCTAAGGCGACCTTTTTCCCCCCTATTTGCCCCCTAAATTTCCATAATGAGAACTGCTGAGGAACGACACTATCGAGGGCGGCAAACCATTCTTCACCCTTACGAGAACCTAAGTTTGGGTGAAGCCTCGCTACTCATCCGTAGTTGGGCAACTCTATTTGAAAGCAGGTGCCCTGACCCACTTCGCTGCTGACGTAGATATCGCCGCCGTGAGCCTGCACGATTTGCTGGGCGATCGCCAGTCCTAATCCCAACCCCCCAGTCGCTTGAGAACGTTGCTTATCCACCCGATAGAAGCGCTCAAAAATATAGGGCAAATCTGCTGCCGGAATGCCAATGCCGTTGTCGGCGATCGCCATCCAAACGCTTCGGCTCTCTTTTGACAAGCTGATTTTAACCCAACCGCCTGCGGGGGTATATTTGCAAGCGTTGGCCAGTAAGTTGCTAATGGCCTGACGTAGCAAGTCTGGCTCTGCCTTCACCCAGATTGCATAATTTGGCAACAGCACCGACAGAGAGATGCTCTGGGCAGTAGCCTGGATCGAATCAGATGCGATTAGATGGGTGACGAAGGATTTGAGATCGACACTTTGGAGAGTTTCAGGACTCAAAGCGTCGCTATGACGAGCCAGTAGCAACAACTGACTGACGAGTATGTTCATGGATTGGGTGGCGGTGACAATTTTTTCCAGCCGTTGATGTTTTTCAGACGTGCGATCGCCCGGTGCAAGTAACCCCACTTGAGCATTGCTGAGAATTGCAGCCAGTGGAGAGCGCAGTTCATGGGAAGCATCGGCAGTAAAGCGCTGTAGCTGTTGGTAAGACTTGTGAATGGGTCGCATGGCTAGACCACTTAAGCCCCAGCCCGTGAGCCCAATCAATCCCAGGGTAATCGGCACCAGGATTGCAAATCCCGTCAAGGTTCGGCGCAAATTTTCCTCAGCCAGCGTCATAGGAGCCGCCATCTGCAAATAGCCAATCACCTGCTCCTGATAGTGAACAGGCAGCGTGATTTGCCGCAACCGCGGCGGAGTCGGTGTTTCAGCCGCCGCTGATGCAACCGATTCATACGCCATTTCCGCTGGCCAGCGGAGCGTTTGAAATTCTGGCCCAGCTTCAAGTTGCTCCGGAGGGAGGGGGCCAAAATATTGGCTAAGTTGCCCGGTTGAAGTGTACCAGCGAGCATAGATGATTTCGGTGTCGGAAGGGAGCGGCGCATTGCCCAACAGCGGCGCGCTGTCTAAATTGACTTTTTCCGATGCTGCTGCTGTCTGGTCATACTCAACATTGACAGCAATCACCCGTGCTTTTTTGTAGAGCAATCGGTCAATCGCCTCCAGTTGATCAACCACACGCTGGTAATACACGACACCTGCAAACAGCAGGAAAATGCTTCCCATTGAGCAGGTAAACCACCAGGTCAGATTACGACGACTATGGGTGAACATTGCACACGCTAAGGTTGAGGACAAATGCGGTAGCCCATGCCATAGATGGTCTCAATCCAATCAGCCGCCTGAAGGGGATTGAGCCGTTGGCGCAAGCGTCGGACTAGCGTCGTAATGGCGTTACTTTCGGGTTCATCGCCCCAAGCCCAAATAGCTTGCTCTATTTGGCTGCGCGATAGCACCTGACGCGGGTGACGTAGCAGGTACTCCAGCAATTGAAATTCCCGAGCGGATAGCTCAATGGAATACCCCCCTCGTTCGACCATGAGGCTTGTTAAATGTAGGGTTAGATCGGATAAAGACAACGTATCTCCGGCGTAGGTGGGCGATCGCCGTGCCAGCGCTCTCACCCGCGCTAGCAGTTCAATTAAATCAGTTGGCTTCACCAGATAATCATCCGCCCCGGCATCTAAACCTGCAACTTTATCCAAAATGGCATCTTTAGCGGTGAGCATTAGAATTGGAGCCGTTTTGCCTAAATCTCGATATTGGCGACATAAGGTCAACCCACTCATGTTAGACAACATCCAGTCGAGGATGAGCAGGTCATACTCCCGTTGCGTCATCATCCATTGGGCTGTTTCTCCATCCGGCAACCCATCAACAATATGTCCAGCCTGAGAGAGAACCGCCTGCAATGGCTCTAGCTGTTCTGGATCATCTTCTACTAACAGTACCCGCATTAAATACCCGCATTAAATGAAATCAATTTTACTGAACATGCCTGTTAAGCTTTCAACGTAAATCAAGAGCATACAGAAGACTTCTGTCCTAGGTTAGATTACATGGTTGATTAGCGGTAAAAAGGTTTTGGTAAATTACAGCTCTGCATCGTCAGCTCACCGCCGCTGTCACTTTCTCGTCATATTTGTCGTAAATCATAGATGTAAGTGATTGGCAAATGCGGGAAAAAGTAACTTTGACTTGATTCAATCTGATCAAAGATCAAATCCTGTCAAATCCTGCTAATTGCTCATCAAATCCCAGAAGTCTTTGAGGATGCGTCTACATCACCTGCACCCTCTTCTAGGGATTTACGGAATATTCCTATTAATTTACGGAATATTCCTATTATCAGATTATCAGAGGTAATTTCTATGAAAATGACTCAATGGATAGCTTCAGCTTCGCTAGTGAGTGTAGTGCTGCTAGGGGCCGCCTGCAACCCAGAACAACCGATGCCTGATCAACCCCAACCCACAGAACCCCAGCCTACAGAACCCACCGATCCCGGCAGCACCTTCTGAAGACCCATCGGCTCTTTCAGATAGCTAGTACCCTGCGGCATAAGTAACTCACCTATCTGCTAGAGCAGAAACCCTCAGATAACATGGAATT
Source organism: uncultured bacterium (assembly GCA_964465285.1). Lineage (GTDB taxonomy): Bacteria > Cyanobacteriota > Cyanobacteriia > CAKZMO01 > CAKZMO01 > JBCCWF01. Next base: position 3,216 of record CAYXJG010000511.1, read on the forward strand.
CCCTTTCTGCCTTCTT
>CAYXJG010000512.1:0-3222 GCA_964465285.1 uncultured bacterium
AGTGGGGCACGTTTCGCGCATCCCACTCACTAGGCAGCTATTCAAAGCTCCCTTGGCAACCTACACCTTGCCAGGTCATAAACTTAAACCTTAGATCGGATAAATCTTGCGCACAGCACAGAGTTTACCCAATTCAAAAATTAAAGCTGTAGCCTGTGGAAGTGTACTAGTAGCTACGAGAGAATCCGCCTCTCCCGCCGCGTTGATCACCAAAAGAATTTCCACGATTTTCACGGGGCTTGGCTTTGTTGACCTTCATATCACGACCCATCCACTCCGCACCATCCAGTGCTTCGATGGCAGCCGTTTCCTCAGCTTCTTCACTCAGTTCCACGAAACCGAAGCCGCGCATGCGACCCGTTTCGCGGTCGGTAGGAAGTTGAACTCGCTTGACAGAACCATACTCTGAAAAGACTTGAGTTAGATCGGCATCTGTAACGTCGTAAGACAGATTGCCTACATAAATTGACATAGATTTTTCCCAAAAATTGGAGGACATGTAGAGTAAATTTTCGGAGAGAAATCTGTCAATGGAAAAACGCGAAAACTCGTTAATGCTAAAAACAAATGCTGCTAACCGATATTTAATGCTCTACAAACCATCGTAGCATGTTCGGAAGACATCTGTGGAATTTAGGGATCTGCGGCTAAACAACACAACTTTGCAAAGTTCTCAAATTCACAGTGAAAAAATAGGGGTTTGGGGGGCGCGCTTCGCGCGCCCCCCAAACCCCTATTTTTTCGTGAAACTTGCCAAGTCGTGTAAATAAAGTATCGGGAGAGGAAGCGTTGCTATCTTTACATTGGAAAACTTGCTCAGACTCGAAACTCTTCCAAATATGACGGTTGAGGATCGCCTCCGCGAACAGCTGAGTGATGTTCTAAAATAAGCTTTACCACGTTACAACACAGCACCCTTGCATAGCCCTAGAAAATGTTCGGCTGATAACTGAAACTGGAAAGAATTAAATGGGATTCTGGGATGCTCCGCGCCCCAGAATCTCGGATTAAATCCAAGCCAAAAAATGTTCTTTAGAACACATGAATTCAGTGTAATTACTACCCACTGGAGTACGCTTAGGAACGAGCTGAGATGGCATTAGAGGGCGATCGCCTTGATGAACCGCTGACATTTTCAGCGCTAATCGTTTCAAATCCTTTATTCGCAGAGACAGGTTGTAGTGTATAAATAAAATTTGGGGCTTTGGAACATTAAGAAATCAAACAGAGGACTCATAAGCATGAAGCTGATCTTTATTGGACCACCGGGCAGCGGAAAAGGAACTCAGGCCATGCGTCTGCAGCGGGAGGCTGGGATTGTCCAACTCTCCACAGGTGACATGCTGCGAGCTGCGGTAGCGTCTGGATCAGCCATTGGACAGCAAGCAAAGTCCATTATGGAATCTGGGCAACTTGTGCCCGATAACATCATGGTTCAAATGATCAAAGAGCGTACGGCTCAATCAGATTGCCAACAGGGATTTATTCTAGATGGGTTTCCTCGCACTCTAGCCCAAGCAAAAGCATTGGATGAGATGCTGGCAGAGCAGAGTAGCCAAATTGACTGCGTCGTTGAGTTCAAAGTTGATGAAGAAATTCTGATAAAACGAATTTCGGGGCGATTTACCTGTGCTGACTGTGGCGAGGGATATAATGAATTCTTTAAGCTGCCGAAGCAAGAAGGAGTCTGTGATATATGTGGCTCTACAACATTCAAGTGCCGCGACGATGACAATCCCGAAACGGTCAAAACTCGCCTGCAGGCCTATCACGCCCAAACGGAACCTATCCTTCCGTACTATGAAAAGCAAAGCATTCTGACTCGGGTTGATGCGATGCAAAGTATCGAAGACGTATCTCAGCAAATTGACTCTCGCTTGCTTCACTGTCAAGCATGAGGAACTTTTGATTCAGCGGGCATTCTGATGCTTCAACTTGCTCTTGTCATGCTGATTGTAATCTTAGGATCGGCAATCTGTTCTTGCACGGAAACGGCTTTGCTCTCTGTTCCGGTTTTGCGAGTCCGGCAGTTGGCGCAATCTAAACAACACGCGGCGATCGCCCTCCTCCAGATCAAGGAGCATATCAACCGCCCCATTGCGGCCATCGTCATTCTCAACAATATTTTCAATATTGTAGGCAGTATTCTTGTCGGGCAGGTGACCGCATCTGCATTAGGAGAAGCATGGCTCGGTATCGTTTCAGGTATCCTTACCTTTCTGATTATTGTCTTTGCAGAAATCTTACCCAAAACTCTGGGTGAACGCTTTTCAGAACCCGTTTCTTTGACTGTAGCCCCGCCCCTGCAAGTTCTGACAGTAGCCCTAGCTCCTCTAATATGGATCGTCGAACGGGTGACCGCTCCACTGACCCACGGGCGACAGATTCCGGTGACGAATGAAGCTGAAATACGCTTCCTAACCAAGCTAGGATGGCAAGAAGGAATCATTGAAGAAGATGAAGCCGAAATGATTCAGCGGGTATTTCGCCTCAATGATGTAACAGCTTCTGACCTGATGACGCCTCGAGTAGCCCTGACGTATTTAGTGGGCGATCGCACGCTTGCTGAGGCGAAAGCAAAAATTATCGAATCTCAGCACAGCCGCATCGTTGTAGTCGGTGATTCTATTGACGAGATTATTGGCATTGTGCTTAAGGACGAATTGCTCATAGCACTGATTCATGACCGAGGCCATGAGTCCATCAAGAGCCTCGCCCGCCCTGCCCACTTTGTGCCGGAGACGATCCGAGCAGACAAACTTCTCAAGTCTTTTCAAAATGACCGCGAACACCTATTTGTCATATTGGACGAATATGCGGGTGTTTCAGGCATTGTTACTCTGGAAGATGTCTTGGAAGTGCTGACCGATGAGATTGTAGATGAAACGGATCGCACTGTGGATATGCAGGCGATCGCCCGTCGAAAACGATCGGCACTCCTTCGAGCCATGGGGATTGAATCACCAGAGGACGCTCGATAAAAAAAGCGAGGATGCGCTATGCTCTCGCTTGCCTATGATTTTTTGTGCGTGTCAAAACTGACGTATCTCTAAGATCGATACACGACTTGGCAAAGTTCTCAAATTCACAGCGCAAGAATGGGGGTTTGGGGCGCGCTCCGCGCGCCCCAAACCCCCATTCTTGCGTGAAACTTGCCAAGTCTTAACTGATAAATCTCTATGCGTCTGGCAAAAGACTACTTTGGTAGGCATCCATTTGACC
>CAYXJG010000513.1:0-3214 GCA_964465285.1 uncultured bacterium
TTACTACTTAGGGATCTGTGGCTAAAAAAGATACCGGAAGAAAAGAGCAGCGGGCTGCGCCCGCTGCTCTTTTCCGGGTACTTTATTTTCTTGCAAGTCCCTTAGTTAGCCCACAGTTTATACCAATTCTTGAAAGTAGAACTATAGATAGCTAACCTGTAGCCTATGCCAACTATGGGTTTGTCAATCCAAAATCGAAAATCCAAAATCGAAAATTGATATTACTCGCGGGGCGGGTGTGAAGCAAAGTCCTGAGTATTTGTCGAACTCACGGTCACGTTACGATTCAGACGTTCGATGCTGCTCAATAAATTCCTCAAATTCGCTACTGAACGTAATCAGAGCATTACTAGCAAGAAGAATCGAATTTTCGATTGTTTCCAATGACACAGCTATTTGGTGAAGCTGGTCATCGTCATTGGTCAGGGCTTCAAGTTGTCGCCGAAGCCTCATTTCTTGCCAGATAGCAGCTTGAAGTTTGTTCAGAACGATATCCAGTACGTTTAGATATTGATTTTCCAGCGTTGTTAAGTTCATCAAAAGTTATGAGAGTCTATAGTTCACATACGCATCTGTCATGTACTTTTTTATACAATATTCAATCAAATGACTCCAGAATATTACTAAGATTCGCCGAAACCATATTAATCCTGTCACTTTGTCATAGCTTTCATGAACCTATGCCTTAGGAACAAGGATTAAATAAAATTCGACTTTATTGGAGCAGCGCAGTGATGTCGCGCCGCTCCAATAAAACTTGCCAAGTCTAAAACTTCACGACTTGGCAAGTTTCACGCAAGAATAGGGGTTTGGGGCGCGCGGCGCGCGCCCCAAACCCCTATTCTTGCGTTGTGAATTTGAGAACTTTGCCAGGTCGTGAAACTTGCCAAGTCTAAAACTTGCCAAGTCGTGTGCTTAACCAATTTGCACACCGCCATAAGTCATTCAGGCTTCATGACTTGGCAAAATTTGAGGGTTAGCTTGCGACCTGTAATTCCCGTTGGCTCAGATTTTTCACACAGCGGGCGATCGCCCTCACTCGTTCCAGCGGAATCGCAATGCCGACAGTTTTGTAGCCCAGATTTTGAATTTCCTTGTCCACTAATTGTTCTCGGTACTGCCACGCTAGCGTTCTCATGCGGCTGGGTTCCACCACCAGCACCTCCAGAGAGGGCAACAAAAAAATCCAGTAATCTGCCTGGGAACTCCATCCCCAACCTGGTACATTGCGCTTGTCTACAGAAATCGTCTCAAAGAATAGATTCCCAGTGCGGGATGAGGCTAAATCAAACTTGTACTCAACTTTCACTGTGCTACCGTCAGGACGCATCAAAATACGGTCAATTCCCGACTCCTGATAGAGCTTGATGTCCGATACATCAAGGATTCTGTAGCTCTGGGACAGCCAATGGTCTAAAACCTGTTCGCCCCGAGCACCGACAAATTCTTGTTGGCTAAAGCCATAGGTTTTCTGCTTTAGTTTCATCATGACAAACTCCAGCATGAAAGAGTATTTGAAGTCGTTGGGGTTGCTTTTGTCTTTGCTGAAAGCAGCATCACAATTCAAACCTCGGCAAAGAGCATGGGTAGCGGCAACTGTGTCACACCATCATCAACAGCGATGGGTAAAAGTTGGTAATGGCAAATCCATTTCACCCAGCTTTTGATGGTCTGTGCCCGGCGGTTACAAGTATCCGCTCCGCGAAATTCAGGCGGAAAAATCAGGTCTTTTATCAGGCGGTCGTCTAACTTGCGGCTCTCTTCAGTCACAGCCTCAAGTACACGCATGACGGGAGCATAGTTCAGCATGGCAGCGATTAGAAGAGTCTCCTGAGTAGGGCGATCGCCCGCTTCGGCCATGCTCACTCCCCGGTCGGTCAGCACCGGAGTCGCCTGTCGCCCCTGTTTGGCAAGAACGACTAGCTCTAGCGCCTCGAGCGTCTTAAGAGCATACTGCCCCTGACGGGCAACATCCTTCGCCTTCTCGGCCTGATGCCCTAATTCCACTCCCAGGTCATGGGTATTGTTTACGCCGTGATAGAGACACTCTACAGCTCGAATGATCTTGGCAGGTTTGTCATACTGAGGGATGCAGTCAATCACGTGGCGATCGTCCCAGCTATCAGTCGATGTAAGGCTTGCCATCACGTTCGCCTGGTTCTTTTCAGTAACATCTAGCAAGATCACCTCTGCCTCGTCTTGCTTCGACAGATAGGAAATGCAAATCCTCGTCGCAGAAATGCGATTGATGTTTCCCAGGAAGAAATCTGTTCTAGATACCTCGCCGTAGACTTGTAGCATCTTCAGGAAATGCGCTAGCTCGGCACAGGCATCGGCAGAGTAATACTCCGAAGGATTGGAGAGCCTGTGTTCCAGGTCTTGATCCACACACCGAACGCTAAACATTAGATGCCTCCTCGCGCAGTGACTCTTCCGGTGGAACGGATGCTGAATCTAAAATTTCGCTAGTGACAGCCAGTAGCTTATGAGACACCTCAGCGACGGGGATTGGTAAATAAGGCATAAATCGAGGGCTAACAAACGCCGCCGCTTTGCGTGTGTGATAAGTGAGGTAAATGCAGTCTACATCGAGCTGTAGCCGCTCCCAACACTCTGTCATCTGTGCCCGGAAGTCAGAGAGCGACATCTCTTCAGTTTGCTCGATTAAGCCTTGAGATTCCAGCGGTGCAATGTCTTTCAGGGGGACGAGAAAGCCGACGACCTGACCGTAGTAGGTTGCTGCAATACGTTTCATCCCCAACTGAACCTGGCGCTTAAATTTTGGGAGGCTCGTTCTTAAGTCTGACAATGGAAGCTGCTTAAATGTGCTTCTTTCCTTGTCCATGATTGTTGCTCCTTACATTGAGAGATGAATGCTACTCCGCACAAATCAGCACAGAAGGCTACCGAGAACGTGAGTTGACTTGGGCAGAACAGAATCTCGCGAGATTCTCACCACTAAATTACTTTTATACTAAATTACCGTGTTATTCAACCTTTCATTTTATAGCTTATTTTACATTTTATGGCGAAATCGTTTTACTGTAGACGCGTTGGGCTACTGAGATCAACAGGTTCACCTATTGTAAAAGTGGTGATGTACACGACTTGGCAACGTTCTCAAATTCACAACACAAAGATAGGGGGTTGGGGCGCGCAGAGCGCGCCCCAAACTCTTATTTTTTCGTGAAACTTGCCAAGTCGTGTGCCAGGC
>CAYXJG010000514.1:0-3206 GCA_964465285.1 uncultured bacterium
ATTGAAAGTCTCCGTATAGCCACCCAACTTTTTCCGTAGGATTCAATTGATGTATGTCAAAAATGAAGCATATGTACTGCATCTGCTATCTATGGAAACTCGACCTCGAACACTTCTGGATCAAGTCCGTGACCAGATCCGGCTGAAGCACTACTCCTATCGCATGGAGCAAACATACGTTGACTGGATTCGTCGCTACCGTTTGTTTCATTAAAAGCGTCATCCGGCGGAAATGGGTGGCGCTGAGCTAGAACAGTTTTGCAACCCACTTTTCAGAAAATGGCTATGATATTCGCACCATTCAAGAACTTCTGGGTCATGAAAGCTTCTGGGTCATAAAGAGGTGAAAACGACCATGATCTACGCCCATGTGCTTAATCGGGGTGGTCGGGCAGGGTAATCGCATCTTAAACGAGTGCTCGTATAGATAGACTTAGGGATAAAATCAGTGAGCTATAACGGGTTGACGCAGACCTATGGCGCTGTCATGGTCGGATATTCGAGTTAACTGTCTCCTAATAAAACTGGTTGTCTTTAATTCCAGGGTGGCCATCGTGTTGTCCATCACGCCTTATCCGCCCCGTTAGCGGCGAGGATTTTGAGCAGAAAGCCATTGTCCATCGCGGCGGTATAGCGCTTCATTTTGAGACTGAGCTTTGACGGTTCGCGCTTCAGTAAAACGCCTGCGGGTCGAGCGCTCCAATCACTCGCCCCAAGGTATCGTGGGACGGGATCCCGTGAGGCAGCTCTAAAAAGGTCTCTAGCCACGATTGCTTCGCTTTGCCATAGCGCTCGATGGCGACAAACCCATCGGCCCCTGCCAGCACCGCTAAAATGGCTATCGTCACAATCGACATCAGGCTATGGTGTTGAGTTCGTTCCACACGCGGATCCGGGAGGGTTTGAAAATGCTGGAGGACGCTCTGTCTTAAAATCTGAAAATCCGAGTCTCTCGGGCCTGTTGAGGATTCAGCACCCGTTGAGCAAAGCCTTGAACCATGGTGACGCTCCACGTTGATCAGGGAAGGGGAAGGATTTCTTATGTAACCCCGCTGCACAGCTCTCCCGCTGTCTCATGGGTAACTAATATAGTAGTCCTACTTGATTCCTGAAAATATTTCTAAAGGTGGGGGCGGGCTGCGCCCGCTCCCACCTTTAGAAACCAAATAGGATCTCTATATTCACCCACCTAATACTCTGGTATTTTGTCAAGTACAATTTCCACCAAATTAGATGCGATTACCCTGGGCAACACTATTAGTATCGTCGCTGATACTAATTCTCTGACCAACTGGTTCAGTATTCCCCATGACAAAATCACCCTGGCTTTCTTGATGTCCGGCATCGACAACTATCTGGAGATAGTAAAATATGTTAGGGACTTGCAAGAAAATAAATTACCCGGAAAAGAGCAGCGGGCTGCGCCCGCTGCTCTTTTCTTCCGGTATTTTTTTTAGCCGCAGATCCCTTAGCTAGATATTAAAGTGAACTAGCTTTTTAGACAGCATAGGTGACTATTACTGATACTGATACTGATAAAAGCTAAATTGCCTCAGGGTCGATGCCAAGGGATCGTAACCGTTCGGCTAAGCGCTCCGCTCGTTGGGCGGCCTGTTCTGCCCGCTGGGATGCTAGTTCTGCCCGCTGGGATTCTAGTTCTGCCCGCTGGGATTCTAGCTCTGCCTGCTGAACGGCTAAATCCGCTGCCTCATCTGGTGTTGGAACGAGCTGTCCCTCGGCGTCAAAATACCGCAGTTGCTGATGGTGGATGCCCAAGTAGAGTTCTAGTTCTTCAGACCAGCGCCATCCCTGATCTGTTGTGGGGATGGCATCGTAGGTTTTGCCGTTGAGGCGGAATCCTTCAAACTCCAGTGTCTCTGGTGAAAACCAGAAGTATTCGGGTGTGCCAAAGCGTTCACTGTAGAGCGTCTTTTTCAGCCCTTTGTCAACGGATGTTGTGGAGTTTGACAGTAGCTCAATGATCAGGTTCGGGTACTGGCCGTCTTCTTCCCACACGACCCAGGAGTTGCGGGGACGCCGCTCGGTGTTTTTGACAAGGAAAAAGTCGGGGCCACGGAAGTCACGATTTTTGAGCTGCTGCCGACTGAAGTAAATCGTCAGATTTGCTCCGATAAAGAAGTCCGTGCGATCGCCCCACAACCTCTCTAAACACGCGACCAGCAGAGCCAGTTGAAAATAGTGCAGAGAACTTTCCATTTCTGGCTCATCACTCAATAACTGAGTTGCATCGGGCATTTGCTTCTCTAGCTCTTGGGCCGTTAATCCCATAGTTCGACCTCGCGTATGCATGGCTCGCACGAACTCTTGTACTGTATCATTATTTTATCGTTGATGATTCTGCATTTCCATCAATTTTCCAGAGAGCCAGTCCCAACTCGCTTTCAATTTTTGGGGTCGAGGATGGCGAGTACGGATGGAACCGTGATGATGTGGGTGAAGATAAATAGCCCTACCGTTCTGGGGGTACAACGGAGAAGGTAGAGTGTTCTATTGCTGATTAGAAAGAGCGTGGCGATCGCCATAAGAATCTGCATTCCCAAAATGACCGGCATTCCAGCCGCTACCGCAACGTCGAAGAAAAAGACGGCACGCTATAAATCATGACTCCAAGGAGCGCCCAGATCGGCATTAAAACCTGTGTCCATACCGTATTCTCCTGTCAGGTTTGCCAGTACTGGATCACAATCCAGCACCACGGCAGAAAGGCGAGTCCAGCGATGGCAGGTGCGATCAGGTAAGTCCATCGTCGGTGCAGATGCAGCAGCATCACCATTAGCCCCTGCCCTGCAACAATCGGCACAGTAAGTAAGGAACTTGCAAGAAAATAAAGTACCTAGAAAAGAGCAGCGGGCTGCGCCCGCTGCTCTTTTCTTCCGGTATCTTTTTTAGCCGCAGATCCCTAAGGAGGTGTAGAAAGTGAGGATCAGCGCTAGTATTGGAAGGCAGAAGTCAGAAGGATGAAGGCAGAATGGAGATTCTTTATGTGCCAGGAGTTCTGCCTATCAAAAACAGTGGGGCTATTTACGCCGTCCAATGCTCGGTTCACGCCTATCCCTGAACGCGATTGGACTGGAGCGATCGCCCTTGATCGCCAGCACCACGAGATTCGCCTGGTTTTGATGGATATGATTACGACTTGGCAAAGTTCTCAAATTCACAACGAAAAACTAGGGGGTTGGGGCGCG
>CAYXJG010000515.1:0-3202 GCA_964465285.1 uncultured bacterium
GGCCTCCGGGAATTGGGCCTCCGGGAATTGGGCCTCCGGGAATTTACTGAGTTTAATGATCACTGTATTTACTTACCCAAACTATGTGAACTATAGCTTTTGATCCGAGAATGTACGAAAAGTAACTGGTGAACTTCATCAAAGCTTTTCAAGTCCATCGGTCGTTATGGATTTTCGAGTTTACGGTTTTATCTCTGCTTTACATTCGGGCAGATTGAGACGACAGGCGTCATTTTGAGTACGTAACACGACTTGGCAAGTTTCACACAAAAATAGGGGTTTGGCGCGCGGAGCGCGCGCCAAACCCCTATTTTTGCGTTATGAATTTGAGAACTTTGCCAAGTCGTAAGTACCTACGCAGAATTAATTACAAACAAGTTTCCTAGGGGCACACCCCGACGGGGTGTGCCCCTAGGAAAATGTGTAAATAATTTTGCTCAACTACTTATATGTAAATTCGACAGTACAAATTTATTCCCTGAGGGTAGAGAATTAAATAATTTGAACCAAATTCTCTGGGGCTATGAATCGTGCTACTGTTCACAAATATTTACATTACCTTTAAAGAACAGAGTGACTCGAGTCTAGCCCTATGCAAAATCGCCCGCGCGTCGTCGTGATTGGTGCAGGCTTCGGCGGTATGCAAGCTGCTCAATCGCTATCAAAGAGTAACGCTAATGTTCTGTTGATTGATCAGAACGACTACCACACCTTCATTCCGCTACTCTACCAAGTGGCAGCAGCGCAGCTTGAGCCTGAGCTTATTGCCTATCCCTTGCGAACGGTTTTGCACCGTAGGCCCAATCTTCGCTTCCTAATGGCGAAGGTTAATCATGTCAATGCTACGCACCAGATTGTTGAAACTGACAACTCAATGGTTTCGTATGATTATTTAGTGCTGGCAACGGGAAGTCGAGTGAAGTTTCTCGGAGTTCCTGGGGCACGAGACTATGCTTTTACTCTAAAAAGCCTGGATGATGCTGTATCAATTCGCAACCATTTATTGAGTCGGCTTGAACAGGTTACCCGAGAAAGCGATCCGTTACGGCGAGAGCATCTGCTTACAGTTGTTACTGTTGGCGGTGGGGCAACAGGAGTAGAAGTTGCTGGCACACTGGTCGAAATGAAGCGTTCTCTTCAGAGAGACTACCCCGATTTAAATTTAAGGGAGATGCAAATTGTGCTGGTGCAGTCTGGGGAAACTCTCCTACCCGATTTGCCTCGACGCCTAGGGCATTATGCAGTTCGGAAGCTGAGGCGTATGGGGGTCACCGTACATCTTCAGAGGAACGTAACACGCATTTTGCCTGACAGAGTTGAATTTCAGGATGGAGGGTCGCTGTCTGTTGGGACTGTTATTTGGTCAGTGGGGCTAGAAGCAACGCTCCCATCCATGGACGCCACCCTCGAAACAGCCCATAGGAATAAGGTGATAGTTCGTTCTACCTTGCAACTACATCACTATTGCAATGTCTATGCCATTGGTGATTTGGCCTATGTTGAGATGGACGGAAAGCCTCTTACCGGGGTTGCGCCGGAGGCGCTCCAGCAGGGCGTGGCGATCGCCCGAAACATTAAACGACAACTGCGTGGCCAGGCTCCCAAGTCGTTTCGCTACTTCAATAAAGGAAGGCTCGCCATCATCGGAGATTATTCTGGGGTGGGAAAAGTTGGGCCTTTCATCCTAACGGGCTTTTTACCCTGGTTGATGTGGTTAGTTGTGCATGTTGCCTACCTGCCCGGCTTTCGCAGCCGTCTGATGGTGATGGTGAACTGGCTGTATAGCTACGGGCTGGGCCGACGCCCGGTTCGGATAATTTCGCCAAGTGGCTCTGACAAACATCAGCAATGGGCTCGACCTTCTGATGAATCAGCAAAACGCCCCGACGAATAGTTGACCAAATAGGCTTTGCTGGACGAGTGGGGCGCATGAGGCACACCCCACTCACCTAGACCTGTTCAAAGTTCGCTTGGCGAACTACCAGGCTCAAAGATTAAATAACATCCGATTTTTTATTTTTGGATAGCGCGATGATGCCTTGCCGCTCACAAAAATTAGTTCAAACACGACCTGGCAAAGTTCTCAAATTCACAATGCAAAAATAAGAGTTTGGGGGGCGCTCCGCGCGCCCCAAACTCTTATTTTTGCGTGAAACTTGCCAAATCGTGTTCAAATGCTTTAATGCCTGCCCTTTGGCTTTTGCAGATTTAATGCTCTTTCTTCATACCTGGTATAGTTTATGGGGCATGGGCTAATGCATGCCCACTGATCGAAGGAGTAAGTCATCAATGATTGATGAGTCGTCAGCTGCTGAATGGTCTACCCTTCAGCTCTCAGAACTTACGCATTTTTTGAGGAAGTAGCGAGCATAGTTCGCCCTCCTTCGAAAAAATGCACTCAATATACGGGATTTACACGAGTCCTGGCTCTGACCTTCACAAGGATTCCCAACTAAGTAGGTGAGCACAATTAATATCAACCGTAAAACCCTGCGCTGCCCACTGCGCAGGCAGCGCAGGGTTTTACATCTGGTTTTTAATTGTGCCAAGCTACTTATTGGGAGTCACATAATTCGGCAATGTGTAATTTACTGATTTAAACCAAGAGGTGAAACGGGTGACTGTTCCAAAATATGTTCCGCTTGTTGCTAGAACTTTCTTAGCTGTAATTTTTATTCAGACTGGCATTGATAAGCTTCTTGATTTTGCGGGCACGCAGCAGCAAATCGCTGGGGTTGGAATTCCCTTGGCCCCGCTAGTGACCGTATTTACAATTCTCTTTGAGGTCGGTGGAGGAGTCTCTCTCATACTTGGATATAAAGCCCGAGTTGGTGCAGTGTTACTACTCATCTTCCTCATCTCGGCTACGTTAGTGTTTCATAACCCTGTTGCAGATCCAGGGCAGCTCACTCAGTTCATGAAAAACCTTGCGATCATCGGAGGGTTGCTGATGGTTTTTGCCTATGGGTCTGGCCCCGTGAGTCTCGATGGCACCAGCGAACCGTCAGAATAAGGGGGTGAACGAGGTTCGAGTGAGTTAGTTCCTATCTTGCTTCCACAAAATAAGTCTCACTGCGAGGGGCAGTTGGCTGAGCCAACTGCCCCTCGCAGCTAATCAACTGTCGCAGAGCATCAATTATCAACAAGACACGACTTGGCAAGTTTCACGAAGAAACAGGGGTTTGGGGCGCGCTCCGCGCGC
>CAYXJG010000516.1:0-3197 GCA_964465285.1 uncultured bacterium
TCGGTATCTTTTATTTTCCTGCAAGTCCCTAAGCTACAAAACTGCTGCAATAAAGTGTTAACAAGACTTGATCTTTTTGAAATTTGATGTCAATAATAATCCGGACATAGATTTGATTTCTGTCTATGTCTCAGATGGTTTGTCTGACGTAGATCTGACCTAGAACGGATGCTTTTTGGAGAGAAGGTTGTGAACAAGACATTAAAGTTATGGACCGGCATCGGAACGTATGCCCTGGTCAACATGGGGGCTATGGCACCCGCACTATCAGAGACCGCTGTATCAAAGACCGCTGTATCAGAGCAGCGCCTGGCTCTTCCTGGTGACGAGCAGTCTCCTACCAGTGATGAACAGATGCCGACACTGCTGAGTCAAAATACTGACTGTGTCGCAGTCCCCATCGAAGGCGGCGGTGAAGGTGGTGAAGAAGGAGATTCCTTAGCCGAAGGCGGCGAAGGTGGTGAAGGCGGCGAAGGTGGTGAAGGCGGCGAAGGCGGTGAAGGCGGCGAAGCTGCTTTCATCTCACGGGTCTATCTACCTGCTTCTCAGCGCTTTCAAGATCGCCAGATCCTGACTGATTTTGTGGATCAGCTCATCATTCCAAACTACGAGCGACTAACTGAGCTGACGGGTGAGCTGGCAGAGGCGATCGCCACGTTCACTGATAATCCCACTGAAGCGAATCTGGAAGCAGCTCAGCAGGTATGGCTGGGGGCTCGTACACCCTGGGAGCAGAGCGAAGCATTTGCCTTTGGCCCCGCTGCCTTCCTCGGATTAGATGCCGAACTGGATGATTGGCCGGTGAATGAAGCGGATGTGATTGCCGTACTCGAAAGCGGCGACTCTCTGACGCCTGAGTATATGGATGGTTTGCTGACTAGCCAGAAGGGATTTCATGCCATCGGCTTTCTGCTATTCGGCACGGAAAACGATAAAACCCTGTCAGACTTCACGGAACGTGACCTGGAGTATTTAGCGGCGGTTGCCCCTGAATTTAATCAAACTGCTAATGAGCTACTGGCAAGCTGGACAGAAGGGATTCAGGGGTATCCTTCGTTTCGCAGCGAATTTGTGACCGCCGGAGAAGGGAGCGACATCTATCCCACATTGCAAGCGGCGGGCGAGGAAATTACCCAGGGTATTATCGGCATTTTAGATGAACTAGGTAACATCAAAATCGGGGAGGCAGTGGATGCCCAGAATCCTTTCTTATTGGAAAGTCGGTTCTCTCAAAGTACGTTGAATGATTTTGACGCTAACATTCGCAGCGCACAGAATGCTTATCTGGGAGACTATGCCTTCGCTGGAACCGATGGACGAGGCTTAGGCGATTTTGTCGCCGCCGTCAATCCGGCCCTGGATGCCCAAATTCGTGAGCAGTTTGAAGTTGCAATGATGGACATTGAAACAATCCCCGGCCCCCTGGAGAAAACTCTCTGCGATGCCAGCGCCCAACCTGCCATCGCGGCAGCCCAGGAGAGTGTCTTAGAACTGTTTGACATCTTCCAGCAGCGTGTTCTTCCCCTGGTACAGCAATAATGCATTTTTTCAGACAATTTCAACGATTACCAAAGGAGTGGCTGCATCGCCTGGGCATGGGACTGGCTGCGGCAATGGTTGGGATCATTCTGTCAACGATTTTGAATCGTCCCGTCGTCGCCCAGTTCTTACCCCAGGCAGGAGGTGCAACGACGATTCAAAATCGATCCTCCCAGGCATTTACCCAACCCGCGCCAAATTTAGATGACGTTTGGGAGGATCGTCATGCGGCTGGTGATTTGGCATTTGAGGCAGCGTTCGTCACGCCCCCTGCCAATGTCAACCCAGGTTTGGGACCATTGTTTAACAGCAGCTCCTGTGTAGGTTGCCACATCAACAACGGGCGAGGGTTACAGGAGAAGGGGCAGCGAGTGGTGCGCGTCAGTCAATTCGCAGACAATGAGTCAGCAGATGAATCCCTTGCCTTACCCTCTGATCATACCTACACCTTGGAAGCGGTGGCAGCGACAGCCAACACCCCTCCGGTTCCTGGTCTTGGAACACAGGTGCAGGAGCAGGGGATCTATGGGCATCCTCCCGAAGGAACCATTGAGGTGACCTGGCAAGAGCGCCCTGGGCACTATGCAGATGGGACTCCTTACTCACTGCGATCGCCCCAATTCAATCTAACTCGACGGGACGGAAAATCTATGACCGATGCGATCGCCATCTCCAACCGCATTCCCTTACCTGTTTTTGGATTGGGATTGCTGGAGGCTGTGCCCGAAGCGGATATCTTAGCCTTGGCTGATGCGGATGATCGTGACGATGACGATATTTCTGGCCGTCCCAACTATGTGTGGAACGTCGTCGAACAGGCTGACACCCTGGGACGATTCGGCTGGAAGGCGAATGCCCCGACCTTACTGCAACAGACCGCATCAGCCTATGCCAACGACATGGGAGTCAGCAATCCTCTATTTCCCGACGCAGATGGCAACCAGGACATTGATGAAGACATCCTTGAATTAGCCACCATCTATGTTCAAACCCTTGCTGTTCCCAGACGGATAGCCTTAGACGACCCCCAAGTGATGCAGGGAGAGCGGCTGTTTGATGATGCAAACTGTGCAGCTTGCCATACTGCTGAGTTGCACACAGGTTCCCACGACATTCCTGCATTAGTAAACCAGACCATTCATGCTTATACGGACTTACTCCTGCACGACATGGGGCCTGATCTGGCAGACCATCGCCCTGATTTTCAGGCGTCGGGTAGCGAATGGCGCACAACGCCCCTGTGGGGGGTAGGGCTGGCGCAAACGGTGTTACCGTATTCCGGATATCTACACGATGGCCGTGCCCGCTCCCTGGAGGAGGCAATTCTCTGGCATGGGGGCGAGGCAGAAGCCTCCAAAGAAGCCTTTCAGCAAATGAGTGCCGATAATCGTGACGCCCTGATTCAATTCTTGCGATCGCTATAATTAGGATGAATCATGTTGAGCGATTGCGAACGAGGCATTTATATCCGTAATTTTTGAATTTGGGAAACCCTGCGCGCAGCGCAGAATTTCCCAAATTCAAAGGTCAAATTTATGACCCAGCAAGGTATAGCTTCTAAAATTAGCAGAACATTAGAGAATGGCGTATTCCTCAAGGCGGGAAGTTTTCCCAAGAATAGAATCCAGGAGACAGGAGCCAGAAGCCAGCTCCCTCCT
>CAYXJG010000517.1:0-3168 GCA_964465285.1 uncultured bacterium
AAACCCGATCTTTAGCTTGTAATCATTCAGGCTCACCTGACGAGGAAGATACCGGAGAACTTCCGGACATGGGGAAGTGTCATGGCTCTGATCCGGATCATTTTGCGCCCCAAACGGATTTTTGCCCTCAAAATGACCGAAGGCCAAGCAACGTCGAGTGACCTTTTCCCTCTGGGGACGCTTCGTGAATGACTTAGCTCAAGGAACGGCCCTATGGAGCGGTGCGTTACGGCCACGCCTAACGGCACCCTACGAAAGCATTGAATGTGTCTACCTACTGATTCCCTCAAGCTATACTGAAAGCTATGTTGGAAGCCTCTGATCGGAGTATCGTGACATGGTTTATCTAAACGAGAATCCGCCCGCTGTTGATGAGAATATTGCTGACACGATTGAATTCCCCCCGAGTAACTTGGAGAGTGATGAACCGCCCTTGGAGACTGATCTTCATCGTAACCAAATCGACTTACTCATTCGTTTACTCAAGTCCTGGTGGCAAGACCGCCAAGACTTCTACGTTTCTGGCAACCTGACCGTTTATTACAACATACAGCAGTTGAAGTCACGAGACTTCCGAGGGCCAGATGTATTTGTCGTGTTGGGAGCCGAAAAAAAAGACCGTCGCAGTTGGGCCATTTGGGAAGAAGGCGGAAAATATCCCAATGTCGTGATTGAATTACTCTCCAGTTCCACGGCAAATGTAGATAAAGGCGCAAAGAAGGCGCTCTACCAAGACGTGTGGCGCTTACCAGAGTATTACTGGTTTGATCCGGAAACTCTAGAATTTGCAGGGTTTTATCTTGGCAATGGACAGTATGAGGCGATTCAGCCAACGGAGCAAAATCACCTGCCCAGCGAGCAGTTAGGGCTAGCCCTTGGGATTCACGAACGGCAGTTGCGCTGGTTTACGGCAGACGGAGAACTGATTCCTTTGCCTGAAGAAGCAGAACGGCAACGGGCTGAACAAGAACGGCAACGGGCTGAACAAGAACGGCAGCAAAAAGAACGATTAGAAAACTATTTGCGATCGCAAGGTATTGACCCCAACCAACTCCCAGACGTGTAACAAATGCTGCGCGATCGCCCGCTAGCGAGTCACCATACGCCCTGACTCGATTTTTGGCTCAACAGATAGGCTTTTGGATTGATGCCAAACTGTTTACGAAACGCAGCCGCAAACCGACTTTGATTCGCATATCCGACTGTCTGAGCCACCTCCCTCACATTCATCCGTTGCTCCCTTAGCAACTGACGTGCTGTTTCCATTCGATGCTGATGCAGATAGCCAAAGACGGTGGTGCCAAACACCTGGCGAAACCCGACCTTTAGCTTGTAATCATTCAGGCTCACCTGACGGGCCAGTTCCATCAGAGACGGTGGATTACCCGGAATATCCGTCAGAATTGCTTTTGCAAGATGAATCCGGTCAACATCATCGGGCTTCAGTGAGCAGAATGGGCCTGTACGTTTGTCGATGTCTTTCAACTGCTCCAGCTTCAAGGCAATCAGCTCCAGGCACTTACCCTCCAGATACATCTGTTTCGTTTTCCCTTGAAAGGGGCAGTGAAAAATTTGCTCCAGGGTTAATCGCATCACGGGGGTAATCACATTAATTTCGCTAAACCAGCCCCCATCACCAGCTTCGATGTACTGTCGCATTGCCGCAGGCAGTTCCTCTAGCGAGTCTGCAATCAGCGGCATCAGCCCAGTGGCAGACGCCAGATGAATATCGACCTTCAGCACTGGGTCGTCAGCGTAGGTCTGCCAGATCCAAGCTTCCTCTGCGTCTACAGTACCCCAGTGCAGAAAGTTTTCTCCGGTGCGTTTGCCGCTGCGGTTGCCTGAGAGGTTGAACCCAAATTCATACTCTGTGCCCGAGTCTTCCCCAGCCTGTTCAGCCACAAAGAGGTCATCGTGCAGCCGATAGTTGAACAGACTCAACTGCACCTCCCGCATCTGAATGTGCTGAATATAGCCCTGCCCCAGGGGTGCAGGAATGACCTCTTGCCACTCGCGGTAGCCTGAGAGAGGGGTGGATGGCGAGGACGGGGGATTGGCCGCTTGCCAAAGCTGTTTGTAGTCGGCACTCGATAGGGTGATGGACATAATACTGGTGCTAAGAAAGATCAGGCTCTTGCTGCCAAAGAATCTTGCCTTATTCAATGGAGAACAAATAAGAACTATTCTCATTTATTGGCGATCGCCTGTCAACCCTACCGGATAGCTAGCAGCAGTTCTCATTATGGAAATTTAGGTGGCAAAAGGTCGCCTGAGGCGAGTACTTGTTTAGCGTAGCGGTGTGATCCCCCGCTGTCGCTGCCCCCTTAAAAAGGGGGCTCACACAGTAACTGGCTCGAAGTCCCCCTTTTCAAGGGGGATTTAGGGGGATCAGCCAAGCATCGCGCTAAACACATACTGAGGCGACCTTTTGCCACCAAACCCATACAAGTGAGCGCCTATAGGGCGCGAAGTTCTCCAAAATGAGAATTGCTGTGTAGCTAGCAGCAGTTCTCATTTTGGAAATTTAGAGAACAAAAAGATCGTCTTAGGCAATTATCTGTTTAGCGATCGCCCCCATCTCCTACCCCCTTGCCCCCAAGCTGGGAGACACGACTTGGCAAACTTCTCAAATTCACAAAGAAAAAATAGGGGTTTGGGGCGCGCGGAGCGCGCCCCAAACCCCTATTTTTGCCTGAAACTTGCCAAGTCGTGTTACTAAGATCGACCTTGACTATGACGCATAGGATGTTGATTGGGCCGAGGTGCGCATCAATAACGAACCTCAACCCGATGCCGTGCTGCTGGTGCCGGGGCGACAGACCAGAATTGGTGCAGAGGATTACATCGAAGGAGATCCGGAACTGGTAGTGGAAGTGGCGGCCAGTAGTGCAGCGATTGATTTGCATGACAAGAAACGAGCCTATTGTCGCAATCAGGTGCAGGAATATATCGTTTGGTGCACCCTGGAAGGCCGATTCGATTGGTTTATTTTGGAGGCGGACGAATATCAGGCGCAGCAGCCCGATGACCAGGGCATCGTGCGCAGCCGCATCTTTCCGGGACTATGGTTAGCGGTGTCGGCGCTGTTAGCAGGCGATATGGCAGCGGTACTGGCTGGGTTGCAACAGGGAATAAATTCACCGCAGCATCAAACATTTGTGCGATCGC
>CAYXJG010000518.1:0-3097 GCA_964465285.1 uncultured bacterium
CTGCGCCCGCTGCTCTTTTCTGGTATCTTCTTTAGCCGCAGATCCCTTAGGAACGAGGATTTTTTTTAATCTTTGATCCTTAGGAATTGGGCTTGACTCGAATGAGCGTCTGCCCAAACTCAACGGGTTCAGAATTTTCGACGAGAACTTCGACGACCTCTCCAGAGAATTCAGCCTCGATCTCATTCATGAGTTTCATCGCTTCGATGATGCACACCGTTTGCCCGGTCGAGATGCGATCGCCCACGCTTACGAAAGGCGGTTCGTCTGGAGCTGAAGCACGGTAGAAAGTACCGACCATGGGAGATGTGATTTCCAACAGCTTAGACTCGGCATGGGCAGAGGGGGGGGCAATGGACTGCGCTGATGACGCGACCGCAGGTGACGAGACACTGACTGATGGCACAGAACTCTGGGACTGCATTCCCAAAACGGCTGGATCAGTGGGCATGAGCGTGGGTTGAGGCATGGTGACACCCTTATGGGGCAGCGTCTTCCGAACGGTGAGTTCAAAATCACTGCTCTTTAGCGTTAACTCCTCAATATCTGTATCTCCAAGAGTCTTCAAGAGTTCTTGGAGTTCGTTAAAACTTAATTCCACAACGCAGCCTCTTACGTAACAGTGCCAGTCATCTAACGCCTAACGCCAATTACCCGAAATACTAGTCAGGAAAACATCTGAAAGAACTTGGCAGCATTACTTCCTAGTTCTCCACAGCCGCCCGACATTATGACTCGCGGCCCAGGTAGGAATCGTTTCGGGTATCAATTTTAATCTTCTCGCCCACTGAAATGAAGAGGGGAACCATCACCTGTGCGCCCGTTTCAACAATGGCAGGCTTTGTCCCGCCTGTTGCCGTATCTCCCTTCACTCCCGGATCGGTGTCTGTCACTTCTAAAACAACTGAGTTGGACACCTCAACTTCAAGTACCTGGTCATTCCATGACACGACGTTCACTTCCATACCTTCCTTGAGGTACTTAACAGCGTTGCCAATTTGATCTGCATTTAGGCGTGCTTCTTCGTACGTTTCCATGTCCATAAAGACAAACTGCTCGCCCTCTTTGTATGTATGCTGCTTGACACTTTTTTCAAGGGTTGCCTGGGGCACGGTTTCACCTGCTCGAAAGGTGCGTTCAATCGTGTTTCCAGTTTGCACGTTCTTCAACTTGGTGCGAACAAAAGCAGCACCTTTACCGGGTTTAACGTGGAGAAACTCGACTACTTTCCAAACGGAGCCATCGAGTTCGATACTGACACCAGGGCGAAAGTCGTTGCTTGAGATCATTATCCTTGCCTATGAGGGAGAACAATTGGCAATTTATTTTACCCCTCAAGGGGATTAGGAGCATCCCACTTTTGCAAATGAATAGATTGTGGTTTGCGGCTAGGCAATCTGGGTTCTGCCTAACTCACAAAAGTGAGAGGCTTTCGTATAATTTTTGGGGTGACCGTCTAAGGACGCAACGCTATGGCAAGATTGAACATGACATTGTGATGATGTTAAGGGATGAGATGGAATAAACGCGACTGCAAACTAGAAATCCGTTACATTGTCCTCCTCATCCCAGCGGTGATGTCTCGGTAAACTCTGTGGCTTTAGAAATCATGTTGTCAAAAGTAGCCTACTCCGTTGTTAAGGCTCTTCAATCACTCAGATGCTCAAGTAGATTCCTAGCCAATCGATGCTTGACTCGTGGGCAGCAGGCTGTAGCGATGGGAGCGATCGCCCTCATCCTGGTGCTGGGTGTCGCAGTCCAAGGGGCAATCGCCCTTGATGCCCCATTGAACCTCGCCCCTGTTTCCTCCATCCACATCAGCCGGCTCCCCCCTGGAAACGCTATCACCGATGGCAAAGCTCTGCTGCGGTATGCTTTGCCCATTGATAACAAAACCATTCGTAGCTTGCAAAAAGAGCTAGAAGACATTTCTGAAACCCTGCGCGTTCAGGGCAGCAGACGGCTCAATTCCGTCAATCGAAACCTGGATCGAGCTGAAAAACTTCTGCAGCGGGCAGACAATATTCTGGCAGATGTTCCTGAAGCTAATAAGCCAGCAGTAGAAAAGCTGCTGGCATCACTGGCTACTGAAATGGCAGACCTGCGATCCTATGTGTCGGGACAAGACAAAGAAGCCGTATGGGTCAAGCGATCTGAACTGCTAGACACCATCGGAGAAATCGAAGAGCTGATGGTGTCTGAGTTTCCGTTTGAGGTGTCCGACGATTATAGTCATCTCCCTCAACTCAAAGGGCGAGCCACCATTGAAATTGTCACCAACAAAGGCACGATGCAGATGGTTGCTGATGGCTACAATGCACCAGTAACGGCAGGCAATTTTGTCGATCTAGTTCAGCGCCAATTTTATGATGGCCTGGAAATTACTCGTGCTGAAGACTTTTATGTCGTGCAGACGGGCGACCCGCCGGGCCCAGAGGTTGGGTTTATTGACCCGGAAACGGGAGACTACCGGACCGTGCCCCTGGAGATTATGGTACAGGGTGAACGTGAACCGCTTTATGGCTTCACGATGGAAGAAGTGGGCCTATACCTGGAAAAACCCGTACTTCCTTTCTCCGCCTATGGCACTGTTGCAATGGCGCGTCCGGGGGATGACCCAAATGGTGCATCGTCTCAGTTCTTTTTCTTAAAGTTCGAGTCGGAACTGACCCCTGCGGGACTCAATCTGCTAGATGGCCGCTATGCCGTGTTTGGCTATGTGGTTGAGAACAAAGAGGTGTTAGACAAGCTAACCGTGGGCGATCGCATTGAGTCTGCACGGGTCGTCAGCGGCATTGAACATTTTGTAGAGCCGACTGCCTAACCCTCAGAAGACAGGGTTCAATCGTTTCCCATTGGGCTGATGCGGAGTGGCAGTGTCACCCCGCATCAGCCCAATGGGGCTCAGATTAGACTGCCACAGGCTACAACTTTAATTTTTGAATTGGGGAAACCCTGAGTTTATGACCTGGCAAAGTATATTTAGTTTCTCGATCCACGACTTGGCAAGTTTCACGCAAAGATAGGGGTTTGGGGCGCGCGTCGCGCGCCCCAAACCCCTATCTTTGTGTTGTGAATTTGAGAACTTTGCCAAGTC
>CAYXJG010000519.1:0-3069 GCA_964465285.1 uncultured bacterium
GACCTTTTTGCTCCCTAAATTTGTGCAAGTGAGCGCCTGTAGGGCGCGAAGCTTCTCAACATGAGAATTGCTGTTGTCAAGGGCCGATGATGCTCATCAGCCAAAAACTGAGAGAAGAAGCATTTTTTGCTTAAAAAATTAGCCCCGTAGAGACTTCCCCGTACAATCGACCAAATGAAGATATATCAAGCGGAGATCGCATTTTTCTCAAAACATTAGATGATATTTCCCATGAAAGAATCTGAAACAACGTTTCAAAACTTAACATTTTTGTTTAAGATCGTTTACATAAAGAAACTCTGGAGTAGCTCCGATGTTTTCACATAACCCGTTAACGGCCCAAGATAGATTGATTCAGTTTTTACGCCAAGATATGGCGGTGTCAGACGAGGCGATCGCCCTCGCCATGAAGCGCACCGACACCCCGAATAATCTGTTGCCAATGGTGCTCTGGCAATACGGAATTCTCACCCTGGAACAGCTTGATCAGGTGTTCGACTGGATGGAGGCGGCCTAACCGCGATTTAGCAAGTCCCTTGAACGACGCCTAACCCCTCACCCTTTCACCCGTTTCACAAACGCGACAGGGCAAGCAAAAGCAAGCGTTAACGATTATAGATTTGCCAGCGATAGATTTGCCAGCGATAGATTTGTCAGCGTTACTCCACGATGGTGGGTATTCCAGGAGGCGAGAATATTCTGGGGCCGATCAGTTTGGGAGATTGAACTCAGGAAATCGCTACGCAATAGAATGGTCCCATGCATGGGGAATTCTCCCAGGACGCAGGCTCTTCCCTCCGTGCGTGACAGGTATTTTTTAGGACGACGTTTACTCAGAGGCAGACATTCGTCAGCAACCCTCACTACGGAAGTTTAGGGAGCAAACAGTTCGCCTGAGGCGACTTGTTTGCTCCCTAAATCTTTACAACCGAGCGCCTATCGGGCGCGAAGTTTCCCGAAATGGTTAGTGTCCTTAGTTTTTCGCCACCCTGATTTGTAAACTCTGAAACCCTTATGCCATCGTTCACATTTTGACTCTTCTGAGGGAGTGGCGAATAAATCGTGACACTAACGATTTTGGATTTTGGATTTTGGATTAGCAGGTTAACCGCTAGTGTGCAGCATCACAAGAATTGACACCACACCAGTACTCGACGGCGCAAATAGCCCCACTGTTTTTGATAGGCAGAACTCTTGGCACATGCAGAACTCTTGGCACATAAAGAATCTCCATTCTGCCTTCATCCTTCATCCTTCCGATACTAGTGCAGCGTCAAAATTAAAAATTAGGATGAATTCCGGAGGGATTTACCCTAATTTCAAGAAATGACAGAGCACCAGACTGTTTTTGATTGGTGCCATATTCGGGGAATACTGGTCACATAGGGGCGAGTTTCGAGGCATCTGTGTCTGATTCCGCTAACGCTCAATCGCTAGTCTGCCGCTGTGTCATGATAGTATTTTCCTGCTTGCATGTCGGATGCATCCCATCCCTTCTCTCGAAGCTGAGGCCCATACGCTTGGGTATTCTGCACGACTTGGCAACGTTCTCAAATTCACAACGCAAAAATAGGGGTTTGGGGCGTGCTCCGCGCGCCTCAAACCCCTATTTTTGCGTGAAACTTGCCAAGTCATGTATTCTGTGGATTTGTTTGGTTCTTGCGGTGATGATCATGGGGTGTCAGGGGCGATCGCCCACGGGTGCAACTTCTGTTCAGGTCATGGGTGTGGTGAGTGGGCAGACCATTGAAATCTCAGACTTCACTGGACAAACTGCCCTCAACCAACAACTTCGGCTCATCGGCATCAGCGCCCCTGACTGGCGGCAAAATCCTTGGGGAGAATCTGCCCGTACTTCTCTGTCGGAGAAATTGCTAGGGCAAACGGTTTTCCTAGAAGAAGATATCGAAACGGTCGATGACTATGATCGCCATCTCGCCTATGTCTGGCTTGATGATGTGCTTGTGAATGAATGGTTGGCGGAAGAGGGATTAGTAATGGTAAACGTGCGATCGCCCAACCTAAAGTACGAGCAGCGCCTTCACCATGCTCAACAGACTGCCCGTATCCTTGGACGTGGCATCTGGAACCCTGAGAATCCCATGCGGCTGACTCCAGCAGAGTTCCGCCAGCAGAGCGTTACGCATTAAAAAGGGGACAGGAAACAAGGGGACAGCCATTGCCATCTCACCTTCACCTCCCTCCTCTCTTCTTCTACGGCGCATTTAAATCAGCGGCGATCGCCCGAAACCGTCGAGGGTCCCCCTCTGAAAATTCCTGGCGCTCTTGCTTCTTGCGCTCATACAACTGCGCCATAATCCGCTGCCAATCGGTTTCCGTAAGGCCAGAGGAAACACCCTCATCCACAGGGGGTTCCGATACAGGAGCTTCTGATAAAGATAGGGTGTTTAACTGTCGCTGCGCCATGACGCACCGGGCGCGCACCGTCAGGCAGTTATCATTCGTGGCGATCGCCTTCACCTGTTCGGCAATCTGGCGAAACCAAACTGGAGTTGTCGGCGCAACGGCAACAGCCAGGGATTCCAGCCCCACTACTGACGCATAGCGTACCACCCACTCATCATCCTGGGTTGCTGCAAATACTAGGGCATCCAGCACTTCTTCCTGAGCTATCTCCCGCACATCTGGGGGAAAGCTTTGCCACTTCATGCCCCCTAAACCCCTTGCTGCTGCCCGACGGACACTCACTGCAAAGTCTGCCGTAGCTGCTCCCAATAGCGTCACCAAGCCCCTCGGGTCGCCAATGCCTGCCAATGCCCGAATCGCCCACGATCGCGCCGTGTAATTATGCCGATCCAACTGTTCCAGCAGAGCGGGTACTGCCGCATCACCAATGGCAATCAACCCATCCACAGCCGCGACCGCTGCTCCTGGATTGTTGTAGCCCAGGGTAGAAACCAGAGTGGGAACAGCTCCCACATCGGCAGTGGCCGCTAATGCACGAACTGCTCCGACCAGTTTGGCGGCAGAGTCGGCAGAGTTGACGGCTTGGATCAGGGAAGGAAGGGAATTAGACATAGAGGAATGGGAATGGGGAATGGGGAGGGG
>CAYXJG010000520.1:0-3062 GCA_964465285.1 uncultured bacterium
GGGCTGCGCCCGCTGCTCTTTTCTTCCAGTATCTTTTTTAGCCGCAGATCCCTTAAGGAGTTTATTGACTGGCTAATCTTCCAGATAACCCAGGTCGTGGAGCCGCTGCTGCACTTCGGGGTCATCAAAGCCGGGAGCGCGCCCCTCGCTTGCCACAGCATAGTCAGTATGGCTGCCCACAAACGCTTGCAGACAGTCTTGCAGCACTTCAACATTTTCGGGAAAGATACTGCTCAGATTCAAGGCTTCGCTGGGGTCTTGGGTGATGTCGAAGAGCTCGAGCATCTGCTGTCCGGTTTCGATAAGCTTATGGTTTCCCAGCCAAATGGCGCGACGGGGTTGGTCACAGTGGCGATCGCGGATTAACTGAGGCTGGCGCTTTTGCAAAAGGTTGACCACATTCTGAGGCGGAATCGCTTCTGAAAAGACCCGATTCTTTTCGGGGTCATTGGCAGGATTTTGGACGAGGCTGAGCGATCGCTCTTCTACACTCGCCAGCCCTGCGGCAGCGAGCACGGTATGGAACAGCCGCCGAGTCGAAATCACATCATCCCGATGGGTATCTCGGGGCAGAGAATCGCTGGGATCACGAATAATCAGCGGCACCTGCACTAGCTCGTTGTAAAGAGAGATAGAGTGGCCGATAAACTGCTTTTCGCCCAGATGTTCCCCATGATCAGAGCAGATGATAATAAGCGTGTCATCCAGCCGCCCACTCATCTTAAGGCGGTCAAAGAAAACACCAAGCTGATCATCCTGATAGGCAACTTCTGCATCATACATACCGTCTAGGGTGGCCTTCTCGTGGATATCTAGGGCGCCTGCAAGGGGAGCCAGCCAGCCATACACATCACTGTTGAACTGTTGCAGATAGTGGCGAGCCTTTCGGTCTTTCAGCACGTGGGGAGCAAACCGTTCTACATACCTGCGGGGCGCGTGATAGGGCATGTGGGTGCCCATCAGGTTAATGAAGGTGAATACAGGTTGGTCAGCATCGACTCCCCGGCGGTTGATGAGCAAGTTGGCAGTGTCGTCTAGGGACTTTGCGGTGTTTCCTTTGAAGCTTAAGGCAGTTTGCCAGAGGGGAACCATCAGTGGAGAAAAAGAGAGTGCCAGCAACAGTTCAGACCGGGCGAAGGAGTCCTGAACTTTCCCCAATCCCTTTGCCAGCGTCCGCTTGAAAAACTGGCGATAGCGATCCAGTAACCCCCGTTGTTTGCCAGCCTGGTTGGGATAGGACGTGAGTAGACCACTATAGTTCAAAAAGCTGTCGAAGCCGCGCCGCAAACCATTGTTAATGACGCCGACCAGGGGATTATTGCAAAAGCCAGCGGTAAAATATCCCCCGGCACTGAGTCGCTCCGCCAAAGTGGTGAGGGTATCCGGCAAAACGGAGTAGGACTGTAAAACTTGGTGAGCCGAGGGATATAGCCCCGTAAACATGGATGCATGGGAGGGCACCGTCCACTGAGCAGCGGAGATAGCGTTGTGGAATAGTGTCGCGTCCGATGCCAGCGCATCCAGGTTTGGAGAAGTATTGAGAGGATATCCGTAGCAGGAGAGGCGATCGCTCCGCTGGGTATCGAGAACAAGGAACACAATATCTGGACGCCGAACTACCATAGCTAATTTTAAGAACAACATTGACTCTTGGGACTTACATGATTTTGTAGAGGGTGACGGGTGCAGCCCGCTACTACCTACAAAACTGCCCTAGACACACAGAACTCGCATAAGTCCTAACCTACTGTCTCATTCTGCCGTGTTCTGGTAAGAATGACAGCACACAGGTCTATAATCGGCCTAAGCTTGGCTCAAATTATTTAATTCTCGCTCTTATACTTCCACAGGCTACACCTTCAATTTTTGAATCGGGGAAATCCTTCGAGCAGCACAGGATCTCCCTGATTCAAAGACTAAATTTATAACCAGGCAAGGCATAACGCGATGTACAACTCATTTTTAAAGGTCTGAAAGGAAGCATCGATTTAGTTGAACATCGCGTCAATAGGTGTCTCGCTTTAGGTGTATCGCTTTGGGTATCTCGCTTTAACTCTCGTGTACGTTCTATATGCCAGACCCGTCTAGGAATTCTTCGATGACGCGGTTGCGTAACCGGCAGGTTGATGGGTCATTGACTATCTCCGCTTCTGCCTGCACATCTGTCAAAGTATGGGTCGAGGCGTGATCTTCAGATGAGGCATGACTAACTGCTACCAAAGACATATCCTTGGGTAGTGCAACAGTAGAAGTATCGACCTTAGAGCGCAGGTCTTGAACCTCTTGCTCAAGGGATTCAATGCGATCGACCAGGAACCGAATAACCTGAGCCTCTGAGTCAGGTAACCGACCATGCTCCAGTGGTTCCACCCGTTCTCCAGAGCGGTAGACGATACGTCCTGGTACTCCAACGACCGTACAGTCTGACGGCACATCGCGTAACACCACAGAACCTGCTCCAATACGGACATTATTGCCAATTTGCAAGTTTCCTAGTACCTTTGCACCGGCACCAACAACGACATTCTGACCAAGGGTGGGATGGCGTTTTCCCGTTTCCTTACCCGTTCCCCCCAGCGTAACGCCCTGGTAAATCAGACAATAGTCGCCAATGATCGCTGTTTCGCCAATGACGATTCCCATGCCGTGATCAATACAGACACCTTTGCCAATTTGAGCACCTGGATGAATTTCGATACCTGTCAAGAACCTGGAAATATGTGACAGGAAGCGAGGCAACAATGGAAGCCCAAGCCGATAAAGCAGGTGAGCAAAGCGATGGAAAAAGAGCGCCTGCAATCCGGGATAACAGAGCAGCACTTCTAGCCAGTTGCGGGCTGCCGGGTCTCGTTCAAAGATGATGCGGAAGTCGGCAACAAGGTTTGATATCACGATTGAGATTCCTGTGCTGCAAAATAAGTCAGTCTCTATACTAGCGTTCAACCGCTCAGAAAACATTAGTCTGGTGTAAGATTTAGGCCGTTGGAAACGAGAGCTCATTAGTCTAAACCAAATTTCTGTGGGGCGGCACAACGATGCCTCATGACAACGATGCCTCATTG
>CAYXJG010000521.1:0-3046 GCA_964465285.1 uncultured bacterium
ACGCCAGCAACCACAGATAATACATCCTAACTATTTTTGAATTTATAATTGCTGCCAAGCATGACTATTTCTTTACGGGTCATTGAGGGCAAGCATATAATGCCAGTCGTTTTGGTGAGATGGTTCGCGGCATATTTGTTCGATTTACTGGAGTTGCAGTGACGCCTCATGGTCTACGGCATATTTATGACACGTTTCTAGATGAGCAAGATGCCGATCCTGCGGTGAGAAAATCTGCTGCTGTTTGGATGAAGCATAGTGAGAAAACAGCACGCAAACACTACACACATAGCAGTATAGAGAAGCAGTTAAAACCGGCAAGCGAGTTTAATCAACGTTACATCAACGCGGTTTTTCTGACGAATTCATAGCTTTCCAACAGTTGGAATTGACCTCCATCATGTCCCAGTGACCACAAATGTTTAGACTTATACGACGGTCACTAGGGCAAACTCTCACAGGCAACACCATCATCATCGCCATCAAGGCGATGCGGATCTCCAGCAAAAGCATTCAACAGTCGTTGGGCATCGGCTTGAGTTTGAAAATCAGAACAGTCACAGTCTGAGGTCACACAGGCAGGAAACTCAGCCCCGTTGGCAGTGGATGGACTGGGTGGTGGAGTGGATGGACGGGTTTGTGGTGGGCTCGCGGGTTGAGAAGCTTGCCCACGCCTCCAATCCCACGGCATTACTGGATCAGCTTGTGCCCAAAAGTTTTGACGAGCGGCGATCGCCCCCTGCTCTGCCTCTAAGTACCAATCTCGATTTGCCCCACAGGTATTGAGATATTGGTCATAGACGACGGCATATCCTTCTTCTACAAGGGTCAGATTCACCAGTTGATTATTCACATAAATCTCGGCAATTTCCCGACCGTAGCGATCGGTATCGAGAGAGCGAACTTGCACAACTTGTCCATGGGGAAGAAGTTGGCTTAATCGATTTGATGCTTCATTGCCCCCAGGTTGGTTACTTTCGGGTGCATCGATACAGGCAAGCCGAACGGTGACGCCTTGACCATTACGGTTGATTCTGAGGGTATCCCCATCGCCTGTTGAAATCACAGTTACCGGACGCAATGACTGCGCTATTTGGGTATCGACTTCTGATACAGGAGTTGCGTCATGATCGGCTGCAAGACAGCTCATGGTAAGGAGGGAAAGGGCGATCGCTTGGTATTGATTCATAGGACAGCCATAAAAGGGGTTACTTAGATTTCGTGGGATGACCTCAAATGTTGAGTCGGTTGATTGGAGATTTCAGTGCAGATTCCAATCGAATCATGGTGTCAATCATCTCTTCGTGAATGGTAGGCCATTCTTCTTCGCTGTTACGATAGCCCCCTGATGTGAGTACCTTTTGAATGCGGCAAGCCCTTTTTCCCTCCAGTCTTTCCCATGCCAATGGATCCCCAAATCCTTCTTTGATAGATTGTTGAGATATCAAAAGCTTCTCAAAGATATCTTGGTTTTCTTGCTCTGCATCTTTGCCACGATCGATGTAGAGCTCTATGACTGCTTCATCTTTCCGAATGGTGTAGTTATAGCTGAGACCACGCTTACCGGAACCAGCTCCAATCCAGTGATACTTGCCAGAAGTAATGTTGGCGTGGAGCTTCGTTTTTTCTTTTGCCCAGTCTAACGGCCCAGTCCAAAACTTCTGTCGGATCGTGTAGCGTTCTGCCAGTTCTTTTTTAGTTTCTCCAATGTCTAAGCTTTCTTGGCTAGGCCCCACAATCATTGTCAGGAGAGGCGCAGGAGATGAATCCCCGATTTTGATAGCTTCAACTTTCACCAAGTAGAAGGCAGCTATCCCGGCTTCATTAATCTCCTTAAAGTCTGCTGCCGCTACGCTTACGTTAAATTGATGAACAGAGAACAACCTGGCAAACTTCTCTGACTTTCTAGGAGAAAAAGAGGGTTTTGGGCGAGCGACGCGCCTAAAACCCTCTTTTTCTTCTAACTTTTGTCTGGGTATCGCGTGAGCCACTGGAGTATGTAGAAATTGATAGACCTCCTTCGGTTTCTAATCAGGCATGGGTACGATGAGAAAGCTTTAAATCTATGAAAATCTATGATTTTGGGTCACAGAAGCGTGATTCGTAGAACGTAGAACAGATCGCCAATTCTTCTCGTTGAAAACGCTCTGAGGAAATGGCAGTGACTCGATGCAATGGCTGGCTCGATGGAGTGAATGCGAATGATCACAGGTGACTTGAAATCAAAGGTTGATAAGCTATGGACCACCTTCTGGAATAATGGCATCAGCAACCCGCTGTCGGTGATTGAGCAGATCTCCTACCTGCTGTTTATCAAGCGTCTGGATGACCTGGAGCAGGCGAAGGAGCGTAAGGCTCAGCGGCTTGGCCGTAAGGTTGACAATCCCACCTTCGCCTCTGGGCAGCAGCATATCCGCTGGTCTCACTTCAAGAACCTGGACGACTCGGAGGAAATGCTGCGCATTGTTCGCGATGAGGCGTTTCCCTTCATCAAGGACATGGGGAACTTCTCCAAGAGCAGCACCTACGCCAAGCACATGCGGGATGCGGTGTTTTTGATTGCCTCCCCGGCGCTGCTGGCCGCCGTGATTGAGCAGATTGAGAAAATTCCGATGGAGGATCGCGACACCAAGGGCGACCTCTATGAGTACATGCTGTCGAAGCTGAGCACGGCGGGCACCAACGGGCAGTTTCGCACGCCGCGTCACATTATCAAGCTGATGGTGGCGCTGCTGGCCCCTGGCCCTCGGGAGGTGATCTGCGATCCGGCCTGTGGCACGGGGGGCTTTTTGGTGGCGGCGGCAGAGTATGTGCGATCGCTGACGGACAGCGACGGCGGGCGGTTGCTGAACGATCGCGACACCCTGGCCCACTTCAACAACGAGATGTTTCACGGGTTCGACTTTGACGCCACGATGTTGCGCATTGGCAGCATGAACCTGATGCTGCACGGCATTGAGCAGCCGATGATCGAGGCGCGGGATTCCCTCTCGGAGGACCATGCCGGGGTGGCGGACAGCTTCACAATGATCCTGGCGAATCCGCC
>CAYXJG010000522.1:0-3043 GCA_964465285.1 uncultured bacterium
AATGGAGGCTATTTTCCACACTCCAGTGGGAGCGAATCACCTGGGCGTGGCGCACCGCATCGGGCGCTAAACTGCTGAGGTAGAAGTGGACCTCTGTCGTCGTTTTGTTCCAGAGATGACGAGTCCGACGCACCATCACCACGGTGGTTAGGCCCACCCATTGCGACTGCCGGGGTAACGGGGGCAACTGCGCGATGGGCACGGCCCAGAGTTGTCGGTGTTCCGTTCGGTGATGCCCCGATGCCATCAGGAGGGCGATCGCCCATGCTGCTCTACAAAAAAAGTATTACGCAGTGCGGGCATTGCCGCACTGCGTAATACGTATAGGTCGAACTAATAAAGCTTCTACATCGCAGTCAAAGAATCTTAGACTACCTCTCATTACAATGCGCTAATGAATGCGCTAATGTGCAAGACTTTCGTCAATCTTATATTCATCACCACAGTCATAAAGTTTTCTCATCTCAAGATGGTGCGAACTGCAGAACCAGTGCCCGTCGATCAAAGGACTGAACCTGCCCTGTATCGTTCAAGTCAGTGACGACTCTTTCTAACAACTCGGCAGCGCGATCGCGATGTTGGTGCTCCCGACCTCTCAAACGCACCTGAAACTTCACCATATTGCCCTTACTCAGCCACTCAGATGCCCGGTCGATGCCACGGGCATAGTCAGATTCACCAATATTAGGGCGAAACTTCACTTCCTTAAGCGTTGGGCGAGATGCTTGCTTTTGCCGTTTTTTCTGCTGATACTGATGCTTACCATAATCCATTATTTTGGCAACGGGCGCATCTTTCCTCTGGGAAACTACAACAAGGTCGAGATTCGCTTGCTTCGCAATTTGAAGCGCTTCACGAGTGTCAGTCAAGCCTCGGTTGTTGTTTTCATGATCGATCAGAAGAACGTGATCGGCGCGAATTTGTCGATTTACGGGTTGCTTCTTAGCGATAATACCTACCTCCTAGGTTTATTCTAGATTGCGTTGGCTATTGAGATTGCGTTGCGTTAATTGTTAGAAATGACTTACCCCATCAACCTGATGTAGATTGGCATCTAAGTCGCACAAAAACAGTCTGACCAAAATCTGACCAAAAATAGCTAAGCCTGCAGAGTTCCAGCGCTTTATTCAGGCAATTAACTCACTCAGACTTTCATGGCTTTCATTATTTGAGCCTCTCGAGCCTTGGTCACTTGAGCCCTCATTAGAGGCAGAAGGGGTAGCACATTTCCTTATATAAATTGTATTTACTAAATCCTAGCTTAAATTTCAACTCTCAGCATCTAACTTGTGGCGTATCGCTGGCTAAAAAGTTCTCTCAGAGGCAATAGATGCAAGGGTTTAAGGCACTTCTATCGAAGAGATAACACGAATTGATTTCTGTAAACAATGTTCACACACACGACTTGGCAAAGTTCTCAAATTCACAATGAAAAAGTAGGGGTTTGGGGCGCGCGGAGCGCGCCCCAAACCCCTACTTTTCGTGAAGCTTGCCAAGTCGTGTCACACAAAGGGAGTGCTAGTGTGAATGGTGACGTGTGATCTTTTGTATATGCCTGCTGATCAGCCCCAACGCATGTCTACCTCTTCTCCAACCCCCTCTACGCCATTCTCCACATCGTTGGAATGCCATGCGATTCGTGGCTCCTTTTTGGATTTTCTAGACGACCCCTTTTTTGTAGAAGAATCCCAGAGTGTTCGTTATATTCCTGATGGTCTTCTGGTTCTAGAAAAGGGCGTGGTCAAAGACCTGGGAGTCTACGAAACATTGAAGAATCTTTATCCAGCAGTGCCAATAACCTCCTACGAGGGAATGCTGATTTTGCCAGGGTTTATCGATACCCACATCCATTATCCCCAGACAGAGATGATTGGAGCTTACGGGGAGCAGTTGCTGGAGTGGCTGAATACCTATACTTTTCCTACAGAACGCCAGTTTCAAGACAAGGCGTATGCTCAGGAAGTCGCGGCACTCTTTTTAGAGGAACTGCTTCGGAACGGTACCACGACAGCTATGGTCTTTGCGGCGGTATTTCCAGAGTCAGTAGACGCCTTTTTTGAAGAAGCTGAGAAGCGTCATCTCCGCATGGTTACAGGCAAAGTGATGATGAATCGCCATGCTCCAGATTTTTTGTGTGATACGGCGGCATCGTCCTATGAGGATACAAAGGCACTGATTCATAAATGGCATCGGCGCGGGCGATTGCTCTACGCGGTGACGCCCCGGTTTGCAGTAACCTCCACCGAGGAGCAGTTGCAGCTTGCGGGTCGGCTCTTGCAGGAATTCCCCGATGTGTATTTGCATACCCATCTGTCTGAAAATGTAAACGAAGTGGCATGGATTCGAGAGCTATTTCCCCACCGAGAGGGATATCTGGATGTTTATGACAAAGCGGGACTGGTGACAGGCCGATCTATCTTTGCCCACGGGGTTCAACTGAGTGATGCTGAGTTTCAGCGATTATCAGAGGCGCAGTCGGCGATCGCCTTCTGTCCCACATCGAACTTGTTTCTGGGCAGTGGCCTGTTTCGTATTGAGCAAGCAAAATGTCATCATCACCCGGTCAAAGTGGGCTTGGGCACAGACATTGGGGCGGGTACCAGCTTCTCAATGCTGCAAACGGCAAACGAAGCCTATAAGGTTGCCCAGCTTCGCAATCAAACCCTGTCTCCCTTTAAGGCATTGTTTTTAGCAACCCTGGGCGGCGCGAGAGCACTGAACCTGGATGAGAAGCTGGGTAACTTTGAGGTTGGAAAAGAAGCAGACTTTGTAGTGCTCGACCCTCGGGCGACCCCAGTGCTGGCATTGCGCAATGGCGATTGCCCGCCCCAGACCCTCGAAGAAGTGGGCGATCGCGCTTTCTCTCTCATCATCATGGGAGGTGATCGTGCCGTTCATGCTACCCATATTCTGGGAGCCCCCGTTTATAGCAAGCATTAATGTAGGTGATAAGTTTCACTCAGTTGCGTTGATTTTCAACGTGGAAACCAGTGAAGCCCATGACTTGGCAAAGTTCTCAAATTCACAACGCAAGAATAAGGGT
>CAYXJG010000523.1:0-3037 GCA_964465285.1 uncultured bacterium
AGGGGGATCAGTATTGTTCCAGCGTGTTATCAAATACTTTTCAAACATTCTCTTATTGCCCTGGGCATCATTATTGCCTCGACCTGTTTTTTAGGCATTCCTGCGGTGTTGGTGTTTGCAGGGCCATCGGGAATCGTGCGGTGGCTGTTGCCTACCGTAATGGTGGCGTGGGCGATCGCCATGACCCTGTTTCGCAGTCCAGCCCTGTCACTGTTCGGGCGCTACGCTTTTCGTACCCACCTCCCCCAAGCGGCGAGTATTTTGACGCTGGTGGGCGGCCTTGCGGGAGCGCTAGCACCTCTGGCAGGGAATGCTATCCTTCGCGTCGGCCCACTCTTTGCCTTCTTCATTGGCTCTGTCACGTTGCCAAGTCGTAAAATCAAGATAAAGCGACTGCTCGGCGGGCGCTTTATCTTGATTCTTGGACAGAACTACGAGTACTCGACGGCGTAAATCGCCCCACTGTTTTTGATAGGCAGAACTCTTGGCACATAAGAATCTCATTCTACTTTTATCCTTCTGCCTTCTGCCTTCCGATACTAGACAAAGCCACTACATGGCTTCCATATTTTTTTCGCCTGTGCGAATCCGAATAATTTCGTCTACGGGACTCACGAAAATCTTACCGTCTCCAATTTCTCCAGTGCGTGCCGCAGCAATCACTTTCTCAACAACCATTTCTGCCTGGTCATCTTCAACCACAATTTCAACCTTCAGCTTTTGCAGAAATTCAACAGTGTATTCAGAACCTCGGTAACGCTCAGTTTGGCCTTTTTGGCGTCCGAAGCCGCGTACTTCAGAGACAGTCATGCCGACAATTCCGGCATTTACGAGGGCAATTTTGACCTCGTCGAGCTTAAAAGGACGAATAATGGCCTCTACCTTCTTCATACGTTGCAACACTCCCTATATCGTTCACGGCTTCCAATGCCTGAATAGCCTCACCGTTTCTATCACCGTCTATTCACAATGGTTTGTAGCAACAGATACGGTTTCAGTGTCTCAATTATTTTGCCACCTTGTGGAAACCTTCGATCAGAATGGGTCAAAACGCGCTAGGGTACTTGTATTTATCCCTAAAGACTCCCGACAAGATTCCCCATGCTTCAGTTCCAACCCTCTGGCTTTCAGCAGCGCGTGATTACGACATCGCTGGGCATAGTGGCCTACTACACCCCTGCGAGCTCCCCGTGGGATGAAGAGGGCGATCGCCCGCATACACTCCCTCCCCTAGTATTTCTGCACAGCTTGGGGGGTGGGTCATCCGCCTACGAATGGTCAAAGGTCTATCCCGCCTTTGCGCCAGACTATCGCATCATCGCCCCCGATTTAGTGGGGTGGGGACAGTCAGCTCATCCAGAACGGGACTATACCGCTGATGATTATATTGGGGTAATCAGCGAGATTTTGAAGTCCTGTGAGCAGCCCGCTACGGTTGTCGCCAGTTCTTTGACCGCAGGGTTAGCGATTCGCGTGGCGATCGCCCGTCCTGAGAGTGTGCGATCGCTATTTTTGGTCTGTCCCTCTGGCTATGCAGACTTTGGGGTGGACTATCGGCAGGGGCTGGCAGCACAGCTTGCCGGCACTCCTCTGCTGGATCGGGTCATCTATGCTGTTGGGGCGGCGAATGAACTAGCCGTTCGTAATTTTTTACAGCAGTTTCTCTTTGCCGACCCTACCCGCATTTCCGACGAAATGGTGAAGGCATACCTCGCATCAGCACTCCAGCCCAATGCGGAATATGCAGCCCTGTCTACTCTCCGGGGGGCGCTATTTTTCGACCTTTCCCTTCACCTTCCACAGCTCAAAACCCCCACAGCCTTCATTTGGGGGGAAAAGTCTCGGCTTAATACCCCTGCTTTGGGAAAGCGGCTTGCCGACCTTAACCAAGATGCCATTCAGAAGTTTTGTAGAATACCAGGCGTGGGCGTATTGCCTCAACTCGAAATGCCGGCAGTGACGATTGGCTTACTACGGGCTTGGCTGGCGCAGGTGAGCGCTTGACGGCGGGCGATCGCCCATTTCGCAGCAAACCCTCGCAGGTGTTTATCCAGAAATTATCCCAGATTCCATCGATTGCAGAATTATGGTGCAGGAAAAAGCCTATCGGCATCTTGATACAATTACGTCGCTGTTTGTAGCGGTGCTGCTGATCTCCAACATCACCTCTACCAAGATTCTCGATTTTGGAGTCTTTACCTTTGACGGGGGAACACTACTGTTTCCGCTCAGCTATATCTTTGGCGATATTCTGACGGAAGTCTACGGCTACGGGCAATCGCGCAAGGTCATCTGGCTGGGATTTTTCGCGGCATTCCTCATGTCCGTCACTCTCATCATTGTAGGCGCACTGCCTCCAGCCCCAGACTGGCCCTACCAGGATGCCTACGAGCAAATTTTGGGGCTGACGCCACGCATTGTATTGGCAAGCCTCATCGCCTATTTTGCTGGGGAATTCTCTAACGCCGTAGTGCTAGCAAAGCTGAAGATAGTGACTGAGGGACGGTGGCTGTGGACACGCACCATCGGTTCTACCCTAATCGGTCAGGGGATCGATACCCTTCTGTTTGTGGCGATCGCCTTTACAGGGGTTGTGCCAGGAAGTTTATTGGTCGCCCTCATCATCTCCAACTATGTGTTTAAGTGCGGGGTTGAAATCCTGTTTACCCCGATTACCTACTGGATTGTGGGTTGGCTTAAGCAGCAGGAAAGAGAAGATCATTATGATCGAGATACAGATTTTAATCCGTTCCGGCTACAGCGAACGAAATCGATTCGCTGATCCCAGCTTGTTCGACTATCCTGCATTCAGGAAACTGTACTAAGGAATACCAAATGCTTCACGTTATGTATAGTACGCTACTATTTTCTTGGATATACTGATTGACGTTACGAAACTTAGGGAAGACTATAGAGTAGACATAAAAATATTACGAAACTGTATTGATGTACATACAGTCACCGTGATTGTTGACCTAATTGGTCACCGTGATTGTTGACCTAATTGGTCACTTTGATTGTTGACCTAATTGGTCAC
>CAYXJG010000524.1:0-3035 GCA_964465285.1 uncultured bacterium
GTTCTTTTTTTTGTTCTTTGTCCAGGTGCCGTTCTTTACTATGCAGCATTCTACTGCTCATGCCTCTAACTCTGATTTACAGCGCCATACGATTCGACCCATTGGTGCCTATGCACTGCACGGAATTGCTTCGTGGGACAATGCACTCATCGCTCTCGATTCCATTCGGGGGTATCTGCTGAGGGTTGATTGCCAGACAGACGATACAACTGTTCTCAATCCCTTTCACGTGGATGACTATATTGATGCTGATGGGTTAGCAGTTGATTGTGGCACCGTTTGGTTTACGAAAGGCCATGACGTGTTTTGGAGTACCTTTGACGACCTGACGCCCCACCATTTTGTAACGCTTCCCTATCCTGCTACCGGGGTCGCTGTGCATGGCTCCGCGATTTATATCACCTGTCAGAAATCAGGCTACATTCATATTTATGAACGCCATACCCATGAGCGCATCACAAAGCTTCCTCAGCCTGGCGTGGGCGCTGAAAATCTAGTTGTGCGAGGAGATGAGCTGTGGGTGAGCGATCGCATGGAGCAAACGGTCTACTGTATGGATCGTGCCACCGGGGAAGTTAAGTTTAGTGTCCTAACCCCCTACGTCTGCCCCACAGCTTTAGCCTTTTATCCCTGTCCCCAAGTCGGGCACAATCTGCTTTACGTTGCTTATGCCCTTGAGGAGCCGTACATCCGGGATGACCCCAACTCCGAAGATCCCCATCAGTTGACCTTCCGACAAAAAACCTTCATCCATCCCCTCCACATTTACATCAACGACGCAGACAAATACACCCTCTCCAACGGCTATCTAATTGAGATGTGCTACGTGGAGGAAATGCTGCCTCTGGACGCTATTCCCCTGACGAATCTAGAGTGGCGCATCGCGCTACCCTCCGACACTGTGCGTCAAAAAGTGCGCCATGTGGAACCTTTTGGGATGCCGTTCACAGAAGAAAAGCAAAACGGTCAGCGCATCGCTGTCTTTCGGTTTGACACGCTAAAGCCAAACCAGGGTGGAATTTTTGGCTGGAAAGCACTGATTGAGGTGCGTGGCATTAAATACTATCTGTCCCCGGAAGATG
The DNA here is from genome assembly GCA_964465285.1 of uncultured bacterium. Classification (GTDB taxonomy): domain Bacteria; phylum Cyanobacteriota; class Cyanobacteriia; order CAKZMO01; family CAKZMO01; genus JBCCWF01. The sequence continues at coordinate 1,083 of CAYXJG010000524.1, forward strand.
TGGCGCACACGCCACCCATGCCCATTGACTTTGCTACCCAGTATTTGGTGGACGATGACGACCTGGCAATGGACACGCCGATTATTCGCTGGGCGGCCCAGGAAGCTCGGGGCACAGAGACGAACCTGCTCCGCAAAATCCTTAAGATTCGCAACTACGTGTACGATCGCCTGTCCTACGGCATCAAACCCCATATTGACACTCCTGACATTGCTCTGGAGCGGGGCATCGGTTCCTGTGGGGAATATGTGGGTATTCTGCTTGCTCTGTCGCGGCTAAACAACATCCCCTGTCGCACCATTGGGCGCTACAAGTGTCCCCCGCACCAGGATTTACAGAATGTTCCCCTAGAGCCAGATTTCAACCATGTGTGGCTGGAATTCTACATTCCGGGGCGGGGATGGCTGCCGATGGAGTCCAACGTAGATGATGTGATTGAGCGTGGCCCGTATCCAACCCGGTTTTTTATGGGACTGGCGTGGTATCACATTGAAATTGGCAAAGGCGTCTCCTTTGAGAAAATTAGGGCGGATGATAAACCGGAGGATCTGTCCATTGGAGATTTGGCTCTGAACCATATCCGCTTCAAGATTTTGGAGGAGTTGCCTCCCCTGACGACTGAAGCCTCTATCACCCCGGAAGTACGAGTAGTTGATGGTTGAATCGACCGCATATCCAGAAAAGAATGTGGGTTTTTGGGAGACCCGTTACCGGCAGGGAACGGCTCGATGGGACTTGAACCAGCCTGCACCACCGCTGGTGAGTTTGCTAAACAGTCCAGAGGCTCCCATTCCTGGAAAAATGATTGTCCTGGGTTCGGGCAACGGTCATGATGCGCTGCTGTTTGCTGAATATGGGTTTGAGGTGACGGGGGTTGATTTTGCGCCCTCGGCGATCGCCCATTCCCTTACCCAAACTGAGTCCCGCCAGATTCCAGCCCAGTTCCTTCAGCGAGACATCTTTTCCCTGGCAGATGATTTTTCAGGGCAGTTTGACTATGTGCTGGAGCACACCTGCTTCTGTGCGATCGCCCCTGACCAGCGGGAAGACTATGTATCCCTGGTTCATGCCCTGCTAAAACCTGCTGGTGAGTTCATTGGCCTATTTTGGGCACACAATCGGCCTGACGGGCCACCCTATGGCACTAGTCCTGATGAGATTCGGGCACTGTTTGAGCCCGCGTTTACCATCACCACCCTCGATTCGGTGCATAATTCAGTGCCCAATCGTGCTCCGGACGAATATTTGGGACGGTTTGTGCGGCGTGACACGTTGGGATTTTAGATTTTAGATTTTGGATTTTGGATTTTGATGTGCTTGGGGCGGCTGTCCTAACTATAAAAGTAAGCGGGGCGGGGTGAGCCAGAAGAGCTGGCTGTTGCCGATGGGGGATGTGCCAGTGGGTAGCTCAATGCCGATGATGCTTGCTTTTTTCACTACCAGGCGTCCGATGGGTTCTCCCCAGACGAGGGTTTCTGCCCAGTTGCCGAGATCGGGCTGGTGCCCAACCAGGGCGATGGTTTTGTTCCCTGTCTGTTCCCACTGCTGCAGCCATTCCAGCCAATGGCGAATGTTGCCTTCTGGAGCGAGGTCGTCGGATAGTGAGATCGATTGAGCCAGCTTCGCATTCCGAAGAATGTCAGCGGTCTGCTTTGCCCGAACTAGGGGGCTGGAGAGCATTGCGTCGAAGGTGATGCCTAACTCACGGAGTCGTTTTGCGATGCGCTTCGTTTTGCGATCGCCCTCTTCAGTGAGAGGACGTTCATCATCGTTGGCGTAGGTGCCTCGTTCAGCGGCGATGCCGTGGCGGATGAGGTAGAGGGTGGTCATGGTAAGAGGTGGGGGAGTGGGGGAGTGAGGGAGTGGGGGAGTGGAATCAGCGCTTACAGAGAGACTGATCAGAATTTTGTGTAAGCGGTCTATAATCCCGATAACTCAGGAGACCGCATCATG
>CAYXJG010000525.1:0-3032 GCA_964465285.1 uncultured bacterium
GCGCGCCCCAAACCCTTATTCTTGCGTTGTGAATTTGAGAACTTTGCCAGGTCGTGAGCAGAGGTGAATCGACAAAACATAACCCTGTAAGATAGCGGTAGCCGTGGGACTCACGCCGAAGTCTCGGCATAATCGGTTGTATCCATCTTTCAAATGCCTCAATGCCTGTTCAAAAATTCAGGTTTTGCATGTCAAAGCCTTTGATGCGATTGTTGAATAGGTTCCAACTACCGTTGACACCTTTACGCTCATGGCACTGCAACTTTACAACACCCTCACCCGTCGCAAAGAACCCTTTGAACCCCTCGAACCAGGCAAGGTTAAAATGTATTGCTGTGGAGTTACGGTGTACGACTACTGCCATCTGGGCCACGCCCGATCCTACATCGTCTGGGATACCGTACGCCGCTATCTGGAATGGCGGGGCTACGAGGTGCGCTATGTGCAAAATTTTACCGACATCGATGACAAGATCCTGAAGCGGGCTATGCAGGAAGGCTCCTCAATGACAGCGGTATCAGAAAAATACACCGATGCCTACTTTGAAGACATGGCGCGGCTGAATATTCGGGAAGCCGATGACTATCCTCGCGCCACGCACACCATTGACGGCATTCAACGATTGATTCATGACCTGGAGAAAAAGGGCATTGCCTACGTAGCCAATGGGGATGTGTACTATGCAGTACATGAATTTCCTGGCTATGGCAAGCTATCCGGACGCAAATTGGAGAACATGAAGGCGGGAGCCAGTGGGCGGGTCGATAGTGATCCTGAAGCCGCGAAGAAAAAAGATCCGGCTGATTTTGCCCTGTGGAAATCTGCGAAACCCGATGAGCCCTTTTGGGAATCGCCCTGGGGACAAGGTCGCCCAGGATGGCACATCGAGTGTTCGGCGATGGTGCGCGATCGCTTTGGTGATAGCATCGACATCCATATGGGGGGCGGCGATCTGGTTTTTCCGCACCACGAAAACGAAATTGCTCAGTCGGAAGCGGCGACCGGGCATCCTCTGGCGAAATACTGGATGCACAACGGCATGGTGAATGTGGGTGGAGAAAAAATGTCCAAGTCTCTGGGCAACTTCACCACCATTCGTCAGCTCTTGGATGAGGGCGGCGTCGCCCCGATGGTGCTGCGGCTGTTTGTGCTCCAGGCCCAGTACCGCAAACCGATGGATTTCACGGACGAAGCGATCGCCTCTGCCGCCAACGGTTGGGATACCCTGAAGGAGGGCCTGCTGTTTGGCTATAAACGTGGCAAAGCCCTGGGCTGGACCGATACCGATGATCAGTTTTTTGGCGACCCTGCTGCTATGCGCATCCCCAATGACAGTGATGCCGTGCGTCAGTTCCAAGCTGCAATGGATGATGATTTTAATACGCCGGGGGCGATCGCCACGCTTTTCGACCTTGCCAAAGATCTACGGCGGGCAGGCAACCTAATTGTCCATGAAGGCAGCGCCGACAAAAATGCCCAAACCCTACGGCGCGACTGGCAGACTCTGGTCGTCCTATCGGAAGTTCTGGGACTGCAAGCCTTCCCTGAGGCAGAAGCAGCCTCCGACGGATTAGACGATGCCACTGTCGAATCCTTAATTCAGCAACGGCTCGACGCCCGCAAAGCCAAAAACTTTGCTGAAGCCGACCGCATCCGTGATGAGCTGAGTGCCCAGGGAATCGTTCTGATTGATAAACCTGGCGGTACAGACTGGCACCGGCAGTAAGGGATCTGCGGCTAAAAAAGATACCGGAAGATAAAGAACAGCGGGCTGCGCCCGCTGCTCTTTTCCGGGTACTTTATTTTCTTGCAAGTCCCTAAATATCCAACCAATAGAGGCCCAGGCAAAATAGCAGAGCACTCACTATACGGAATTAAACCGCGAGTTTGAGGTCAATAGCCCAGGCTCAAATGTTTGCATCCACAGCAAGAAGGAGTCGGCAAATGCCGCAAAATCATCTCGACGTACCAGAAGGGCAACATACCGCACTCGCTGTTTCACGACAATCGCGCAGTAGCCTGTACCGTGAATAGCAGCGTGGCGAAATCCATCGACCTGGAGAGAAGCCATGATGAGCGATCGCAGTCCTAACGCCTGGAAAATGGTTTGGACCCAGCTAATATCACTGTTTTCAGCAGTGGTAAAATAATCTTTAGGAAGGCCACTGAGGTCGAAAATAGCTGCCCCAATTACTGCATCGACATAGGCACTAGCTTGATCTTGGGAGGCTGAGGCAATATCTGATGGCATAGCTAATATGACTCGACCATAACTTCAATTTAGAGTGACTGAGTTGATGCAAGCACCTGGTCATCTCATAGAACTCCTAAAGAGAACTTCTAAAGAACTGATTTTGCTGACAGACGGGCATGACCCGGCGGCACGGCTGCGCTAAGCCCATAGTGTAACCCCACAGAACGCAGATTCGTATGGGGGGTAATGGCTTACACCCCACTTTATTGGGGTGGTGCAGTACTGTCGCACTGCATCCACAACGCTCGACAGTGTTTAATCCTTGGCGATAGTTTTAGTCTACGCAGCAACATCGTCAACAGGCGACAGTAGAATCCCCGTGCCTATTCGATTTCATGTATCTGGATTTCCTAGAGGCTAGGTGAGTCTCCCTGCATTGTTAAGGAGTCTAGATTAAGGAGTCTAGATTAAGGAGTCTAGATTGCACCTGCCCGCCTGACCGCATCAGTAAATGAGCACAATTAATTATCAAACGCATAAACCCTGTGCCGACTGCTTCGCGGGCCGTGCAGGGTTTTATATCTAGTTTTTATTGTGCCAAGCGACCTAAAACCTATTAATGGGCAAACGTAGGGTGCTCCCGAGGCAAGTATCTAATTACAGGTTCTAATCATTTTGGTTACATCCGGCTATCTACCGAGGCTTGATAGAAAATTCATTTTTACCGAAGATGCGTGAATTCCACCATCAAGTTCTCAGCCAGCGGCCCGAAAGTAACTAGGACCACGACCTGGCAAAGTTCTCAAATTCACAACGCAAAAATAGGGGTTTGGGGCGC
>CAYXJG010000526.1:0-87 GCA_964465285.1 uncultured bacterium
CATAGACAAGTGAGCGCCTATAGGGCGCGAAGTTTCCCAAAATGAGAATTGCTGACTTCTGCCGGAGGTTATGGACAGACACCTCTA
>CAYXJG010000526.1:187-3029 GCA_964465285.1 uncultured bacterium
CACAGACACCTCTACACAGACACCTCTACACAGACACCTCTACACAGACACCTCTACACAGACACCTCTGCGATGTTGGATTCACCTTCAAAGTCACTTCCCCAGACCTAGTTCAAATCTTGAGTGCGGGTCAAAACACGACTTGGCAAGTCGTGATATGAGATTCATTAGACTATAGAGCGCTCAGCATCAGCCTATCCACCTCGTCCTCGGCAATCCTCAGTGATTACAAAACTCCTCCTCACTCTCATTTTTCTGGAACTAAAACGGTGTGCAAATTGGTTAAGCACACCCAAATGCGTTGAGTGGCGGCGCTCTGCGCCGTCACTCAACACACTGTATTTAATGCGTTTACATCGCGCTATAGAACTCAATTCTTGAGGCTGCCTTCCTCAGAATCGAGAGCTTTCGATAAAAATACCTGCACAGCCTTTAAAGAATCGTATATTTTCGTTAAGATTTACATATAAGATTTAATGTTCTGATTTACTGAAGCCTATGAACGCCATGTCCCAGATCCGTGCGATCGCCACTAACCTGTTTCGCTCCAACTTCTCGGTTAACTACCCCTCCCAGATTGCCTGGACAGTACTCCGGGTTGTCGCTGGAACCGTCATGATTCACAACGGCCTCGACAAGCTTGCCAACATCGAAAGCTTCGCTCAGGCATACGTTTCCGTGATTGGGCTACCTTTCCCTATCTTCTTCAGCTATGTCGCTGCCTACACAGAGTTAATCGGTGCGCCCCTTCTCATCTTGGGTTTGTTCACTCGTCCTGCTGCCCTAGGGCTATTTTCTGCGATGGTAGTCGCAATGTACCACCACGTTAAAGTCGCAGGACTCAGCATCCCTTATCTTGAACTGTCTGCTCTGTACTCTGCATGCTTCCTGTTCTTCACGGTGAATGGCCCAGGCATGTTTGCTGCCGACACCTGGATTTCGTCATGGCTCAACGCAGGCCAGCCGATGACAGAAGAATCCGTATCTGCCCAAGATTCATCCGCCCAGGAATCCGGTGAAATGCTAGCCAGCCAACAGTAGTCATTTTTTGGTGAAGCGGCGCGGCGATGCTGCACCGCTCACTGAAGTTTGGTTCAGAAATTTGGTTCAGAAATTTGGTTCAGAATACTTAATTCTCGTCCCCCGCATAACTTGGCAAGGTTCTAAAATTCATAATGAAAAAATAGGGGTTTGGGGCGCTGAGCGCGCCCCAAACCCCTATTTTTTTGTGAGCCTTGCCAAGTCGTGATGTGGATATCCGAGGGAAAATGCCATCATTGAAACGTGACCCTTCACGATAAATCTGGCGATTCAACTATGGCAAAGCGCAATGATGGCCCAATTTTAATTGTTTCTCTGCTGGCAACTCTGGGATTGTTGGGAGCTGGAGGGTGGTGGCTTGCCCAGCAACTGTTATCTCCGTCCACATCAGGGACATCAATATTGACTCCTTCACCCGAAAATAATGGTTCACCCGAAAATAATAGCGAGAGTGGTGGACAGGACAATGGGAATAGAGCCTCATTGAGTAGCCGACTGAGCATTGGGGAAACATCGCTATTGGCTGAGGCCGTTGCGCCGGAGAAACAGAGGGCGATCGCCGCCATTCAATCAAAAGACTATGGCACAGCCGTGTCGATCCTGGAGGCGTATCTTCAGCAAAACCGCAATGATCCAGAATCTCTGATTTACCTCAACAACGCCCGTATCGGTGATCAGGATGCGCCGACTATTGCCGTTGCTGTACCCGCGACTACCGCTGTGAACCCAGCAAAGGAATTGCTGCGCGGCGTGGCACAGGCCCAGAATGAGACTAACAACGCAGGGGGCATTAATGGACGTCCTCTGCGGGTGATGGTAGTCAGCGATGATAATGATCCGGCGATCGCCCGTTCCCTGGCAGAGTCCCTGGTGCAAGATACTTCGGTGCTGGGTGTTATTGGCCACTTTGGCAGCGGCACAACCCTGGAGGCAGGGCAGGTTTATGAGCAGGGAGGGCTTCCGATGATTTCGCCTACCAGCACTTCGGTTCGTATTTCAGAGGCAGGGGATTACATTTTTCGGACGGTGCCGAGCGATCGCTTTACTGCCAATGCCTTGTCCCGCTATCTGGTGAATCAGATGAACCTGCAAAATGCCGCCTTGTACTTCAGCGCCGACAGCGACTATAGCCAGTCCCTTAAAAATGAGTTCACCACAGCCCTCTATGCCGATGGTGGGCAGATCGTGAGTGAGGTAAATGTCGCCGATCCAGGGTTTGATGCTAATGCAAGCATTGCGGATGCCATTCAGCGTGGAGCACAGGCCCTTGTGCTGGCAACCAATACGGCAACTCTCGACCAGGCTCTGCAACTGGTTCAAGCCAACAACCAGCGGTTAGAACTGCTGGGGGGTGACAGCTTGTATAACCCGGCATTGCTAGAGTCCGGTGGACAACGCGCAGAGGGAATGGTGGTCGCTGTGCCCTGGATTTTGCTGTTGAATCCCCAGTCACCGTTCGCGCAGACCTCCCGCCAGCAGTGGGGAGGTGATGTGAACTGGCGCACGGCAATGGCCTACGATGGAGTGAGCGCCCTGGCAGAGGCCATTCGCCAAAACCCAACCCGTGAAGGCGTGCAGCAAGCTCTCTCATCATTGGGGTTCCAGGTTGAAGGGGCGACGGGAAGCGTGCGGTTTTTACCTTCGGGCGATCGCAATCAGGCAATGCAACTGGTGGAGGTAGCTCCGGGCAACCGCTCAGGCTACGGTTATGATTTTATCCCCGTACAGTGATGCTGCAACAAGTAATAAGTAGTTGAGCAAAATTATTTACACAGTTTCCCAGGGGCACACCCCGACGGGG
>CAYXJG010000527.1:0-3017 GCA_964465285.1 uncultured bacterium
TTTTTTAGCCGCAGATCTCTAAGTATCAGTATTCGCAGTTAAATTTGCATCTTTAAAGATGCCCGGCAAAATTTGCAAGAATATAGCAATGAAATAGTTCGTGAAACCAAAACCATTTTAGGGAACCCGCGCGGAGCGCGAGTTCCCTAAAATGGCTTGTTCTAACCAACCCTTTGGTTGCTATAGGATAAATCCCTCGGGGATTTACCCTAATTTCAAAAAATGACAGAGCACTAGAGAAACACGGTAAAGTCTTCTCCCAGGAAGAGCGATCGCTCGGCATTGCGGCGGCGAACTAAACCTGCGAGCACTCGTCCGCCTGCGTAGACCCACTTAAGAAATTCATCAGCGGCACCGTCATAGTCTCGGCCATTCAGTTTTTTGAGCAAGGTAGAACTGGCGAAGGCATTTTCCCCAATGTTGTAGGCGATCGCCACCAGCGCTGAGAACTGGTCGCTATTCAGTGGCACCTCCACAAACTGATTCACCGCCGCTTCAAACCGCTTCAGGTCATTCCGCAGCAGTTCCTCTGCCCTGGCTTCTGTGATTCTCATTCCGGGCATGACATTGGTCGTTGTGCCATAGCCAATGGTCCAAACCCCCACTGCATCCTGGTAAGCTCTCAGGCGCAATCCTTCAAACACGCGAATCAGGCGAATGCCCTTTTCATTGGTGACAAGCTCCAGGCGATGGGGTTTGCCATTGTGGAGTACCGCTACATGGGGTTTGAAGACGTACCAGATGCTTTTGTTCATGAAATGAAGCTGCGTTCCATTCTGGCTTTTTCCTAGAGTGATTCTCAAATGAAACCCATCAACGCGATAGCTCGTGATGGGAAGTACAGTTCCCTCTGGAATGAATTGCTTATCATCATCGGCCAAATCAATCGACTGAACCATGCTTTGCTTGAGCCAGGTATCGGTTTTGAACTTGACGGTGTAGCCGTAAATAGGGATGCCGTTTAGCAACACATCTCCATGAAACTTGTAGACATACCAGGTGTTCCGCCCTAGAAACTGAATCTGCTCTCCAGCCGCATCATTGCCAAAGGTCGCTTTGACGTGGTCACGTTCAAATAAAAAACCAACCAGGGGAAACGCCTTTCCGGCTTCCAGAAAATACTTTTGGTCGCTGGAGAGGTCGCTGGCTTGACCCGTACTTTGCTTGAGCCAGGTGTCTTGGTTAATCTCCAGCACGTAGGCATCCACTACGGGTACCCGAAAAATGTCAGCCGCAGGCTCGTAGACGAACCACTCCATGCGTCCCCCTGGCATGAGCTGCTGCCCCTGGGGATCGCGTCCCAGCACGATGCGAACATGGTTGCCCCCCACCGATTCGTAGTTGGTGAGAGGCAACACGGTTCCAGCATCCACAAATTCGCGCTCATCTTCAGTGAGCTGAGATCCCTGAGCTGTGCTGGCCTTAAGCCAAGTGTCAATGGTGAACTTGATAGCATACATGGCGATCGCCCCTGCGGTGGGTATGACCAAAATTTAACCACGAGGATTGAACTTCCTGCGGCAATTTCGACAAACCCTGTGATCCGAAATCCTGCTTTATTACAGTGTGTTGCAACTCGCGCCAGGATCAGTGCCCTGATACCCTATGCTCTTGGTAGACTTGAGAACAACAAACATTATTTTGTTCTAAGTTTTGTTCTAACAGTTTTCTTCTCACAGTTTTCTTCTCACGAATGTTGCTGTCATATCTGCTGAGGCACGGTTTGCACCAACGCACAATCTGCTGAAGCTGTCAGTTGTTAGAACTCATGGAGTGAGCACGAGTAGCAATGGTAGATTCTCTTAAGAAGCCCGATTTTGATGAAATCCGCCCTGGTGTCAAAACCCCGGCAAACGACACGATTTTAACCCCCCGCTTTTACACCACTGACTTTGACGAGATGGCGAAGATGGATATCTCCGTCAACGAGGATGAGTTGAAAGCAATTCTCGAAGAGTTCCGGGTTGACTACAATCGCCACCACTTCGTGCGCGACGAGCAGTTCGAGCAATCCTGGGAACATATTGATGGCGAAACCCGTCGCCTGTTCATCGAATTTCTGGAACGCTCTTGCACCGCTGAATTTTCTGGGTTCCTGCTCTATAAAGAGCTGTCTCGCAAGCTCAAGGACAAGAATCCTCTGCTGGCGGAGTGCTTCTTGCTGATGTCCCGCGACGAAGCGCGCCATGCTGGTTTTTTGAACAAAGCCATGGCAGACTTCAACCTCCAGCTTGACCTGGGCTTTTTGACAAAGAGCAAGAACTACACCTTCTTCAAGCCCAAGTTCATCTTCTACGCCACCTACCTTTCAGAAAAGATTGGATACTGGCGCTATATCACTATCTACCGCCACCTAGAGTCTCACCCTGAGAATCGGGTCTATCCTATCTTTAACTTCTTTGAGAACTGGTGTCAGGACGAAAACCGCCATGGCGACTTTTTTGATGCGGTCATGCGGTCACAACCCAGGGTTCTCAATGACTGGAGGGCACGCCTCTGGTGCCGCTTCTTTCTGCTGTCGGTCTTTGCTACCATGTTTTTGAACGACGTTCAGCGCTCTGGTTTCTATGCTGCTCTGGGCCTTGATGCCCGCGAGTACGACATCCATGTCATTCGCAAGACCAATGAGACTGCTGCCCGGGTCTTCCCTATCATGCTTAATGTGGATCACCCTGAGTTCTTTGCGCGGCTCGATACCTGCACTGAGAACAACGTGAAGCTGGCGAAGATTGCAGAATCTAATGCGCCTGGCATTGTGAAGTTCTTTAAGAAGATTCCTCTTTATGCTTCTAGTGTTGCTCAGTTGGCACGGCTTTACTTCATGAAGCCCATTGACACCCGTTTGTGGGAAGGTGCTGTTCACTAGGATTTCGACGTTTATTCGTTTTGAGTTGATGCTGAGGAGAAAATCCCATCAACGCTGACAATGTCCATATTTCATCCTCAAGAGCCACAGCCCTACGCTAGTAGGGCTTTTTTTTGTTAACTTTTTTCGGTTAACTTTTTTCGGTTAACTT
>CAYXJG010000528.1:0-3014 GCA_964465285.1 uncultured bacterium
CGGGCTGCGCCCGCTGCTCTTTTCCGGGTACTTTATTTTCTTGCAAGTCCCTTAAGGCGCGCTATATTTCTTTTGGGTTTATCAAGTTCCCGTAGTAGGATAATCACGGTCGTTACAGTGTGTGGATATGACAAACTCGTTTCCTCCTGATCCCAATCGCCAGCGCGAAACTAATGATGAACGCATTGCGGTGTTTATTGCTTTGGCTGCTATTGGGACTATCCTGTTTTGGGGTATTACCCGTGGCGACGATAGGCTGAATTTAGCTCGGCTCAACCCTCTGGCAGATGCCGATATTGAAGCCGACCTTGGGGCTGATCTTGGCATTGGTGACGAGCAACTGTCGAATTTAGATGACTCAGCAGCGGATGATGCAGTGATCGATCGCCCCGATCCAGGGGCGATCGCCGAGCCGCTTTCAAGGTTGTTCGCTTTCAATGCCTCTCCGTCCGATGACAGGGAAGAAACACCTCAGGAAATTCGAGGGCTAAGAGAAGGTCGAGACGACGCTCGACTGGTTCCATCACCATCTGGACAGACTAGTCCTGATGCGGGACTCCAGCAGACTGAAGGAGCAGCTGAGCCATCCGAACCGACGCCATCAGACGAGATAAACACCGAGGCAGATAGCGAGACCTCTTCCCCAGATGAAACAGCGGTTCAGGAGGAAAATTTGCCTCCAGCGGTTGACTTTCCTGATATCGCTGAAGATTACTGGGCGAAGCCGTTTATCGACCGCCTGAGCCAACAGGGGATCATTGGTGGCTTTGATGATGGTAGTTTTCAGCCTGATTCCCTGCTAACCCGTGCTCAGTTTGCGGCGAACATCAAGCAGGCTTTTGGGAATGGTAGTCGTACATCTGGTGTTAACAACTACACAGATGTTGGCCCAGAATACTGGGCCGCAGAATCGATTCAGGCGGCAACAGAAACGGGCTTTATGTCGGGATATCCGGAGCAAGACTTTCGTCCTGAAAATCCGGTCACTCGCCTTGAAGCAATTGTGGCTCTGGTGACTGGCCTGAACCTATCGATACCGGATAATCCGGAGGAAGCGCTGCAAGTCTATGGCGATCGCTCAGATGTTCCAGACTGGGCGGTGGAAAAACTAGCCGCTGCAACCCGTGCAGGAATTGTCATCCTCTATCCCGATCCTGAGGAGCTGAACCCCGACGCTCCGATTACTCGAGCAGAAACCTCTGCGCTCATTTATCAAGCATTGGCTAGCCAAGAGAAGGTTCCTGATATCCCCTCAGAGTATCGGGTCAAGCCTGATTAAATCTCGTCCAGTTCCCAATCTGGATTTGGTTCATGTACCCCCGAAACCAAAACCGAACCAAAAGGCGGCGGTCTTTGCACGCTGCCTCTTGGCCTTCTAGGGGTTAGACAAAACGGAATTGGTGCAAAAGAAGGGCAGCGGGTTGTGTCCGCCGTCCCTCTTTTGGCAACGTTTCGTGACGCCTCAGCCTCTTAGCTCAGCCCCCATCCCCAACCCCCTAGTTTTTCCTTGTGAATTTGAGAACTTCGCTAAGTCGTGCAGAACAGCCGTATTACGCAGATTAAAGCGAACTTCGAATTCACTGAAGCGTCTACTTTAACTGGAGCATCGCCCCCCGCCAACACTAGACAGGAGAACACAGTGGCATTAATCGTGGCAGGCGAACGTAGCGGCGTCGGCAAAACAACCGTAACTTTGGCAATCCTGGCATACCTGTGTCGTATTTACGTCCACACCGCACCCGTTACCGTGCAGTCCTTCAAGGTGGGGCCAGATTACATCGACCCCATGTTTCACCGCTACGTTACAGGCCGCCCCTGCCGCAACCTCGACCCCATTCTCACCTCCGAAGCCTATGTGAAGCAGTGTTTTCAGCACCATGCCAGCACCGCAGACTTCACGCTAATTGAAGGCGTTATGGGCCTGTTTGACGGAGCCTCTGGTGATGATGATGTGGGCAGCACCGCCTACATTGCCCGTTTACTTCAGGTGCCTGTACTTCTCGTACTAGACTGTAGCCGACTGTCTCGATCGGTGGCAGCGATCGCCCACGGCTTCAAAACCTTCGACCCCGCCATCACCTTAGCAGGCGTCATGCTGAACCGCGTGGGGAGCGATCGCCACCTCACCATGCTCTGCGACGCCCTCCGTCCCCTCGACCTCCCCATCCTCGGCATCATCCACCGAGACACCACCCTCACCCTCCCCGATCGCCACCTTGGCCTTATTCCCGCCACCGAACTTCCCCACCTCAACACCACCCTCACCCACCTTGCTCACCTCGCCAAAACCAGCCTCAACTGGGACACCCTTCTCCCCCTCCTCTCCACCCACGCGACTGATATGAAAGCATCAAACAAAGCATCTGGAAATTCAGATGCCAGGGCAATCCAAACATCTCCATCCAGATGCTTCTCCCCTACTAAGGAGCCTGCCTCCCGCCTCCCGCCTCCCAAAATCGCCATCGCCCACGACCCTGCTTTCAACTTCTACTACGCCGACAACCTCGACGCCCTCGTCCACCACGGTGCCAACCTCATCGAATGGAGTCCCCTGCGCGACCCCGCCCTCCCGGAGGGCATCAGCGGCCTCTACTTTGGCGGCGGCTTCCCCGAAATGTTTGCCGCAGACCTAGCCAACAATCAGTCCATGCGCGAAGCTGTACGACAGGCGATCGCCCAGGGCATGCCTACCATCGCCGAATGCGGCGGCCTTATGTTTCTCTGCGAAATCTTAATAGACTTCGACGGCACCCCCTGGCCCATGGTCGGCATCCTCCCCACCACCGTCCGCATGGGCCGCAAACTCACCCTGGGGTATCGACGGGCGATCGCCCAACAGAATAGTCCTCTCCTCACCCAAGGCGATGACATCTGGGGGCACGAATTTCACCACTCCACCCAAGACCCCCCATCCAAAGCCCATTCCTACACCCCCCTCTACAAAACCCACCCCTACACCCCGTCTCCCTTCACCTTCCATCCCCCCCTCACCCCCGAAGGCTGGACCCAAACAC
>CAYXJG010000529.1:0-3002 GCA_964465285.1 uncultured bacterium
TAACGAAGGAATGAAGGTTTTGGGCGCGCGGTGCGCGCCCAAAACCCCTATCTTTGCTTGAAACTTGCCAAGTCGTGATGCTTGGGGCTTACGGTGTGAGCTGCTTTAGCTGTTGGATTGCTTGAGCCATTGATAGAGAGCCTTGTCTGGGGATTGGATGTCCTCAAGGCTGGTGTAGTAAAAGTGCTGCCAGTTGTTCTCCGGAAGTCCTGCAAACACCATTAAATTGAGCGGATATTCTTCGCTATCGCTACAGCGCCGGAAGTCATCTCGAAACAGAAAGATGGATTTGTAGAGGGCGATCGCCATTCCAAGTTCAACCATGACGCCTTCGTCGGGAGGCGTACCATTGATAATGGCAAAAATACCGTCGCAGTTTCGCACGTCCTCGACATCGGCTTGGGCGACCCGATAGGCCCACCCTGTACTCGCCATATCCACTTGATTATTGCGCTCAAACGGTTCCCAAACATCAGCACCCAGTTTTTTTAGGGCTTCAACAATGGGCGGCAATAGGAGTGAGCGCTGCTGGGTGGAAAATCCATAGGGGTTGGCAAGGTAAATCGTCTTACTCATGGGAGGTATGGCAGTGAACCAAGTCTAGTACATCGTCAGGGTGCGTTTGCAGAATCGGTCACTCTGCCAATGCTTCTAAATTTTCACACACGACTTGGCAAGTTTCACGAAAAAACAGGGGTTTGGGGTGCGCTCCGCGCCCCCCAAACCCCTGTTTTTTCGTTGTGAATTTGAGAGCTTTGCCAAGTCGTGTTTACATTTAGTTGCAGAATACCCTGCAATGAGAACGGGCACGACCGAGCAGGGCTCGTAGCAGTAATTCTCATTTTGGGAAACTTCGCGCCCTATAGGCGCTCGCTTGTACAAATGTAGGGGGCAACCAGGTCGCCTACATTTCCATAATGAGAATAGCAGAGCTTATAACAGGGGCGTGTCATGTGCTTCCTTTAGTCCTGATTGTATCGTCGCAAATTTGGGGACTTTGCCAAGTCGTGACGTTAACAGCCCTCGAACCTCACATCAGTGGGCTGACGATCAGTCCTGTTTCTCGCCACAATAGTAATCTAGTAGTCTGCCAGACAGATGTTGCCCGGTTACCGAGTTGGCGCTACTTTGATGGACTTCAGTCCTTGGCACAATTAAAAGCCAGGCCTAAAACCCCACGCCGCCTGCGCAGCGAGCGACTCAGGGTCTTACAGGTTTTAGAGTTAATCGGGCTCACCTACTTACTAGTATCGGAAGGCAGAAGCCAGAAGGATGAAGACAGAATGGGGATTCTTGATGTGCCAGGAGTTCTGCCTATCAAAAACAGTGGGGCTATTTACGCCGTCGCTTACTAGTCGGATTTACTAGCCGGATTTACTAGCCGGATTTACGCCAGGTTGAGGGAGAGAGTGGGCGCAGATTACCGACATTAATAAAGCTGGCCACCGCGCTACCGCCCCCAACGTCTAGACACTATACAAATCGTCAATCGCTCAGTTCCATGGATGATATTTTGCTCTACTACAAGCTGCTTCATATTCAGCCAGGCGCGACCCAGGATGAAATCAAGCAAGCCTATCGCACGCAGGTGAAACTCTGGCATCCAGACCGCTTTCCCGATAATTTGAAGAAGCGTCAGGAAGCGGAGAAACACATTAAGGAATTAAATATTGCCTATGAGCATCTCCGGGAGCAAGGCACGAGGGGCACTCAGGATGACCAGACTTCTGGCCGATCGCCCGCCACTCACTCATCCTCTCCGTCACGTACAGCTCCCCAATATCAACGTGGACAGGCCAAGGCAGAGACATATTTTGAGGAGGCGATCGCCCTTGCTGAAGCAATGGACTATCAAGGGGCAGCAGATGCGTTGTCGATTGCGATTCGTCTTGACCCAGAGTATGCCGACGCCTATCGTTTGCGGAGCAAAATGTTCTCAGAACTGGGGTTTGAGTATCGGGCCGCATCTGACCGCTCGCGGGCACGGAAGCTAAAGCTGGAGAAGGCAGCCCGCGACCTGAAAGCTAGGACAACCTCCCGGACATGGGAAGCTGGCGCATCGTCGCAATCGGTATCATTCCGGCGAGATACCACAGAAACAGCTTCATCTCCAAAGACTTGGCGATGGACTGAAATGCTTATAGAACATCAGGATGCGGTAACAGCACTGGCGTTTGCCCAAAATGGCACCGTGCTAGTTAGTGGAGGGTTAGACGGGCAGATTCATTTATGGAACATGGCGCGAGGAAAGCGATTTGGGACATTCAACGGCGACGGCAGTGCTGTGCGTGCGATCGCCGCGAGTTCTGATGGACAGTGGGCATTAAGCGGCAGCGTGGATGGGGTTGTCAGGCTATGGCATATCAAGTCGGGTAGCTTGATTCAATCATTTGCCGGGGATGCCAGTCCAATCGAGGCGATCGCCCTGACGCCAAACCGGAAGATGATTGTCAGCGGTAGCGCGGATGGCATGATTCGCCTGTGGGACATGCTGCGGGGACGGCTCGCTCATGGCGTGCAAGGCCATGCATCGGCAGTGCGGGCGATCGCCATCAATCCCAACGGATTATCGTTTGTTAGCAGTGACGGGGTGCAGGCAATAAAAGCCTGGGACGTGCAGACCGGGCGATGTACTCAGCAGGCGTTTACCTCGACCTCCGATGGGCTATCTTTGGACTTTAGCCCCAACCGCCGCGACCTGCTGATAGGGTGCGCGAACGGTATCATTCAGCGAGTCAACGCAGAAGCCAGGACGGTGATTGACGAGTTTGCGGGACATCAGGGAGCAGTGCATTCGGTAGCGTTTGCCCCAACGGGGCGGTTGTTTGCCAGCGGCAGTGGCGATCGCACAGTGCGGCTCTGGTCGCCAAATGGGTACCGGGCTGTCCTGGAAGGACACAGGGGCCGTGTCAACACCGTAGCGTTTAGCCCAGATGGAAAATTACTGGCAAGTGGCAGTGGCGATCGCACAGTCAAGATTTGGACAGCTTAAACCATCCCTC
>CAYXJG010000530.1:0-2999 GCA_964465285.1 uncultured bacterium
GCCTCCCGCACTATCGGACGCCCCGAAGAAGCCACCGTGGTCAAGTTCCACATCAGCACCCCGAAGATTACTTACCTGGTCTTTCCCGATTTTGACACCGACCCACATCCTGC
The DNA here is from genome assembly GCA_964465285.1 of uncultured bacterium. Classification (GTDB taxonomy): domain Bacteria; phylum Cyanobacteriota; class Cyanobacteriia; order CAKZMO01; family CAKZMO01; genus JBCCWF01. The sequence continues at coordinate 114 of CAYXJG010000530.1, forward strand.
CCTGCGAACGAGTATGCAGGTCAGTCTGCGCGATCTGCACGTGCGCTACCGCGACTACGACCCGGAGGATAACCCACCCCTGCTGCACCAGAAGGAACAGGTGGTGATGCCCGATTATCCCGGCTATGGAAAGTTTGCGAAGCTGAGTCAGCAAGAGCGCAACTGGGGCTTGCTGGATGATGTGAAGGCGATTTATGACCGCCGAGGTTGGGAGACATGCCTGGAGGAGCATTGTGCTAAGTTGCAGGGACATCGGGTCGTGTGGCGCAAAGATGCTGATCCTTATCGTGTGAGGTTAGTAAAAGCGGCTATTCGAGTCAAGCAAGCAGGCCGAAAAAATGAGAAGGAATTATGACTTGGCAAAGTTCTCAAATCCATAACGCAAAAAGGTGGGGCTCTGGAGTGCTGACGGCACCCTTCTTAAAACATTTGAGCATGGGCATGGATCGGTGAATGATGTCCAGTTCAGTCCAGATGGACGGTTGATCGGCTCTGCGGGGAGCGATCGCACGGCAAAACTCTGGACACTGGATGGGGAACTCATCACCACTCTTGCAGACCACGGCGATCACCTCTGGTCTATCGACTTTTCACCCAATGGCAATCGAGTTGCCACGGCAGGCTCCGACGACACGGTTTATTTATGGTCGATTGAGTCGATTGATGGTGACCTGCTCCGCACCCTGCGAGGCCATACCAAGTGGGTGATGGATGTGCGATTTTCCCCAAACGGTGAAATGTTTGCTACCGCCAGTGACGATAAAACGGTGCGGCTCTGGACGCTGGAAGGGGCTTCATTCAAAACCTTCAGTGGCCTGGTGGGAGGAGCCAAGAGTGTGAAGTTTTTACCAGACAGCCAGACCCTTGCTGCCGCTAGCGCAGACGGTACCATCCGGCTCTACAGTATGCAGGGTGCTATCATCGGAGTGCTTGAGGGACACCGATCAAGCCTAAATGGCGTCCGCTTTACCCCCGATGGCGACATTATTGCGTCGACAGGCACCGATGAAACCATTCGATTGTGGAACCGGGATAGCACCCTGCGAACCATTCTACGCTATACCGATGGCCTGAGGAACGTGAACTTCAAGCCGTGATCGCCAGTTTATGATCACAGCCCGCTATGACAACACAATGCAGTTTTGGGACATGGAAGCGGTGATGGAGGAAACCGATCCTTCTCCGGATCACATCTTTGAGGGTCATACATCAACGGTTTGGAACCTGAGCATTTCCCCTGACAGTGATTTGATTGCATCGGCAAGCGGAGATGGTACCGTGCGCCTCTGGACATTAGATGGCACTCTGCTCAGAACTATTGATGCCCATGCACCAGAGGCTATTGACGTGAGCTTTATGCCGGGGCGCGATCGCCTTGTATCGGTTGGGGCAGACGGCTTAGCCAAGGTCTGGGATCTCAACGGTACTCTCTTGCAAACCCTGGAAGGCCACATGGGCTGGATCAATGCCCTGTATCTTCGTCCCGATGGATCGATGTTTGCCACAGCAAGCAGTGATAAAACCGTGATTCTATGGCGATGGAATGATGCCCTGAATCGCCTGGACGGGATGGGCTGATTAACCTGTGGACTTTGGTGTGGACTTTGGAGGGCGATCGCGTCGCTACCTTGCAGGAACACCGGGACTGGGTGCGGGCAGTGAGCTTTTACCCAGATGGACAGACCCTAGCTTCTGCCAGTGCAGATACCAAAATGATGCTGTGGCAGTTGGATGATATTGAAAAACTGCAAACTGAAGATGGTTCTGCCACGATGAGCAATATGCTCGATGAAGCCTGTACGCATCTGGAGGATTATTTGAGAACGAATTCTAATCTCAGTGACTCAGTTCGGCATGCCTGTGATTAGAGCAGTTTTGATAGGAGGCGGCAGGAGGCGTGCGCAGTGTGACGCTGACTCAGGTCTAAGGGTCAGATCCAAGGGGATCTCACTTGGGTCTGCTGGTGATCGTTCGTCCTGGACTCATCCCATTCCAAAATCATTACTGTCACGGAACAATGGTATGTGAGTGTACTCGTCCCAGTTCTGAGGTGCATGAATGCTAAGCCCTGGCTCACCCCTTTCCCGTGTTTCGATTGTGATTCCTACTTTGAATGAGACTGCTTGTTTGGAGCGAACCTTGCGACATCTTACGATGCTGCGTCCTGCGCCATGGGAGGTGATTGTGGTGGATGGCGGCAGTCAGGACGACACGGTGGCGATCGCCCAATCCTGCTTTAATACCCTTCTCCAAGACATCCCCACGACTCTCATCACCATGCACCCTTGTGGACGTTCCATCCAGATGAACCAGGGAGCTGCGGCGGCGACTGGAGATGCACTTTGTTTCCTCCATGCCGATACCCTGGTTCCCGATGATATGATTCGGCTCATTTGCCAAACCCTTACTTCCCAGCGCTGTGTTGGCGGGGCTTTCATGTCCCTTATGGCAGGGGAACACACCACCCGCTGGGGCATCTCCTTTCACAACTGGGTGAAAACCTACTATACACCGCTGCTCTTTCGCCCCCATTTGTTTGTCCGGGGTCTGCGCCTCTTTTTTGGCGACCAGGTGATGTTTTGCGCTCGTCACGCCTTTTGGGACTGTGGTGGATTCGATGAGGCGCTGCCGATTATGGAAGATGCTGAGCTGTGTCTGCGTCTCTGCCGCAAAGGAGGGTTGCGATTAGTGAACCGGGTGGTGCAGTCGAGCGATCGCCGAGTCGCAAAATGGGGCGTCCTGAAGGCGAATTTGATATACTTCTGGATTGGCTACCTGTGGGGCATTGGGGTGTCTGCGCGTTACTTGAAGCGGTTTTATGAGGATGTGAGGGAAGGAGGGAGTGGGTGAGAGGCACGACTTGGCAAGTTTCACGAAAAAATAAGA
>CAYXJG010000531.1:0-2982 GCA_964465285.1 uncultured bacterium
TCCTCCCCTCCCCACTTCCTCCCCTCCCCACTTCCCCACCCGCTCACCTAAAGGAGTTCCCTCCATGCGACGATATCCAGATTTTCTAATCATCGGTGCCATGAAGTGTGCCACCACCACTCTGAGCGCCCAACTCAATGCCCAACCGGGTATTTTCATGGTTAGCGACCCAAAGGAACTATATTTTTTTAGCTATGACCATGTGTATGAGCAGGGAATCGACTGGTACACCTCTCACTTCAGTGGTGTTACAGCCGATGCATGGTGTGGGGAAGCGGCCACTACCTACACGCAACTGCCAACCTATCCCAACACCATTGAGCGAATGCACCATCATTTGCCTGATGCCAAACTGATTTACATCATGCGCCACCCGATTGATCGCCTTGTGTCGCAATATATTCACGAATATACTCTGAGAAAAATTACTGCCGATATTAATACGGCGATCGCCCAGTACCCCCGGCTCATAGAGTACAGTTCTTACGCGATGCAGCTCAGGCCTTACCTCAACACATTCGGCTACGACCAGGTTCTGCCTGTATTCTACGAGCGTATTTGCGCCCATCCCCAGGCAGAACTGGAACGCATCTGCCAATACATTGGCTACTCCAGCTCTCCTACTTGGAACGACCAGCTCAAAAAGAATGTCTCCAAAGAAAGGCTGATGAAACATCCCATGCTCAATGCTCTAAGAAAGTCTCCCGTTCTTAAGCCCATCCGTGAATACCTGATCCCTGCCAGCTTAAAGCAGCGCATTAAGAACCAGTTCACGATCAAAATGGACACCCCAACCATTTCTCCAGACCAGCACTGTTCCCTTAAAGCGGTCTTTGATGCCGATTTAGCTGAATTGGGAAATTGGCTCGGCATTGAGCTAACGTGCGATCGCTATAAGGATACCGTCTGCGATGCTGCCCACACCTGGAATCCTACAGCGGTGTCCTCCATCACATAGCAGCTTGTATCATTCACTTAGGGCGGGCGGCGGACGAAGCCCCTCTCCTCCGGTATCTTTATTGAGTCGCAGATCCCTTAAAACAGTTCGTTGATGTCCAGTCATATTTCTCACCGCCATTTTCCTGCGGGTACTTTTCCATGCTGACAAACCGCTTTAAGGCTATTTTCCATCGCTCTGAAGACATTTTTACGGTGCTGGCGCTCATTTTCTATGCTGGAGCCGTCTTCAAGCTTGTATTATCGGGCGGTGCCAACCAAAATCAAGGCACCCAGTATGACGCCTCCCTAATTCAGCTCATTGCGATGAGCATTTACAGCACGTCTGGAGCCTTATTAGCTCTTCGCTGGAGAAAAGTTATCGGTACTCTTGTACGAGATCCGTGGCTATTAGCGATTTTAGGACTCGCTCTGCTGTCAATCCTATGGTCAGAGGCTCCCGCCTTCACCATCCGCCGGAATATTGCCCTGGTTGGGACTAGCCTATTCGGCGTTTACATGGCCACGCGCTACACCCTCCAGCAACAGCTCAAGCTCCTGGCATGGGCCTTTGGAATCATGATCATACTCAGCCTGTTGTTCGTTGTCGCCTTTCCCAGCTACGGAATTTCCGGAGGCTTGCATGAAGGAGCCTGGCGGGGGGTTTGGGCCCATAAAAATGGGCTTGGGCAGAAGATGGCACTCAGTACGCTCGTCTTTACGCTCCTGGCTTTGAATCGACCTAAGTGGTCATGGCTGCTCTGGGGGGGAGCAGCTATCTCAGTGGCGCTTGTCATTCTCGCCGCTTCTACGGCGGGCTTGATTGCCACAGTTGTCATGTTAGGAACTATCTTGTTTGCTCAGGTAGTCCGCTGGCGACGCTCCTTGATGGTGCCAGGGCTAATTGTTCTAGGGTCTGGGGCTATCCTGCTGTCAATGGCGATCGCCGCCAGTGCAGAGACCCTGCTAACGGTCTTGGGTGAAGACACAACCCTCACAGGCCGTACTGAATTCTGGCCTTACATCATCCGTGCCATTCAAGAACAGCCCTGGCTCGGCTACGGCTATGAAGCCTTTTGGCGAGGCTTTAACGGGCCATCCGCATGGATTTCCTATGCGTTGCAGGGCAGCGCCCCAAACCACGCCCATAACGGGATACTTCAAATTTGGCTCTATCTTGGTGTCGTGGGCGTAATTGTTTTTCTCATCGGCTTTTGGACAATCCTTCTACGCTCCATACGCTGGGCACGGATGACCCGCTCTGCAACGGACTTTTGGCCGCTGATCTATTGCTTGTTTATCATTCAGGTGAACATCTCCGAGAGCGTCGTCCTTGAGTACAATGAAATCTCCTGGGTTCTCTACGTGGCAGTATCGCTCTCTACCCTGAGTCTGCCGCAGCAAGAGTCAATGGAACCTTCAATAAAGGGGCGATCGCCCCTCCCCGCCGAAACATCTCCCACGCCATCCTAAACCCAAACCATGTTGGGCATTGCCCACCGAGGCTGAGTCAAGTAAGTGGTGCTCACTCTACACGTAAGAATTCTCCATCGGGCAATCTTGCACTGCAACGAGAGTAGAACCTAGTACTCGACGGTGTAAATAGCCCCACTGTTTTTGATAGGCAGAGCTCCTGGCACATAAAGAATCGCCATTCTGCCTTTATCCTTCTGACTCCTGCCTTCCGATACTAGCTGCCCCTCCTGAGTTTTTAGCTTCAAGCAATCTGGCAAGTTTTCAGGTCAGCCCTCAGGACTGCAATCCTCCACAGCAACCTTCTAATGTCACCACTTGGCAAGTTTCACGAAAGAATAGGGGTTTGGCGCGCGCGGAGCGCGCCTCAAACCCCTATTCTTTCCTTGTGAATTTGAGAACTTTGCCAAGTCGTGTAATGTCACAGTCTCGTAACCATTGATTCCTATGATTCCTATGGCTCGTTACCCAATCGTTCAACCTGCAATAGCACTGGCAGCACATATCACTCTCATCGGCCAGCACCTCTTAGGCAATGTGTATTTAGGCAATGTGTATTTAGGCAATGTGTAT
>CAYXJG010000532.1:0-2982 GCA_964465285.1 uncultured bacterium
GGATGTCGATATATAGCGATCCTATTTGATTTCTAAAGGTGGGGGCGGGCTGCGCTCGCCCCCACCTTTAGAAATATTTTCAGGAATTAAATAGGATTCCTACATAAGGCTTCATAACAAGGTTCTCTTTGCATTCATAATATCGAAATCCACTATCCCCCCTGCTACCACATACCATGCTATAAACAACACCCAAAAAGCCTTTCAGGTATAGATCTCTGTCTAAGCCTCTTTGTCTTTTCTTTGCCTTTCATTGTTTACATTTATGTACGGTTTCAAAGGAGCCTAAGGAACAAAGATCAGATAAAATCTTACTTCTGGTAGGGCGGCACGGTATCGTCGTGCTGCCTCGTCAAAACTTGGTTCAAATTATTTAATGCTTGTTCCTAAGGCTGAGTTTGCGTTCATTTAAACTCATTTCTTACCAGCATTCACTAACTTTAACTTTACGAAATAAAGATATTGAAAATGAACTAAGAAGAAACATAAACATTTATTTCAATCAATTCTGGATTGAGATTTGCAAGCAGCTCCCACATTTGCTGGTATGGAAGGGAACGGTAATGTCGAGTTATGAAGCTATCTATCAAGTCGTACGGAAAATTCCTGAGGGCAAAGTTGCAACGTATGGTCAAGTCGCTGATTTGGCCGATCTGCCAGGGCAAGCCCGGTTGGTTGGATATGCCCTCTACCAGGTAGACATGGACTCTCCCGATATTCCCTGGCATCGTGTAATCAACGCTAAGGGAGAAATTTCCCATTCGCCACTGCGTCGAGGGTCTGACTATGTGCAACAATCTCGCCTTGAGTCTGAAGGCATTCGGTTCAATGAGGCAGGCAAAATCAGCTTAAGGACTTATCTGTGGCACCCTGACATTCCTTTTTGCCTGGAACCTGAAACATCAACTAAGCCGAAATCGGGTGGCTAGGCAGCAACCTTTGAAATACAGAGGTTAAGTTCTCCAATCGAACGGTCGGTGGGAGACTCTGCGCTGGCTATGTGGCGCTTTGCAAGCGCGTTCAGGGCGAAAATGATTGTGTTGAGCACTCCGCCCCATAAAGATCTTGGCTGCGCTTAGCCCGGTTTGTATAACGCAGTTAAGATTTACGTCGCGTCCTGGCGAAGGTGATTGCACTTCCTATCTTTATCATTGCAGTACAGACAGCATTGCGAGCAGTGTCGGATGATCTCCGCGATGCCGCCTATGCAGTGGGATGAGGCGATCGCAAATGGTCTGGTCGGTGGCGCTCCCCTATGCGCTCCCCGGAATCATCACGGCTCTCCTGCTGGCGATGTCTCGCATTATTGGCAAAACGGCTGCGGTTCTTGCCATCGGTGCTCTGGCCTTCGTGAACTTCCTACCAGGGCTTTCTATTGAAGGGTTGCAAGGCTTGTTTACCACATTGCCGACTCAAATCTTCTTTTGGGCGGTTCGTCCCCAGCCCGAGTTTCAAGTCAATGCGGCAGCAGCCATCATTGTATTGGGTATCCCTGACATTATGGTATGCCGTCGCATTGGTATGGTGTTTCAGCGGTCCAATCCGTTCCCAAAGTCGATTTATCAGAACATTGCCTTGGGGCTAAAAGTAAATGGTTTTCGGGGTGATGTTGATGATTGGGTGGAGCGATCGCTCAAGCAGGTGGCTCTGTGGGACGAAGTCACACGACTTGGCAAGTTTCAGGCAAAGATAGGGGTTTGGGGCGCGCGCAGCGCGCCCCAAACCCCTATCTTTGCGTTGTGAATTTGAGAACTTTGCCAAGTCGTAAAGTCAAAGACGATCTCAAGAAAAATGCATTGAATTTATCCCTTGGCCAGCAGCAACGCCTCTGCCTTGCCCGGGCGATCGCCCTTGGGTCTGACATTGTGCTCATGGATGAGCCTTGTGCATCCCTTGACCCGATTTCGACGGAAAAAATTAACGCCCTGCTCAACGACATGAAGCGCCACTATACCCTGATTGTGGTGACCCACAACTTGAAGCAAGCGGCAACCATCGCTGACTGGGTCGCCTTCTTTAATGTGGGGCAACAGAACGGACGCCGGATGGGCTATCTAGCAGAATACGGCCCGGTTCCCGGTATTTTTGTTCAGCCCCAGCAGCCCGAAACTCGCAGCTACATCTATCATGAAGCGCTGACGGGAGACAATTTTTTGTAATACACGCGATCGCATCGTTCTGTCTCGACCCCCGTTGATGGGAGATAGCCACACCGTTCATACAGCTTAATGGCCTCTCTAAGAACCGTTGCTGTTTCAAGCCACATCTCTGTAAATCCCCTTGCTGCAGCCGCCTGCTCCAGCCCATTGAGCATAAACCGCCCAAGCCCTTGCCCCCGATAATCGGGCAGAATAAACATTTTCCGAAGTTCCACAGCGTTGGTGGCACGATGGGAAGGATGATATGCCCCTGTGCCAATCACCCGGTTCTGATGCTCCGCGACCCAGAACTCGCCCCCTGTTTTCCAATAGGCTTCTTCTACGCAAACGGCATCCTGGTCAGTTTTGTCCGGTTCGAAGCCCATCCCATATTCAGCCAAGACCGATTCTACAAGAGTCAATACAGACTGGCGATCGCCCGGCTTCCAGGGACGCACCCAAAACTCCCGATACTGTTTCTGCATCATCACCCCTTCAGCATCACAACCAGCGCCGCTACCCCCGCAATGACCATGAATCCTGCGGGCATAAACCTCTTTGTTTTCAGCAAACGCACCATAAAAACAATAACCAGCACGGCTGTGATGACAGCCGCCGCAGGAATGGCCCAACCAATGCTAATGCTGTGCAAGATACCTGCCGCAATTAACAGTAACCCACTCGCCACCCCCGAAATGAGGGAAGGCATACTCTTTGCTTGGGTGTACCCAATAATACCTCCCACGAAAGCAAACAGCCCATAGATGATTGCCGCAATAGTGCCTGCACTCATGACCCGTAACCTAGTAGCATTATCCCAATCTATGCTACAGCAGCGCGTTCG
>CAYXJG010000533.1:0-2977 GCA_964465285.1 uncultured bacterium
CTCTCTCTCGGATTTTGGGTATTTTATTTTTCCGCAAGTCCCTTAGTGGGATCAAGGATTCAGGAGGATTTAAGTCTAGCCTGCACAGTTTCTCGAATGGTGTAGTGGGTCAACCGCTGCACGATTGCAGGGGAAATATTCAATTCTTGAGCAATCTGAGTTTCCACTTCATCTAGGCGGGTCGTGGACAGCTCTAACTTCAAGTCTTTAGCATGCATATCAATTGGTTTAACAGCGACTTGGGTCTTTCCCTGGGTGCGGTCAACATTAGCCTGAATGAGGCGGATGTGCTTTTCCTCAATTTCTGAAGGCAGTTCTGCCTGAAGCTGTTGAATATCGTTGTCGCCCTGTCTAAGCATCTGCTCGGTCATCAGTACTCCCATGAGCCAGAAGACCAAGCCTACTAAGGGCAGCAGCAGCCAAAATCTGTAGCCTAAAACTTGAAGAGACTTGACCGATGGACATACTGACATAGAAAATCCTTCTTTGCTCATCCTTTAAGAATAGCGACGAAAAGAATGACAACAATCTAACTGCGGTAGGAAATCAGCCCTCGTTTAGAGGACAAACACCGCTAAAAACCGCTAAAAACCGCTGTAGGATCGATCGTGCCCATCGCTAGAGCGCCCATTAGCAGGGCAATTCCCATGGGTTGGCTCAGATGTCGCCCCCACGGCAGGTTTTTCTCTGCGGCCATTACCGCGCTCAGCAGCAGCATCCAGCCGAGGTTGCCCATACCCACGACAAACATCAGCAGCATCAGTGCCCAACAGCAGCCGACACAATAGAGCCCGTGACGCACCCCCAGCCACCAGGATTGCCACCGCAGTCTGCCCCTCTGCCAGGCCGCCAAAGCAACGCTCAAGGGCGATCGGCACTGCTCCAGGCAATGATCTTTCAGAGAGCTGAACTGAAACAGTCCCGCCAGGGTAAAGGTGCCCACGCCCAGCAGCCAGCTATGGGCTGCAAACCAGGCTTGAAACTGCACCTGCTGGTGCAGCCCCGCATCGACTCCGGCGACTAGTAAACCGAAAACTCCCCAGACACTGAGGTAACCTGCAATCAGCAATCTTTGCAACCACCTACGATCGCGATGGCGCGACACCAGCCGCTGCCAGATTACCACCAAGGGCAAAGTCGTGGGTAGCATCATCGCCACACACATTAACAGCCACAGCCCCGTCTGGAAACTTATGGGCAGCACGACTTCACCTAGCGGCACCACCTGACTGACCTCAGCCAGCCAGCGCTTTTCTGCCCAAAAACCAGCATCCAGATATCGCCGATAGGGAGAAGCCGACCAGAGCCACAACAGCAACCAGGCCAACCCCACTATGGTGCTGAGCAGCCCCAGCAAAATTTGCTCATTGCGTTGGGAGGGGCTCCAGTTCTGTAGGGGAGGGAAAAAATTGCGGATCATGATTCAATTCTTTTTAGACCACTTTGACAGGATTGGTTGGGCACTGCCCATCAGTCTCGAATAAGTGCTCGTCAACATTGGGATTGCCCCTCAAGCGGCAAAGCTAAACGCCCCGTGAACAGAGTTGTGCTGGCGCATTTCCAGTTCTACCCCCAGGGCAGGGCAGGTCATCCGGTAGGTTTCGGCCTTGCCGGGATAGGCTGGAGCCCCCTCACGGAATGAAAATACCGCATCATACAGCTTGGTGGGTTTACCGTTATTACCCTTCAGCCCCTGCATGTCTGCGGTCATGGCATCGCCGATTTGCATAGACCCATCCCCTTCTTTCACGTCCACATCAATCTGCGCCCGCTTAATCGAGACCACCTCACCTACGACCTGGGCGACATCAACTAGAGGCCCCCCTTTTTGTCCGGTAAAGGCGGCCAGTAACGCTTCTTCCTGCTCGGCAGTGGCATGGTCATCGACAAAAATGGCCACCTTCCAGTTGCCAGCCATGGCATTGCCAGGAATATCTGCCAGCAATCCCAAGGTGAGGCCAGACACATCAATCCCGTCGATGGTGCCTTGCTCAACTTGGTAGGCGATGGTGCCTTTACAACTGCCGCCATCGGGGTCTTCTCCCACCCAGCAGGGGCAAATGGCTTTACAGGTGCAGACTTCAAGTAAATTGCCTTCGAGTTGGTAAGTCATGACTCCTCCTTGATGATGAGTACTCCCCATGACAAACGTGTAAATATGCAAGTTTTCTTCCTGCGGGCAAAACCGCTATTGAATGGACAGTACCGTGACATTGCGACGATTCTAGAGTGAACTAATCCCTCAAGTCTTGAAGAAAATTGACTTATTGTTTAGGCAACTAGTGCTCTGTCATTTCTTGAAATTAGGGTAAATCCCGGAGGGATTTACCCTAATTTTTAATTTTGACGCTGCACTAGTGCAGAAAGGCAGAAGTAAGAAGGCAGAAGGCAGAAATGGAATTCCATGTCATCTAGGGGTTTCTGCTCTAGTAAATAGGTGAGTTACTTATGCCGCAGAAGACTAGGTTAAAGCCCAAAAAGCGATCAGTCCTGCTTGCCAGGGGTTCAATGACATGGGTAGCCTGAGGGCATAGAGGGGAGCGGCGATCGCCGCTATCGCCGACAGCACAAATTGCAAAGCCACCTTTGCATTCGTCGCTCTAGGGCCAATCACTCGATCAAGTTGCCCCTGCTACCCAGAGCGCGGCGTCAAAATCTGCTGATAATCCGGCATTTCAGACCGTATAGCGCCAGCCTTATGACAGTTGTTACGTAAAACATAACAACGATCTAGAATGGGAAGCCAATAGGCCGTTGGCGCTGGTGAATGGCGTCAGTTTAGATACTCTGATTCAAGCTCAGGAGTCAGCGGCTGAGGAACACCAGGCTGTCTTGCGTCGGTATGTAAGTTGGTATGTAACAAGTTTGAAATCAGATAGTGCGATCGCCCTCTTGTCAGGGGGGGGTCCCTGGATACAGCAATTCTCATTATGGAAATTTAGGTGGCAAAAGGTCGCCTGAGGCGAGTACTTGTTTA
>CAYXJG010000534.1:0-2955 GCA_964465285.1 uncultured bacterium
TTTTTTAGCCGCAGATCCCTAGTCAGATTCGTCCTGGGGGTGAGGCGATCGCACAATTTCTCGAACGGTCAGGGTGTATGTGCCTGCTCCCGTGCTGTCGAAGGCGTTGGCGATCGCCAGATAGGTGCCGTCGCTGGGCAAAATCGTCGTCATTGAGGAGTTAGAGTTTTGGAGACTGACATCATCACTTTCATTGAGGGGCCGCTGGTCAGGGCTTACAAGCACGAGATAGGTGTCGAAGTCGTTGCTCTCCAGAGTAATGATGATGGGTTGGCCGACCCGTCCCTCGAAGGCGTGTTCATCATACAGGCTGTTGTCAGACGGCAAAATTCGGTCACCTGCTTCTAGCACTCCTTCGACCTGAAGAATAATATTGGTGTTGCCCAGGGGAACCTCTGGACGAATGGGAGGCACTTTAGGCGGGCGATCGCCGCTTTCCTCTTCTAGAAGAGCGTCCGGTTCACCATCCTGCTTCAGGCGGGACAACTGTGACGGGCGATCGCTGCCTTGAGCAGTGCCAGGATCAGCATTCAGAAGAGAGCCAGGAGGGGGAGATGTTGAACCGTAAAGGGCGTGGGTATGGAAGAGATCCGTTGCAGCGGCCTTTGACCGAGACGCCTCAACATAGGGAGATGCCAAGATATGCCAATACCCAAGTACGCAGGTGATCCCTGCCAGGGGCATCCAAAATCGAGCGGGCGATCGTAGTTTTTTTATCATGGTCATTGCACAGCAAGAGATATGTTCATAGTTCTTTTTGAATAACACCCTATTTCTAGATTTCCCCAACCCAAAAATTAAGTTCAAACACGACTTGGCAAGTTTCACGCAAAAATAGGGGTTTGGGGCGCGCGGAGCGCGCCCCAAACCCCTATTTTTGCGTTGTGAATTTGAGAACTTTGCCAAGTCGTGTTCAAAAATTAAGTTTATGAGCAGGCAGGGGCCTGCTCCCATGCCTTCACAATTCTGGGCAGCAGCTTTAGAAGGCTAACGTCTCCCAAGAACACGCAACCTTTAGAATTTTCAAGGCCGCTTCCTGGAACGCGCCATTTCATGTTGAGAAACGATACACTGAGAGCGATCAGTCTGATCAACGTCCCAGTAAGGTGGCGTCATGAAAGACACCGTATTGTAACCCTCGACTGGGTTGGAAATTCCCCCAGATTGGAACTCTAATCACCTATGCCAGGAGGCTCTGTGTTATCAGGCATTACTCAGACGAGTACCCGTCAGCGTGAGATTGTCGAAGTCGTGTTCCGCAACGGGTGGGACTATATGCGGCGGCTGCTCATTGGTAGTGGAAAAACTGACGAGCCAGAGCTGCCCCCACCGGAGATTCTTCGAAATGTATTAACTGAGCTGGGCCCAGTGTATGTGAAGTTGGGTCAGCTGTTGAGCACCCGTCCCGACCTGCTTCCTCCAGAATACATCAATGCCCTGACCGACCTTCAGGCAAAAGTTCCTTCTGTACCTTGGCCCGACGTAGAGGCTGTGCTGCGCCAGGAACTTAACGCCCCCTTCGACCAAGTATTCAAGTTTATCGACAAAGAGGCGATCGCCGCTGGTTCTATTGCTCAGATTCATCGAGCAGTTCTGAAGGATGATCAGCAAGTCGCCATTAAAATTCAGCGTCCCCATATTGAAGACATCGTTGACCAAGACATTGCTCTGATTAAGGGTATCGCTGACTTGGTATCACGCACAAACTTTGGGCAATACTACGATGTGGTTTCTCTTGCCGATGAATTTGCGACAGCCCTTCGAGATGAGTTGGACTTTAACAAGGAAGCAAGGTATACCGATTTACTACGGCGAAACCTCTCCAAAAGCCGTTGGTTTGATCCTCAAAAAGTCGTGGTACCTGCCATTAACTGGGATCTAACGACTAAAAAGCTACTGGTCATGGAGTGGTTAGACGGGGTACCTATCCTTACCGCAGAACTCAAAGGCATCGGCTACGATGGTGATATTGAGTCGGAGCGACAAGAAATTACCCGCATCCTCTTCCGGGTCTTCTTCCAGCAGCTCTATATTGACGGTTTTTTTCATGCGGATCCCCACCCCGGCAATGTATTTTACCTCAGTGATGGACGCATTGCTCTCCTAGACTGTGGCATGGTTGGACGACTTGACCCGCGCACCCAAGACTTACTAACAGAGATGATTTTGGCGATCGTCAGTACCGATGCTCAGCGTTGCAGCCAGCTTACCATCAAGCTCGCTACTCCCGTTCGCCCCGTCAACCTGATTCGTTTGGAAAGCGACTACGACTATCTTCTTCGGAAGTACTACAGTCTGAGCCTGGAAGAATTGAACTTTAGCCAGGCGTTTTATGAAGTGCTCCAAGCTGCCCGGAAAAACTACTTGCGCTGGCCCAGTAACCTTGGGCTGTATGCCAAAGCCCTTGCCAATCTTGAGGGATTAGGCCGTAAGTTTAACCCCCGAGTGAATTTGCTAAATGAGGTGCGCCCCCTCGTTACAGATATGTTTCGGCAACAGTTGATTGGCGAAGATCCTTTGCAAACCCTACTCCGCACGAGCCTGGAGTTGAAAAACCTGACGCTTCAGTCACCCCGTCGTTTTGAGTTCCTGCTCGATCGGCTTAGCTCTGAAACGTTGAAGTGGAACCTGAGCCTACGGGAAATTGACGGATTGCGGCTTACCATCGATGATTCTGCCAACCGCCTGTCGTTCAGCATTGTTGTGGGATCACTGATTATGGGCGCGGCAATTCTCGCATCAAAGGAGCAAATTTCCCAATTCTACTGGCTCAGCGTTATCTTATTCGTAGCTGCAAGCCTCATCGGACTGTGGCTTCTGATCTCCATCGCCCGGTCAGGAAAGCTAAGATAAGTAGTTGAGTAAAATTATTTACACAGTTTCCCAGGGGCACACCCCGACGGGGTGTGCCCCTGGGAAACTTGTTTGTAATTAATTCTGCATAGGTACTTATGA
>CAYXJG010000535.1:0-2955 GCA_964465285.1 uncultured bacterium
ATGCGGTATTGAGGTTTCATAGCAAGTTTTGCTGTGGTAACTGAAATTTACCATGCTTTGTCCATCCGTATTTATATTCATGCAACAACGCCGTTTTCAAGTGTACATCGATTGATTACTGAAGGGATTTATCTGCCACATTGGGGTGAATGCCCAGTTGAGTTTGGGCTGGATAGGCGATGGGGGTGATGGTGCGCTTGCTTGTCGCAACGCACCCTACTGGACTACATCCTCCTCGGTTCAACATGCCGCCCTAACCACTCGGTCAATGCCTTCCTCTTTAGCGTTCCCGCTGCTAAATCCAGCATGATCGCTTCCTGCTCATCCACAGAGGCGTTAATCTCAAATCCATTGAGCACCAAAAACACCTCCATCGCCGCGTGGGCTGTCCGCTTGTTGCCATCCACAAAGGGATGATTCATCGCCAGAGAAAAACCTAGCTCCGCTGCTTTCTCCACCAGGGTGGGATACAGATCTTCCCCGCCAAAGGTCATCTTTGGCTGAGCCACTGCTGACTCCAACCCACCCTGATCCCTCGCACCAGCTCCCCCTCCCGTTTGTTCAATCACGCGGTTGTGCACAATCAGCACCTCCTCAACCGTCAAATACCGCATCAAGACAGGCGCTCATACAACTCACGGTTTTTGTTCAGCACATGGTTTACCGCCTGGTCAAACTCATCGATAGGTTGTTGGTTCACAGGAGCAAACACTTCATCACATCGCACTTTGAAACCATTCATGGAATTCATCGGAATCACCCCATCATGCTGTAACTGCCCCACCACAATCGCCGGATGAATCCCCAGCTTTTCAGCAAATTCACTCACCGCTTGCTTGGATTTGAGGCTAGACAACTCAGCCTCATAATCAGACGGAATCAAGAATTCACTGGCCCAGCGATCGGCTTCCCTCTCTTGTTCCGACTCTAACTTTTCTCCTCCATCAAACTCATCCAGAAAAATCTCCTTCTTATCGTGCAGCAAAATATGCGCGGCTTCATGGAAGAACGTGAACCAAAATTTGTCGTTCTGCTTGCCATACAGCGAAAGTTGAATCAGTGCCTTATGGAGGTTCAACCACCGCGCCATTCCACTCACGTGTGCCCGTGGAATCGATGGAATCAAAACGAATACAACTCCTGCCTCCCAACAAAGCTTCCGCATTCTTGGGCCAAATTCCTGCGGGTCTAATACCGTGAGAGTTCTTATCTCCCGGACAGCCTTTTCAAACTTCGGCTTACTGTACTTCCGGCAATCTAGTCGCTCGGCCAATACCTCTCCCTGGCGAATCCAGGCTGCGATCGCACCTACATCGCTCTGAGATTCACTGGTTCGACGAAAAGCACACTCCATACCCACATAGAAACTCTGCCACTCATCCGGAGAGGCCACGCCAAAAAACTGGAGCAGGTCTTTCACTACCTCCGGCTTATGTTTATCCACTAGTCGTCGTTTGGTGATGACACCCTGCTTCATCAAATCGTGAACCGGCAGTTGTTCCAACCACGGCACCCATGCCTGAAGCCGCTCCTCTTGATCAATCTTGGCTAATTGAGCACGGTACTGAGCCTCCCGATTAAGCCAAAACCTAGTCGTACTACCCAAGACGCGCTCTAGCTTAATCGCCGTTTCTTCCGTAATTGGCGCTTTCCCATTAATCAGTTGGCTGACATGCTTTGTGGTGTATCCCAAGCGATCCGCTAATTGGGCTTGAGTCCAGTCACGCTCCTCCAGTAGATCGGCAATGGTGTCACCGGGGGGAGAAACCCAATTAGGGGTAAAGGGATGTGTCATTTCAGTCATGGTAATCCCCGATTAAAACTATGCAGACATGCGTCACCTTCGACCAGTCAATGCTGCCATCATCCTTATAAGGAATTGGGTCATTGGCTGGCTTGAAGACCAGTCGGTTTGCACCCTGTAAATCCAAGGCAAACTGCCCAGCGCGATCGCCTTTCAAAGGGTGTGGTCGTCCTGCCACTAGATCCTGCACTGAATCGGCAGCATCAAGGTCAGCGAGGCGCGATCGAAGTTTACGAGCGCAGACTTGACCCAATTGCTTTTGAGCTACTGCCTGCCGCTCGCATAACTTTTGGAGCTTGCCATCGCTGAAGGTTATCTCCATGCCTTATTAATATAATTTAATTTACCAAATCGGTAAACTTTTTCTAACTACAGCGCTATGCGCGTTGGTTAAGTACAATTGCGTGGGGTACAGCGCGCCCTACACAATTGCTTGTGTGCTTAACAAGTCTGCAAACCGCTATATTTTAAGCCGTCGAGCATTTCCAATAGGTTGTCCATCTCTCTCCAGAAGCTTTTCCCAGACTCTTCCCAGTCTGACCACACCTCCTTGAGGGGCTTTTGGTCTTCCTTGGCCCCGTTGCTAGCGATGCGACGGACATAGAGCAGAATGGAGAGACTAAAGTCTTGGGCAGCAACCTCCTCCAAGGTGGCGACAGTGGCAAAGCCTGGTTCGTTGGCAAACTTTTGATAGGCGTTGAGAATGCGAGCCTGGTGCTCTTCTTTGAGAAAACTCTGGGCCTGCACCCTCTCCACCTCATTTACCCCATCAATAAAGAGGATTTTCCCACGGCGCTTTTTCAGCTTCTGGGTGCGGCAGATAACGATGCACGCCTCCAGCGGTGAGTTATAGAAGAGGTTTGGCTCCAACCCCAACACACATTCCACTAGGTCAGCCTCGATCAGCTTTTGCCGCATCTCAGCTTCTTCCTTACGGAACAGTGCGATTGTGCTCTGCACAGGCTTTGCCAACGCCGATCTTGTAGCGGTGTTTTGGTCACCAGTCATCTAACGGACTCCGGACACCTCGTCCCCCGCGATTCAGTACATGGGTATAGATCATGGTGGTTTTCACATCTTTGTGACCCAGCAGTTCTTGAATTGTACGAATGTCGTAGCCATTTTCCAGAAGATGCGTGGCAAAGCTATGG
>CAYXJG010000536.1:0-2945 GCA_964465285.1 uncultured bacterium
GGTCTTGCATTTGAAGGTCTTGCATTTGAAGGTCTTGCATTTGAAGGTCTTGCATCAGTGCTGGCTGCATCTGCAAATGAGCCTGTTTTTGACGATTAAGTATTAGGAGGAAAGTATGCGTCCCCGTCAATGGTTTCCCTTTTGCTGCCCATCGCTGACTCTCTTAGCTCTACCGCTGGTGGCCTTGCCGTGGGTATTGGCGGGCTGTCAGCCTGGTGGAGAAGAGGCGGCCACCAACCAGCCAACGGTGACGGTGTTGGGGGTGATTATTGGGGAGCAGCAGGAGAAGTTTGAGCAGGCGATCGCCCCGTTTGAGGAAGCCACTGGCATTGACGTAGTTTACGAGGGCACCGATGCCTTCGCCACGCTGCTGCCCGTGCGGGTGGACTCGGGCAACGCCCCAGACATCGCCATGTTTCCCCAGCCTGGCCTGATGGCAGACTTCGCTCAGGAGGGGCAACTGGTTCCCCTAAATGACTTTTTGGGGGCAGAGGTTTTGGCAGACTCTTATCCCCAGGACTGGATTGATCTGGGCACCATTGACGACCAGATCTACGGAGTCTGGTATCGTGCTTCGGTGAAAAGTCTCGTGTGGTATAGTCCTGAAGCTTTTGACGCCGCTGGTTATGACGTTCCCGACACTTGGGAAGAGATGATAGCGCTGTCTGAACAGATTGTGGCAGATGGTGGAGTGCCCTGGTGTTTGGGCATGGAGAGCGGCGACGCGACGGGCTGGGTCGGTACGGATTGGATTGAGGACATCATGCTGCGCACCCAGGGAGGCGAAATCTACGACCAGTGGATTAGCCATGGGATTCCCTTTAAGTCCCCGGAAGTGTCCCAGGCGTTTGAGGAATTTGGGGCGATCGCCCTCAACGCTGACTACGCCGTAGGGGGTACCGTAGGGGTCATCAGCACTCCCTTTGGCGATTCCCCCAATGGTTTGTTCACCGATCCACCGAATTGTTACATGCACCGCCAGGCAAATTTCATCGCCTCTTTTTTCCCAGAGGACGTGGTGCTGGGCGAAGATGTTAATGTTTTCCCCCTTCCGCCCATTGATGAGACATACGGACTGCCCGTGCTGGTAGCCGGAGACGTATTCTCGATGTTCAACGACACCCCGGAAGCCCGCCAGTTCATGGAATATCTGACGACACCAGAACCCCACGAAATCTGGGCTGGGCTGGGCGGCTTCATCTCTCCCCACCAGAATGTAGGGCTTGAGGTTTACCCGGATGTCGTCACCCAGGCGCAGGCGGAAATTCTCGCCAATGCAGACTTGGTGCGCTTTGACGGCTCAGACATGATGCCAGGAGCCGTTGGTACGGGTTCCTTTTGGACGGGCGTGGTAAATTACGTCGGCGGCACCAATCTGGACACGGTGCTGTCTGACATTGATGCCAGTTGGCCTGAGGAGTAGTCGGCTATGAAAGGCGGTTCTTAAAATCCTCGTAGCCGAATTCTCGAACGATGCGGAGGTCATCCGTCTGAGAGTTCCACAGGGCGATCGCCGGAAGGGGGACCCCGTTAAAGGTGGTGGTCTTCACCATTGTGTAGTGGGCCATGTCGTCTAACATTATTCGCTGGCCGACGGTCAGGGGCCGATCAAAGGCGTAGTCCCCAATCACATCACCCGCCAGGCAGGACTGTCCCCCCAGGCGATAGCGATAGGGGTTCTCGCCCACCTGCCCTGCCCCAAAAATATCGGCGCGGTAGGGCATTTCCAGGGTATCGGGCATGTGGCATGTGGCAGAGGTATCCAGAATCGCAATGCTGAGGTCGGTGTGGGTGATGTCCAGCACTTCGCTGACCAGTACGCCCGTGTGAATGGCGATCGCCTCTCCCGGCTCCAGGTACACCGCCACGTTATAAGCATCCTGAAATTGCCGGATGCGCTGAATCAGGCTATCCACATCATAATCAGGATGCGTAATATGATGCCCGCCGCCAAAGTTCACCCACGCCATTTGGGGTAGAATTTCCCCAAACTGCTTTTCAACAGCGGCGATCGTCCGATTCAGCGGTTCAAAACCCTGTTCACAGAGGGTATGGAGGTGAAGTCCGGTGATGCCATCCAGGGACTGACCGCCAAAATTCTGTCGGGGAATGCCCAGCCGTGACCCTGGCGCACAGGGATTGTAAATATCCGGTGCACCCTCAGAATGCTCGGGATTGATGCGGAGGCCAAAGGTTAAATCTGGGCGTTCCGCTTGAGCCGCCTGCGCCAGTGCTCGAAAGCGCTGCCACTGGCTAAAGGAATTAAAAACAACATGGTTCGATAGGCGGAAAATTTCCGACAAGTCCGCCTCTTTGTAGCCCACGGAAAAGGTGTGGACTTCGCCGCCAAACTCTTCTCGACCCAGACGCGCCTCGTGCAGTCCGCTGGCGCAAGTTCCTGCCAAGTAGCCACGGATGAGAGGTGCAAGGGCATAAAGGGCAAACGCCTTGAGAGCCAGGAGAATCTTTGCCCCTGATTCTGCTTGAACCCGTTTCAGAATTGTAAGATTCTGTTCAATGGCGACTTCATCCACCACAAAACAGGGGGATGGCACGCGAGTTGGATCAAAACGTCGAAAAGTTTGACAATTCACCACCATAACGATTCACCCCAGAACCAGTAACGTTTCCAGTAACAGTTGCACATCTGCCCTGCAAGTAAACTGCGGGCTAATTCATCAAGTTCACTCAAGTGGACTTGTAATTCGACGCATTCTTGTAAGAGCTGTGTAAGAGCTGTGTAAGAGCTGTGAACCCATTTCAATGGGTTTTCGTGGTAGCCCATGGATGAGGTTGCATCCACAAAAGAGGTTAGTAAAAGATCTGCGGCTGAATAAAGATACCTGAGGAGAGGGGGGCGGGCACCGCCCGCCGTCCCTCTCCTGGTACTTTATTTTCTTGCAAGGCTCTCGTATTCGACGGCGTAAATAGCCCCCCTGTTTTTG
>CAYXJG010000537.1:0-2941 GCA_964465285.1 uncultured bacterium
CAGGGGTTTGGGGCGCGCGGAGCGCGCCAAACCCCTATCTTTGTGTGAAACTCGCCAAGTCGTGTGTAGTTCTACTTTCAAGAATTGGTATCAGGGTTTTGGGTGCGCTGTGCGCCTGAAATCTTTAGCCCTTCGTGAACGTTGCCAAGTCGTGTTAATTGAACAGGCCTGGGCCGATAAGCCTCACCAGCAACGGCATGATTGCCATCAGATCGACTCACCAGGCACCTGAGGCCATGAGCCTGAAAACACCTCACGCTGCCGCTGGAAATGTTGAGACATCTGAAATAGTTTTGTAAAACTTCTGCAATTGCTTTGTTGCAGATGCCCAGCCCCATTTCTCAGCTTCCAGGCGGGCGTTTCGCCTCAGCAAAATCTTCTCGCTCGTATTTGCCAGTAGCTTTTGGGTAGCGGCGATCGCCCCTGTTTCATCTAGCGGATCAAACAGATAGCCATTCACACCATCGTCCACAATGTCGGTGATACCCCCCGACCGTGCCGCCACAACAGGACAACCTGCCGCCATCGCCTCTAGCAGTACAAGTCCCAGAGTTTCTGTCCGTGATGGGAAGACAAATGCGTCTGCTGAAGCAAAAGCAGAGGCCAATTCCTTGCCCGTCAGATATCCCACAAAATGAGTTGGCGATCCAGCATAGATTTGCTCAAGCTCTGCCCGATAGGGGCCATCACCCACCAACGCTAATTGAGCATCAGGAATTGAGTCCAAGACGGGCTTGATCCGATCAATTTCCTTCTCCGCAGACAATCGACCAACATAGAGGAGCAGCGGACGTTCAGGATGCCCCTGGCTCAGGTGCGATCGCATTTCAACACTTGCCAACTCAGGCTGGAAAAGCTCTGTGTCAACCCCCCGCTGCCACACTTCAACATTCTCAATGCCGTGAGCAGTCAATTCGTTCTGCATTGCCGTTGAGGTACATAAATTAAGCTGAGCCTGATTGTGCATCACCTTCAGTAACTCCCACAACACCCCTTCGAGCATCCCAATGCCATAGTGCTCCAAATACTTCGGTAGATGCGTGTGATAAGAGGCCACCAGCGGTACATTCAGTGCCTTAGCATAATACAGACCCCCTAACCCCAACACCGCCGGATTCACAATATGGACGATGTCCGGCTTAAATGTTTCCAGCTCTTGCCGAATTGAAGGTCGAGGAAAGGCAAGTTTAAGCTCCGGATAGAGCGGGAGTGGAAAACCTGGAACCCCATAGATCCTGGCACCACAGTGCTCCTTCAGTCCTCCCTCAGGGGAAACAACCAGGACGTCGTTACCTAACCGTTGCAAATGATCAACCGTATGGCTCAATCGGGTAACAATTCCATCAACTTTTGGTAAAAACGTTTCAGTAAAGAGGGCAATGCGCATAACCTTTCAAACAGCAATATCTTGACACTTAACTGAGATGCAACTGAGATCCATTGAGGCCAGAACTTACGCACTTGCTACGTATTTATTAAGTATTGACACTCATTAAGCATTTAATGGATGGCAGCGAGCTGATCGCGCCATCATCCATGTAACTGTATCAAACGCGAAAGATAACCGAAGGATTTGCATAAGTCCCGGAGGTCATACCTAAAGCATGAAGGGAAAGCATCCATTCAGAATCCTCGATTCAATCTATCAGGTTTATGGACTCTCGTATGAGCTTTCTTTAGGGGAAATGTATTGAAATTGCTTATTTATAGAGCATCACACAAGCAGTGCGCTAAACGCCGGGCATTTGGGAACAAAGCTTGTACCTGTCCAGCAATTTTGTATCCAAATGTTTTGCCCCTACAGATAGCGAATGCAGCACAAATAGCCCCTCACGCAGGCGGTGCCTACAGAAATTAAATCAAAGAGGCAGTTCTTCCGCAAAGCTTTGCGTTTTTACAAAGTGAAATGGCCCGGCGATTGATCCCCAAACATATTCATCAGTTTGAGGATGGCGACCCCGATCCAGACTAATCATCTCACGCTCATTAATTTCAAATTCACTATCAAGATAGGTTTCTTGACCCTTGCGGAAGACTTTACATCCTTTACCAGGTTCTACAATCCCCTTAAACGAATTGCCTGCCCGTGTGACGAGAAACGTGCAACCTGCTAGTTTGTTTAATCGCTCAGATGACAGTGCTTGAAGCTTCGATGCATCCCTCGATGCGCCATAAAAATCTTCCTCACCCTGGATGGCATAATTTTCAATTTGAACATGGCCTTCACCATCCAGAAGGCGTAGTACACGGCACCGATACGGACGACTCAACATAAAGTCATAGGCCTGTTCAACATACAGACTAATACCTGCTAGGAAATCGGCAGACAACGGACGCATGCAGACACGAATGTGGGCATAGAGAGGGGGGTTGTCGAAGGCTTGCTGCTGATTGCTAAAGTCTGCAGCCATCCACTGGGCTAGGGTGCGGAGATCGACTGAATAGGGCATAGCTTACTACACTTGCTTTTCTCAAATCTCTTTAATTCAAAAATTAAATTAAAAGTTGTAGCCTGTGGAAGTATACATGACTTGGCAAAGTTCTCAAATTCACAACGCAAAAATAGGGGTTTGGCGCGCGCTCCGCGCGCCAAACCCCTATTTTTGCATGAAACCTGCCAAGTCGTGAGTATAGCTGCTTAGTAAGTGGGACACCTAGTCAGTGGGACATGCAAAGCGTGCCCCATTGACTAGGCAAAATCTATTGAGTCAACTACTCAGGGATCTACGGCTAAAAAAGATACCGGAGAAGAGCAGCGGGCTCAGCCCGCTGCTCTTCTCCGGTATCTTTATTTTCTTGCAAGTCCCTAAGTAGCAATGATTCAGGGCTTGCATAAGCTTTATATCCCTAATTCTCAATTCCTATTATTTCATGTCATGGAGCTTTGGCGTATTCCTTAAGGCGGAACGTTATGCCTGTAATAGAATTCAGGAGTCAGAAG
>CAYXJG010000538.1:0-2936 GCA_964465285.1 uncultured bacterium
GCGCCGCCATTTAACAAATTTGGGTGTGCTTAACCAATTTGCACACCGCTATATGTGTTGGGATACTATGCGTTGGGATACTATGCGTTGGGATACCAAGTCGATTCAATCCTGTGGGCGATCGCCTTTGCCTCCTCACGCAATGACCGCTCACGCAATGACCGAGGGTCGGTGTCGTCGAGTAAGGTCGTTACATGCCCTAGTTTCCGTCCGGGGCGAGACTGGGCTTTACCATACCAGTAGACCTGAGTGCACGGCAGCGCTGCCAGTTGCCGACGAAGCTCTCGATAATCTGACTGGGATGACTCAAAGCCCAGCAGGTTTACCATAACCGCCCCTGGACTAATTAACTCAGGAGATGTCAGGGGACGGTGGCTCACAGCACGAAGCTGCTGCTCAAACTGAGACACGGTACAAGCATCAAGGGTGTAATGTCCAGAGTTGTGGGGACGGGGGGCAATCTCATTCAACAGCACCTTGCCTGATGGCGTTAGGAAAAACTCAAAGCCAAAAAGCCCAACCACATCTAATTCCTGGAGGACGTGGCGGGCGATCGCCTCTACCTGTTCGACCACCGACGGAGGGATATCCGGCAGCAAAAATACGCGACGGCAGACTTGCTGCACTTGCTGCGTTTCCACCACGGGATAGATCACAACTTCTCCAGTAACGGAACGAGCTGCCATGATTGCCAGCTCCTTCTCAAAGGGGACAAATTCTTCCAAGAGCCAGTCCACATCCTGACCTCGGCTCTCTGTTAGCACCTTATCCAACTCAGCCTGAGATTGCAAAACATGAGTACCCTGGCCGTCATATCCCAAACGGCGAGATTTCAGTACCACAGGAAAGGCCGTGAGATGCTCCGGAATAGCATTGAGGGGGCGATCGCCTTCCAGGGCAAAAAAATCTGGTGTTGGCACCCCATAATTGCGATAAAACTGCCGTTGATGATATTTGTCAAGCAGAGAGTTCAAAGACATCAAGCGAGGGAAAAACGTGATGCCCTGGTTTTCCAGATTTAAGAGTTTGGGCAAATCTACAAACTCATTTTCAAAGGTGATGACATCGCAGTGTTGTGCCATCTGAGCCGTGACCTCCGCATCGGCGATCGCCCCGTAAAACACCTGGTCTGCCACCGACACTGCCGGATCAATTTGCTGAGGAGTCTGCACCACTAGCTCAATGTCGAGCGCCTTCGCTGCATCCCCCATCATCCATGCTAACTGCCCTCCGCCAATCACCCCAACCCGCTGAACCAAAGGCATCTTCCCTCGCTCCTCACTCCTCACACCCCAACGACTCCCGCGTCGAAACTCCTGTCTTCGAGTTCACCCCCTGGGCGATCGCACACAGATCTCGAATCTGGGTGCGGCCAAGCAGGGCATCTGTAAAGTCAGCACCTGTAATATCAGATGCCTCAAAGGAGGCTTGCAGCATGATGGACTCGATGAACAGAGTATCGCGCAGATCGGTTTTCAAGAACTTTGACTGGTTCACCATCGAGTTCGATAAATCTGCCCCGTGCATATCCACCATGGTGATAACGGACGCACTGAAAATTGCGCCCTGGAGGTTGGCGTTACTGAAGTCGCTCAGTTCCACGATGGCGTCAGCAAACTCAGCCACACGCAGATCTTCGTTCGCAAAGCTGCGGTTTTTGATTTCCGTGTGGTTGAAAAACTGAGGAATGATAGCGTCATCGGCGATCGCCGGAAGGCTTCCGAGGCCCATCGACAGCCCCACAAGCAGAGCAAGAAAACATGCAATCAGAGAAATGCGCATCACAAGCAAAAATAGCGTGGGTCAACCACAGAATCCAGACATACAACCAATCCTTGAAAGTAGAACTACAGATAGCTAACCTGTAACCTACCTGTAACCTATGCCAGCTAACCTATGCCAGCTAACCTATGCCAGCTAACCTATGCTAACTATAGGTTTACCAATCCAAAATCCAAAATCCAAAATCCAAAATTGGTATAAACGCGACAATTGCCTTTGGCGATCGCCCTAACACTGATGCCTTTGGCGATCGCCCTAACACTGCACGGCTTAGCATGACACGATTTACGAACTAATGATTCTGATTTCAGAGACAAAAGAGCTCGTGTCAAAATTGTCAGGGCGCTTCACCACGCTGGTGCGGAGACGCAGATTGTCGCTGACAAACCAAAGCCGCTCCTCAGTCTGGGCACCATCATGGTTAGAAAACAAGTTCAGTGCTTCGCTATCATCCAGGACATACCGAGCGGTTGATAGCACCTCTTTGGGCTTGAGGGTCTGCCGCAGCAGCGTTCCTTCCCTGGGGTGATCGGATTGCACAGGCACCAAAATCGTCAATCCCATTTGCTTCGACGTATCAGCGCCAACAAATCCTTCCCACTTAACCTGCACAGCACATAAAGCCTGGTCAGGGGACACTCCATGACTTTCGCAGACGCGGATAACGGTGCTGTCGTCTACCGTTAGCATATCTATATAAATGTCAGATTTTCCCCATTCAGATTGACTATAGGCCAGATGTTGGCTCGTGCGCTGGGAAAACCACTTGCCACAGCTTTTCTCGAAGAACTCCCGAATATCCATTAACTATCAAGTCTATGCGTAAACAATTGCAAGCGTTACATACATTTGCCACGGGCGATCGCCATGACGAAACGTTGAGGGGCAGAACCTTTCCAGTGATGGTCGGTTGCGATGTAAAGCATTCTAGTGAATGCTTCGCATCATCTCCTTTATATTACGGAGTTGTGTGATTAACAGCCCAGAAATTTAATTTTAATTGGACATCACACCCTTCCCCAGGGCGATCGCCTGTTCTCTTCTCATTAACCCTTAGCGCCTACCCTCAATGGAGGGGTTTCATCCGTATCAAGTCCTCCATTGTCAAGGCAGCAATTCTCATTATGGAAATTTAGGGAGCAAAAAGGTCGCCT
>CAYXJG010000539.1:0-2925 GCA_964465285.1 uncultured bacterium
GTATATTCCCCGTACGGCGAGGGGAATACTTGGTGCTGATGCTGAGTTGAGTGCCTCTTCCTGAACGATTCTTTAGGGGTAGGTAACAATGTAGGGACTGGCGATGGGGTCTGCCTGCCCTGCTTGGACGAGAGCCTGGTAAACAAATGCCGCTACATCTGCCCGAGTAGCGTTTTGGTCGGGATTGAGCCGGGCGAGATCTGGGTAGTTCACTACAATATTTTGCTGGGTGGCGGCGGCGATCGCCCCCTGTGCCCAGGTAGGAATCTGGGCGGCATCAGCATACTTGCTCAGCACGATTCGTTCGCCGGTGCCCAATTCCAGGCCACTCGAGAGGGATACTAGCACCTCCGTCCGAGGAATGCGCTGTTCAGGGCGAAAGAGATTGCCAGGATAGCCCGATAAAAAGCCACCCCGATAGGCCGATTGGATGGCTCCATATCCCCAAAACTGAGGGTTGACATCAAAAAACTCTGCCCTAGATCGCTTGGGGTCAGGGGCAAATGCTTTGTTGATGATGGCGGCAAACTGAGCGCGGGTCACCGGGTCACTAGGGCGGTAGGTTCTGTCGGGAAACCCACCGATAATGTCCTTCGCGGCGAGGGCTTCAATATAGGCTTGTGCCCAGTGGCCCTGGACATCTGAGAAGTTGGATTGGGCAATGTCACGGGCGACAAACTCCACATCGCCTTCTATCTCTTCGGGATTAATTTGGTTGCCGACTGCTACCAGGACATTGCCTTGCGTCGCGTTATAAACTTCGTAGCGGTCATTATCAGAGATGATGTTTTCCCCTGGATCGTCGGCGCTATCGCCCAAATCGGGTTGGGCATTGGCGATCGCCACTACCCCGTCTCGCGTGTTTTGCTGAATCACGTTGCCCCGCAGCACAGGCCGCGCGCGATTAGACACCACGATGCCGTCTACATTTTCAAAAATGCGATTGTCTTCAATTCGAGGAGCTGCATCACCGCCAACTGCTATGCCAAAGCCCGTGTCACGAAACTCATTGTCCTGAATGGTTCCCCGAGAGGTTCTCACAATGGCAATGCCGTTTCCATCATTCTGGAAGAACACATTGTCTTCGATGACGGGTTGAGCGCTGCCTGTGACGAAAATGCCATCCCGCAGGCTGTTGGAAAAAGTACTGTTGCGAATGATGGGATTGGCAGACTCAACCCAGACTCCTGTGCCCCGCACGAGAGGATTTGTGACCGTGACGCCCCGAATTTGGCTGTTTTCCTGAGCCCGAATTGTGACATTCTGACGGGCAAAGGTGGGGCTGATAAATGCCCCACCCCCCAGAATCAGAACTGTCTGGCCTGTCGTAGACTCATTACCGCGCAGAATAACCCCAGGCGGCAGAGTGAGGGGAAAGACCTCGCCTGTATCGGCAGTGTAGCTGCCGGGGGCAAGTTGGATGACAGTGTTGGACGCATTCACTTGGCTGAGCGCATAGGTAATCGTTCGATAGGGGAGCGATTCCCGTCCGTTTTCTGGGGCGTCCGCTCCCAAGGCTGGATTGACGTAGAGCACACGAGCATTCACGGGAATTTGCGCCATGAATCCAGGTGTTTCCTGGGTGTCTTGCTGATGGTGGGCGATGAGATGGTGGTGGGCGATCGCCCCGCTTTCCCCCAAAAGCAATGCGGCTGAAAGCCCGACAACCCCTGCTAGATAACCCTTTATGTACATTAGTCCTTTTTTCCTGCAGTGATCAAGAAGGTCAACGATAAAATAAAAGCGCCTGGTAGAGTCAAAAGAATAGGCATATCCTTTCGGCTAATATCGTTTCGGCTGAAACGCCTGCCGTACTGTCACACGTCCCATGCAACGGCGCATTCAAAACAATACAATGGCTTTTTCAAACCCACCTCAACCAACAGCATTATCTTAAAGTTATGACATTAATGGTGACGTTAAAAATGGTGACGTTAAACAGAGAAACCCGACACGATGCAACGGCATTGCAGCGTTCTATCGGGGCTCTAGCCGCATTGGGAATCGGTAGTCTTTGTGTATTGGGAGCAGCACGGCCTGCATTCGCTGCTGAACAGATTGTGCTCAACTACCGCTGGCTACAGCGATCGCTCCCTGTTGCTGATCTCACACACCTTGCGAGAACAGGAGAGCCATCTCCTCAGCTTCGCCGCTATCTCCGCGCCATTGACCAGCGTCCGGGTGCGTTTCAGCGCCTCCTTACCCGTCAAGTAAGCCTCGATCCACGGCTGCTGGATCAGGCACTCAACAATCCCCTCGGCAGCCTCGCTTTGGATCAGATCAGCCCGGTGATTCACACCCGTTCCGGGGAGGGCGATCGCCTAGCCTTGAGAGCTGCCCTTGTATTGTCCGCCAGTGATGACGGTCAGGTTAGTCTGATCGAACTCATTGAAACCTATCCCACGCAAGAGGTGGTTGTCGAGGGCGATCGCCTAGCCGATACCTATCGTGACATCGCCGACCTGCGCGACCGCATCGAGCGTTGGACATCATGGTTTGGGTTCCTGTAGGAAGTAGAAATGAAAACATGGAGCATCGAGAAATGAAGCCGCATTGGATCGCACGGATAGCAACAGGGCTGCTGGTCATCTCGGCTTGGCTGATGATGGGTATGATGGCTACGCCAAGCTGGGCCAAGGAGAGCGGCGAAAGTATGCCATCGGCGATCGCCACGGGAGAGCAGATTTTCGAAGTTCATTGTGCAGGTTGCCACCTCAATGGCGGTAACATCATCCGCCGGGGCAAAAACTTGAAGATGCGGGCGCTCCGGCGCAATCACATGGATTCTGTAGAGGCGATCGCTCACATTACCACCTATGGCAAGCGCCCCATGTCCGCGTATCAGGACACGCTGTCAAAGGAGGAAATTCATGCGGTTTCTGCATTCGTGCTCGACCGCGCAAAACAGGGCTGGTAGTGCAGATA
>CAYXJG010000540.1:0-2923 GCA_964465285.1 uncultured bacterium
GTTTTGGATCCGAGCCGAGATGTGTGTACACAGTAGCTCTGCTTGGGAGAGGGATTTAGGGTGAGGGCTTACGAAAGTGGGATGCACCCTTGAACCTGAGCCCGTAGAGCTATAAGATGCTCTCCAATCAGTTCTCAATAAAGACCGTCGCACGGGATTGCCGAGCAAGCTACGGGGTTATTCTTGATGTGCGATTATGCGATTGTGCACTGTGCGATGGCTTTCTCTTTAATTGTCTTCAAAAAACTTAAATAAATGAGGGGTGGCTTTCCGAACCTGCATTGCGCAGGCGATGAATACCGCTGAGCAGCAGGTCTAAGCTAAATTCAAGCAGTGAGGCCAGCCTGATTCCGCATGCGGCTTAATCCCGTGAGGATACCAATACCCATGATGCCGCTTGCCGCCAATGCTAGCCAAAACCCGTGGGCGACCTGGGCCGACTGATCCAGCGCCCATCCCCCCAATGGTGGGCCAATGAAGTAGCCGATCGCCCAACACTGGGAATTGACTGACAGATAGACGCCCCGCAGATCATCGGGTGCCAGTTCCACCACGAAAGAGGACGCAGAGGGCAGGTACGTAACCGTGGCGATCGCCAGCACCGCCAGCGCCAGCGCCGCCCACCCCAGGTAGCCCGCCGATGCTATGCCCGTCAACGCCATGCAGATAAATCCTAGTCCCCAAAACAGCAGCGACAGTGCCAGCGCTTTGATGCGGCTTACGCGGTTCAGCCACCGAGCGATGGGCAGTTGACACAGGGCCGTGAGAGTGACATGCCAGGTAAAGAGGCCGCTGATGATGCCGGGAGAAAAGCCTGTCCCGTCACTACCGGCAGGTACCACATTGCTGAAGTATAGGGGCATGGTGCTCTGCACCTGGGCGAGGTACATGGTGAAGAGGCTATTCACCGCTGCAAAGACCCACAGTTGGCGATCGCGCAGGGCGATGCCCCACCCAGACAGTAGCCGACTGTGGGCAGTCTCAGTATTCAGAGTTTCGGCGATCGCCCAGGTAATGATGCCAAAGAAGGCGACGTAAGTAATGCCGTCAATCACAAACAGCAACCGATACTGACCCGTGATTTCCACCAAGGCACCCCCCACCACAATGCCCAGGCTCAGCCCCAAACTGTCCGATAAGCGAGCAATGGCAAAGGCTTCATTGCGCTCATCTCCGTGGGTGAGGTCGGCGACGACTGCTTCGGTGGCAGGCCAGTAGAGGCCAATGCCGAAGCCCATCAACAGGTTGCCGATGATAAAGGTAGGAAAATTGAAGGCTGTTGCCAGGGCCACGTCTGCCAGGGCAGATACTGCTGCTGATGCCAGCAGCGTCTTTCGCCGTCCCCATTTGGGCGAATCCGCTGCCGATCCTCCTAGAAAACGCCCCACTACCCCTGACACCGACCCGCTTCCCAGGCCAATCCCAACTGCTGTGGCAGACAACCCCACCTGATTAGCAAAGAAAATGGGGGCATAAAAGAGCGTAAAGCCATTGCCAAACTGAGAGAGCAGCCGACCAAAGGCCAAAATCCAAACCCGGCGATCAAGCTTGGGCAACCAGGAAACCAGGGACAAGAGGGAAAAAATCACAGAATTAAGTGGAATGAGTGGGCAGCAGTGGGCAAGTCTTTGCGTACCCTAACACCATTGACCTATTTTGTTCTGCGGGCACTGCATGTAGACTCTTCATGGCGGCTGATTTTCTGATGGAGACACCCAATGGCGCAGTTTATGTTCATCACAGACCTAGATAACACCCTTGTAGGCGATGATGAGGCGCTGGCAAATCTTAACCAGCACCTGAGCCAGCACCGAAATCAACATGGAACGCTACTAGTTTACTCCACCGGGCGATCGCCCACTCTCTATCATGAATTGCGCCAGGAAAAAGACTTGCTTGACCCCGACTATGTGGTGCTATCCGTGGGAACGCTCATATACCAGCATGGCAATGACGCCCCTGACCCCGACTGGAGTGGTTATCTCTCCGAGGGCTGGGATCGGGATGAGGTAATGGCGATCGCCTCCCACTTCTCTGACCTGATGGTTCAACCCCCTTCTGAGCAAACGGACTTTAAGGTGAGTTTTTACCTGGAAGGCACCATTGCGAAAGAGGTCATTCCCCGGCTCGACCATGCGTTGGGCGATCGTGGCCTGAATGTGCAGCTCGTCTACAGCAGCAATAAAGATCTGGATATCTTACCCAAACAAGGAAACAAGGGGGCGGCTGTGGCATTTTTGCAGAAAAAACTAGGCATGGCGGGCGATCGCACGGTTGTCTGTGGAGATTCGGGTAACGACTTATCTATGTTCCAACAGGCAAACGCCAAGGGCATCATCGTTGGCAATGCCAAGCCAGAGCTGCGTGATTGGCACCTCACCCAAGCCTCCACAGATACCTATCTGGCTCAGAAACCCTGCGCAGGCGGCATCTTAGAAGGACTCCAGCACTTTGGTTTCTTACCCTAGCCTCTAATGATAATAGCGCTGCTCAAGCCAAGCCCGCACCTCAGCTTCAGAACTACAAATTGTCCGTTGCCCTGTGCGCGGATCATAAATGGCATAGTACCGATAGCCTTGGCGATCCTGCCGCTGTTCAACCACAGGTTCAGATGACCCAGACGCAAGTTTAATCAACTGTTCCCATAGGCTATTCAGGGACATCAGAGACCTGAGCTGGTGCTTAAGGAATTCAATCCACGATGGTTTTACGTCTGCATGGACGCTGCACGGGAATGTATCGCCGTCTTGCAGAATAATAATGTCGGGGTTCGATGACGTGCGCTGAAATTTCATAACGTCTCCTTATCTTAGTTTGAAGGATAAGAGTGAAAGTGGATACTATGGTGTGCGCTGATTCCTTGTCAGAGGCAAAGAATTTTTAGAAAAACCCTTGACTCCTGAATTGGGGTCAGAGGATTCTA
>CAYXJG010000541.1:0-2907 GCA_964465285.1 uncultured bacterium
AAAAGATACCGGAAGAAAAGAGCAGCGGGCGCAGCCCGCTGCTCTTTTCTTCCGGTACTTTATTTTCTTGCAAGTCCCTTATGGCGGTGTGCGAGTTGATTAAGCACCTGTGAGGGGCGGCGCTCCGCACCGCCCCTCTCCTGATACTTTATTTTCTTGCCAGTCCCTAACTTCTGAGTTCAGCCCCAATCTTTTTCACCAGGGCATCTCGTACCTTTTGATGAACGGGTTCTACGTCTTCGTCGGTGAGGGTGCGATCGCCCGCTCGATACACCAGACGGAATGCCAAACTACGCTGGCCATCCGGGACATT
Source organism: uncultured bacterium (assembly GCA_964465285.1). Lineage (GTDB taxonomy): Bacteria > Cyanobacteriota > Cyanobacteriia > CAKZMO01 > CAKZMO01 > JBCCWF01. The sequence continues at coordinate 314 of CAYXJG010000541.1, forward strand.
TTCGCCCCGATATTCATCAAACAGTTTGATAGACTCTAGCAGGGATTTCCCGGCTTTGCGGGCGATCGCCTCAATGTCTGCCACAGAGGTTTCAATGGGCGCAAAGAAGGCGATGTCTCGATCTGAGGCAGGATAGGTAGAGAAGGGCTGGAACACAGGGACAGTTTGTTGGTCTCCGGCGATCGCCCCCAGCAATACCTCCAGGCTCAGGTCAAATATATACACTGCATCAGGTAAGTCCCGTTCCTGACAGAGTTGAGGGTGCAGTTGCCCGAAAGTTCCCAACCGCGTTTTTTCGATCCACAGTGCTGCCGTGCGTCCGGGATGCAGACGAGCGTCTTCAGAGTCGGGTGTGTACGCTACAGCCACGCCCAAGGTGGAAAACGCGCTCTCTAGAACGCCCTTAGCCTCAAACCAGGTCATCGACTGTTCGTGGCCGCTGCGAACCCACCGTCCCACTGTTGTATCGCCACCTAAAATTCCAGCGACCCGATCGGTTTCCTGAAAGCCATCTTGATCGCGCCAGAAAATACGTCCCACCTCAAAGCCGTTCAGCGCACCGTTGCCTTGCTCCAGGTTGTACTGGAACGCATCCAGCAGGGCAGGCAGCATATCCGTTCGCAGGGCTGAATATTCCACAAAGAGGGGATTCGAAAGCGTAATCTGGTTGTCATTCTCGGGTTTCACCAGAGAGTAGTGAATTACCTCTGTCAGCCCTTCTGCCTGGAGCGTAGTTTTGATCCGGCGAGTGAGAGCTTCTGCCGGAGAAAGCTGACCTAGCTCAGATTTTGCCGGGAGTGTATCGGTAAAATTGTCGTAACCATAGAGCCGTGCCACTTCTTCAATCAGGTCAATTTCCCGCTCTAAATCCCGATAGCGATAGGGCGGCACAGACACGCTCCAAACCTTAGAAGTAGAGGTCTTCGGTTGAATTGCCTTCAACTCACATCCCAATGCCGTGAGAATGCGCTCGACATCTTCCGCCGTCACCTGGCCTAAAACTGGAGCACCCTTCGATGTTCCATTCCCTTCTAAAATCACAGCGCCGAGTACTTGCTGCACCCTCTCTAATCGCAACTCAATGGTGCGGGTATAGCTGGCCTGACTAGGGCGATGGTCTTCCATGGCCTGGGTTGTCACTGTTCCCCCCGCAAGTTCAGTGATAAGCTGAAGCGCCCGGCGGCAGGCCAGTCCCAGTTCTGCCTGGTTCACCCCCCGTTCATAGCGGGATGAAGCTTCTGTCCGTAGTCCCTGCGTCCGTGCCGATCGCCGGATGGATGCGGGGTCAAACCAAGCAGCTTCCAGCATTACGTTTGTGGTGCCGTCGTGTACCTCTGTGTCTTCGCCTCCCATGACACCCGCTAGCGCCACGGGGAAGTCATTGGACGTGATCAGGAACGTCTCATCCTGGAGCTTGCGCGTCTGGCTGTCCAGGGTAGTGAGGGTTTCACCCGGTTTTGCAAACCGCACTCCGATGGTGAGGGATTGGCTGCCCGTGACGGATTGGAGGCGATCGCCATCAAAGGCGTGCAGGGGTTGCCCCCACTCCAGTAGCACGTAGTTTGTAATGTCCACAATATTATTGATGGGGCGAGTTCCCGCTGCCAGGAGCCGCTGCTGCAACCACTCAGGCGACGGCTTCACCGCTACATTCTCAATTACGGTTCCGATGTAGACCGGACACGCATCTGTCTCAGTCAGTTTCACCAAAAGCTGCTTCGCATCGGCCTTGCCTGCAATGTCCGGAATATCCGGCAACTTAAGCGGACTCCCCGTCAATGCCGATACTTCACGGGCAATCCCCACCATGCTGAGGGCATCGGCTCGATTTGCCGTTGAAGTCAAGTCCAGCACGACATCGTTCAGTCCCAAAAGCGGACGGGCATCACTCCCAACCACCAAGTCATCCTGGGGAAAAATATGGATACCTTCTGACTCCTTTGCTAGCCCCACTTCTGCCAGGGAGCAAATCATCCCCTTCGACGCGACGCCCCGCAGCTTTCGGGGGCTAATTTTCAAATCCACCACGGGCAGATAGGTACCCACAGTTGCCACAGCAACAAACGCATCCGCGCGCACATTGGCTGCTCCACACACAATCGTTGACGGTTCTGCCTCACCAATATCAACCGTGCAGACACTAAGCTTGTCCGCATTGGGGTGGGTGTCACGGGCCAGCACTCTCCCCACAATAACGCCATCAGCCCAAGTACGACGGTCTTCAATCTCCTCAACCTCAAAACCAGCCATAGTCAACATATGGGCAAGGTCTTCAGGAGCCATCGTAATGTCAACAAGTTCGTTCAGCCAGCTTAGGGAAATGCGCATGGTTTAGTTTGAGTTCACAATGTCACGTCATCAAGCTTGGACAATTTGACACTTTTGTGTGGGCAGCAGATGAGCAAAGCCCACTCCTCCCCATAGAATAAGTACCTCGGCATAATTAAAAACCAATTACAAAGCCCTGCGCTGCCCGCTGCGCGGGAAGCGCAGGGCTTATGGGTTTTATATCTAATTGTGACCACCTACCTATGGGTGTGCGTTTCAGTCCTTAGAGGATATTTGAGAAGTCCTCAGTGCTACTTCAGATCCCC
>CAYXJG010000542.1:0-2902 GCA_964465285.1 uncultured bacterium
GCCCGCTGCTCTTTTCCGGGTACTTTATTTTCTTGCAAGTCCCTAACCTCCTCTCCTCACACCCTCACACCCTTCACCCTCCAATCCAAAATCCAAAATCCAAAATCCAAAATCCTCCCCCTTACTCCTTCCCCCACTGTGCCTTCATTCTCGCAATCCGCTCCAACAACGTCTCATTCGACATGCGCGAATTCAGCCGCTCCACTAGAAGCGGAAACGCAAAGGGTGATGGTCGCTTCGTATTTTTCCAGATCATCTTGAACTGGCTGAGTTGAGAGAGCGATCGCACCAACCGATAGGTCTCCAACTGATTCTCCAGCACTTCTCGTTCTGCCTGTTTCAGCAGCAGGTTCTCTGGTTCATACTTGGTAAACACCTCATAAATTAGCGACGAACTGATCTGAAGCTGGCTCGATGTTTTCCGAGATCCCGGATAACCCTTGAACACCAATCCCGCCACCTGTGCCACCCCCCGAAACTTCCGTTGAGTCAGCTCAGAAATATTCAGGCTGTTCTTAATATCCTCCAGTAAATTCTCCAGGCTAAAGAACTCCTCGGAAAACAAATCCTCAAAGGGGTAGCCCTTGGGAGCAAGGATCTCAAAGCCGTAGTCATTCACGGAAATGGTGAAGGTGGCGTGTTTCTGGCTGGCGAAGCGATAGCCCCAGAGGAAACCCAACCCCTCATGGACAAACCGCCCCTCAAAGGGAAAAACGTAGAGGTGCTGACCCTCGCGGGTTTTACAGCACTCGATCAGTAGTTCGGTCTGGGCAGGTAAGTGAGACACAAAAGACTGGGTAGATAAAATAGGGCGAATACACTCAATTTCTTCATTCGGTGCAATATCTTTCCGAGCCGCATCAATTTCTTGTCGCAGGTGAGTGCTGAGGGTGTGGGAGATGGCAAGGTTGCCGCCACCCCAGATGGGGGTAATAGTGGACTTCTTACTCGTATTTCGCACATACACCATCATATCTTTGGTCATGACGAACTCCAACTGCCGCCCTGCAAAGAAAAAGACATCCCCTTTCTTCAGCTTCGAGACAAAGTTTTCCTCAACAATGCCGATCTCCTTGCGGTTGGTGTACACCATCTTCATCGCCTGGTTGGAGGTGATGGTGCCGATACCCATGCGGTGCATCCGGGAGATTTTGGTGTCTGTGACGCGATACACCCCATCCTCCAGCACAATTTTCTGATAGCGGGGATAGGCACTGAGGCAGCGCCCCCCCTTCTCAATGAACTCCAACACCCAGCCCAGTTCTTCCTCAGTAAAGTCCTGATAGGCAACGGTGGTGTGGAGGGTGCGGAGAACTTCATCGAGTTTGAAGCCATCGCCGCAGGCGAGGGTGACAAGGTGCTGCACCAATACGTCATAGGGTTTGTGGAGGGGGCGGCGGGTTTCAATGTCGCCGGATGCGAGCCCGTTGCGGAAGGCAGAGATTTCCAGTATTTCCAGGGCGTTGGTGGGTAAGAATAAGATTTCAGACGTGCCTTCAGGGACATGGGCGGAACGTCCCGCCCGCTGCAGCAACCGTGCCAGGTTCTTGGCACTGCCGATCTGTACCACCCGTTCCACAGGCTGAAAGTCTACGCCCAAGTCCAGGGAGGAGGTGCAAACCACCCATTTGATGGAACCGTTCTTCACGCCCGCTTCGATCGCCTCTCGCTCCTTCGCATCAATGGAGCCGTGGTGGAGGGCAATCTTATCCAGGTCATCGGGCATGGCGAACTGGATCGCCTGATACCACCGTTCCGCCTGCGATCGCGTGTTCGTAAAAATCAGCGTGGATCGGCTGATGTCCAGGGTATCCACCAACTCCTGAAACATGCGGAGTCCAAGATGTCCCGCCCAGGGGAAGGAGTCCACAGATTCCGGTAAGATACTGCGGATCACTGTGTCCCGCTTCAGGTCAGATTGGATGATGATAGGTTTTGTGGACAGTCCCACAGCAGTTTGGGCGGCTTCCTCTAGGTTGCCGAGGGTGGCGGAGACGGCCCAGGTTCGCATTTGGGGAGCGATCGCCTGCAACTGTGCCATACACAACTCCGTCTGAGTGCCCCGTTTGGAACTTATTAGTTCGTGCCATTCGTCTAGAACTACTGCCCGCAGGGAACCAAAGCGTTTCTGGCTATCCTTGTAAGACAACATCACCGACAAGGACTCTGGGGTGGTGATGAGGATGTGGGGCATATTCTTAAGTTGCTTACTCTTGCGGGAGGAAGGGGTGTCTCCTGTGCGCGACTCTACCCGCAGTTCCCACCCCATCTCTTGAATGGGGCGCAGGATGGACTGTTCGATGTCCCGTGAGAGGGCACGGAGGGGAGTGATGTAGAGCAGTTGCAGTCCTGGTTGGGGGTCGGAGAGGGTGTGGGCGATCGCCCCCATCACCGAAGCATAGGTCTTGCCCGACCCGGTAGGCACTTGGATAATGCCGCTTTTTCCTGCCAGATAGGCATCCCAGGCAGCTTGCTGAAATGGCAGCGGGTTCCAGCCCTGGGTCTTAAACCAGTCCAGAATTGGCGCGAGACGCGGATCGATTGCTTGCTTCTTGCCCATGAATACCCGTCAAGTCCTACCCGTAACTCATACTGAGCTGATCCTAACGTGTTGGCAAGTAAAAGCTGGAATGCCGTGCCAATTTTAGATTTTAGATTTTAGATTTTGGATTGGTGATAGCTCCGTTCAACCTTTGCCAAACGCTCGTTTCACATTGGATCGGCTCAGGTAATAAATAATCAGTCCTGGGAAGCTCAGGATGAGCCTGTGCATTTGCGGACGATACGCGATCGCCTTTTCTGGAGGGACATCACCTGGCAATTAAAAACCCCATTTATCAGAATGTCTTTAGGGATCTGCGGCTAAAAAAGATACCGGAAGAAAAGAGCAGCGGGCGCAGCC
>CAYXJG010000543.1:0-2883 GCA_964465285.1 uncultured bacterium
AAGTCGTATGTAGTTATACTTTCAAGAATTGGTATAAGTAGTCATAATTAAATATAAAGCCTATAAAATCATGCACTGCCCGCGCAGCGGGCAGTGCATGATTTTATAGTTGGTTTTAATTGTGCCGAGGTACTTAAGAATCTGACGGTTTTGGCAATGAGCTGAAATCAATGCTGTCAAAATCATCTAGATCATCAAACACATCATCATCTTCGTCATCCTCTTCATCGATCATATTTGGACTGATGAGCGTAATGTCGTACTCGTCGGGGGGAACCGTTGAAATCGCATCCCGCTTCAGCATGTAATACACCGCATACACTTGAGGTCCAAAAACAATTTTGTCCTCATCGTCGAGGTCATGGGCTTGTAGCTTGCGGCCATTGATTAGTAAGCCATTCGCGCTAGTTTTTCCCTTCAGATTGCCATCCACAATGCGGTAATAATACCCACCTTCCTCTCGTGGTAACTGTACTAAGGTCGCATGGCGACGAGACACAAACTGTGAAATCAGGCGAATATCACACTTTGGATCACGGCCAATAGAATAAATAGGGTTCTCGAGGACATACTCTCGGCGGCCCTTATTGTCTTCGACAATTAATATGTGGTTTTGGCGGGGTTCCGTAGCCATCGGGCAGCAAGACTCAGACGACATACATACTCAAGACCGAACGTATCGTTAGACTAACATTCACTGGAGCTAATTAAATGGATTTGACCACCAGGCTCCTGGAAGACATTGGAAAAATCCCAGTTCATCCTATCTCACATTTGTCAAAGTGTACTCCTATTACTTGCGCATCGAAGCAAGACCACATCAAGACCAGCAATTCTCATTATGGAAATCTAGGGAGCAGAAAGGTCGCCTGAGGCGACCTTTTTGCTCCCTAAATTTGTACAAGTGAGCGCCTGTAGGGCGCGAAGCTTCCTAAAATGAGAATTGCTGCATCGAGACAATCGTAGAACAGACATCTTGCCTATGTAGGCTAGGAGTTAATTAAGGAAGTTGTATCCGGTAATCGGGGTACACTTCGCTCGCCACAATTACCAGGAAATTATTCAACGTTCGCCAGGCGGATGTTGCCTAGGAACCTAGGAACGAGAATTAAATAGTTTGAACCAAATTTATTTCATCCCTAATCCCTAGTGGGTGTGGCACGCGCCGCACGCTACACCCATTAGACAATGGTGCCTTGAATGGTGCCTTGAATGGTGCTTTGGTGAACCACTGGACGTTGAGCCACATCCATGGCCATGTTTTAACCGCTTGAATATTTAAACAGCAACCCCAAGATAGGTGAGGATTAACTCGACCGTTCCAGTATTGATGACTTCGTGGACTTCGTAGGGTTCCACAGTAATGCAATAGCCTGGCTCCAGGGAATGGTCAGTCCCATTGATACGGATAGTACCTGTGCCCGATTCAACAAAAAAGACTTCACTCATATCCGTATGACTATGTGCTCCGGCAATCGCCCCTGGCGGGAAACAGGCCCGAGAAAAATAGATGAGATTTGGGATATTGCCTGCCCTGACCATCACCTTTTTTCGAATAGATGGGTTATGGGAAACGGCTTCGTCAGGCAGTGCCGCTAAGGACTGGATCTTCATCGCTTAGAATCTTCATCGCTTAGAATCTTCATCGCTTAGAATCTTCATCGTTTAGAAAAGAAAAAAGGGAGTCGAAGCTCCCCCAACGATTCACCAAAGGAATGAAATTACACTCAGTGTAGCGCTTTTGGGGCATATGTGATCCATCTCACTTAGTTTTTTCTTAGAAACTGTGGCTGCTTCCTCAACGTCTCCCACTGCAAGACAACGGGAAACAACGTTAGCTCAACAGCGGCATGAAATTGTTTTCCGCGCGATGTATGGAAAACGAGTTTGTATGATTTCAGCAGCGCGTCGCGCCGCTGTTCGAAGAAATCGCGCTATTGAATTCACGATAGGATAGTGCCAGAGTACGGATGTTGATATGAGCGTGTCAGGGGAGAGTTGTGAAACAGTTTTCATCAGTTATTGGTAAGGCTATGGCGATGATGAGCGTGACGATCACGAACGCGATGAAAAACAGTATCGTTATGGGGGCGATCGCCCTCATGTTTACGGTAGTCAGTGCCTTAGTCAGCATGAGTACACCAGTGCTGGCAGATAGTGCTGACCTTGCTCAAGAGACGGGGGGCCTAGCGCGAGCCACCGTAATGAGCACCGATGAATCATCAACAATGCTTGGAGAAGCTGTTTTTATAGAGGTTCTCGGTGGTATGGATGTAACGGTTTCGTTAAATAACGTCCCCCCTGGAGATCATGGATTTCACATTCACGAATTTGGGAGCTGTGATGAAGGGGGCTCCGCTGCTGGCGGACACTTGAATCCCCTGGGGGTAAAGCATGGCTATATCGTCACAGATGGCTACGAAAACGCCCATGTTGGCGACTTAGGCAATATTTTCATTGATGAAGATGGTTTAGGGACGCTCTTGCTCACGGTACCTGATTTGCCTCTGCTAGAGGATGAACGGGCGATCGGGAATCGTGCTGTGATCCTGCATGCCGACCGGGATGACTTCGGGCAACCGACGGGCCATGCAGGCGGGCGCATTGGCTGTGGCATCATTGAGCTTGAGACCTAGAGCGATTGAGATAGGCTTCTAGCTCATCCAGCCAAGGAACCTGGCTTGCCAATAGCCGAGTTCGTGCATCCCCTAGACTGAACCATGCGCCCCGGTCTATTTCTGGAAACGACTGCTGCTTGCCCGATCGAGGCGGCCATTCCATCTCAAAGGTGTTGCTAACAATGGTCGCCGGATCGCAATCCCCTGCAAATGCCCATGCCTTCACCCGCTTGCCGCTCCCCTGCTTGATTTCACTCAATTCAAT
>CAYXJG010000544.1:0-2882 GCA_964465285.1 uncultured bacterium
GCGCCGCCCCTCACACGTGCTGTACTTAATGCGCTTGCAAAGCGCTGTAAATTGCCTGCCCAGCAGTCGATACGGGGTTCTTATAGTCGCTTCAAATTGAGTTGAGGTATTTAATCTCTCGTAGGAAGCAATACACTGTCCCCACGTTTCTGTATGCTTGACTATAGAAGTCCTGGCTTTAGACGCTCAGGTCTCGTCCACTAGGGCTGACTCATTGTTGCGAGGGAATAGCAGGGTGCCTGCTACTCTTCCGTAAGGGACTTGCAAAAATTAAAGTACTAGGAGAAGGGCGGCAGGCGTAGCCCGCTGCCCCTCTCCTCAGGTATCTTTATTTAGCCGCAGATCCCTAAGCATGAACTAGATAAGCAGGACTTGCATTTGTCCTGTCGTATCAGAGACTTAGATTGTATGGACTGATAACGGAGTAATCAGCTATGACTCTTTCGCTGATATATTTTGCCGCCACAGGAGGCAAATTCCCTGTATCCTTTACCGTAGTATATGTCGTAGGTTTTGTGGCCGCTGTGACAATTGGCTCAATCGCATGGTACAACTCGAAGCGTCCTCCGGGTTGGGAAGGGGCTGAGCGACCTGATATTGTTCCCAAGGTTGACAAGGACGACGAAGCATCTCCTGAGGACTAATCGTTCAACCACCAATCGCTCAACCCATCGATAGGTGTACAGCCACAGGCTACCGCTTTAATTTTTGAATTGGGGGAATTCTGCGTCGGGTGCAGGATTCTCCCAATTCAAGAATTAGGTTGATGACCTGGCAAAGGATGGGCGATCATCAATGGCGCTCAGATTAGTTTTGGTGGGCGGCACTGTCTTGCGGTGCCGCCCATTGAGGTTATAAATGGTTATAAATGGTAACGCCGCTACTTTTTGCAGGGTCGGCGAATCAGGAAAATCAGTGGCATTATAGTCGATATGGCTCTTATTCAGCGTTCTTCGACAGTTGGAAACCAAGCGGACAGCCGAGATCACGGGCGAAGCGTTGGGCAGCATTTTCAAGCCATGACGATTTTGCTGACAGTAACGCTTGTGCTGTTTGGAGCCGTGGGGAGCCGATTAGCCTATTTGCAGTTGGTGCAAGGCGATCGCAACCGTCAGTTTGCTGAGGACAACCGCATTCGCCTGCTGCCCCGTCCCCCAGTACGGGGTCGTATCCTAGATCGCAATGGCGAAATACTGGTCGCCAACCGTCTGTCTTATGCGGTATATCTCTGGCCTGTGGATAATAGCCGCGAGGAATGGGTGCCTATTATTGAACAACTGGCGACGATTCTAGACGTATCTGCCGGCAGTATTCGAGAAAAGCTGGAGCAAGCAGGATATGAATCACCGTTTCTGTTGCGAATTGCCAGAGATATCAGCCCTGCTCAACTGACAGCACTGGCAGAGTTTCAGTCCGAGCTGAAGGGTGTTCAGATTGAGCCCGAGTCTGAGCGCAATTATCCCAATGGCGACTTGGCAGCTCATGTGCTGGGCTATACCGGGGAGCTTAGTAGTGACGATCTGGAAAATCGGAAAGACGAGGGCTATCGCCTAGGGGATATTGTAGGGCAGATGGGCGTTGAGGCCGCATTTGAGTCCACTTTGCGGGGGGAATGGGGTGGCCAGCAGGTAGAAGTAGACGGCATGGGCCGGGTATTGGAGGTCATTGGTGAAAAACCGGCGATCGCCGGGGAAGATGTGACTCTCACTCTGGATCTGGATATTCAGAAAGTTGCAGAGGCAGCATTGGGCGATCGCGTCGGTGCCATCATTGCAATGGATCCCAATAACGGGGGTATTTTAGCGATGGCGAGCCGTCCTGCCTTTGACCCAAATCTCTTTTCCAGCCCCATTACCAGCAGCCAGTGGGAAGAACTCCAAGGCTTAGACAATCCTTTTGTGAATCGAGCACTGCGGGGCTATCCGCCCGCTAGTACATTCAAAATCGTCACGACCACAGCAGCCATTGAATCAAGAGCTTTTTCCGTGAATGATATTCTGCCGACCTATCCGTTTATCCAGGCAGGCGGCATTCAGTTCTGGGATTGGAATAAGGCAGGGTTTGGCCCTCTAGGATTTCGGGGAGCGATGGCCTGGAGTAGCGACACTTTCTTCTACCAGACAGCTCAGGCAATGGGGCATCAACCGCTGATTGAATGGACGCGGAAATATGGATTTGGTGAAAAGACCGGCATCGAAATTGCCTCAGAAGAAGCTGCTGGCCTAGTTCCCGATGAAGCCTGGAAGCAAGAAACCCTCGATGAAATCTGGTATCAAGGCGATACTATCAATATGTCGATCGGGCAAGGGTATCTGCTGGGAACACCGCTGCAGGTAGCCGTCATGTTTGCAGTGCCGGCTAATGGGGGCTATCGGGTACAGCCTCACTTACGGAAGGATCATGAATCGACTCGCACCTGGCGGGAATCGGTGGACATGAGTCCCGCAACCCTCAAAGTTTTGCAGGAGGGGCTACGCGATGTGATTACCGACGGCACAGGTCGGGGCATCAATGACCCCAATCTGCCCCCCATCGCAGGTAAGAGCGGTACGGCAGAAGACCCCCCTCGGCTTTCCCATGCGTGGTTTGGAGCGTATGCTCCCATGAATGATCCGGAAATCTTGGTGGTTGCCTTTGCGGAAAACTCCGGGGGCGGCGGTAGCGCCGTGGCGGCTCCGATGGTGAGGCAAGTGATTGGAGCCTACTTTAACAATAAGGCGTCTCAACAATAGGGGTGCTTCACGAAAGGCTTCAAAACTTTACACAGCGAGGCAATTAGCAGCGTTGTAATTTTTTTAGCATCAATTCGGGATAAGCTCAAAACCGCTTAACCCGAACTCAGGCTTTTATACGACTTGGCAAAGTTCTCAAATCCATAACGA
>CAYXJG010000545.1:0-2855 GCA_964465285.1 uncultured bacterium
CGGGGTGTGCCCCTGGGAAACTTGTTTGTAATTAATTCTGCATAAGTACTTATCTTTTTTAGCCGCAGATCCCTAACCGTAACTAGGAATCAAGGGTTCAGTAAATCCAATTTTGATGAGGTTGCGCATTATTAGCCTGCTGCTCTGCCAAAATCTATGCCTCACCAGATCATAAACTAAACGCTTAAATCAGGGACATCTTTCGCCTAGCGAAGGATGCCCCTGATTCAAGACCTAAAATTGCAGCCTCTAGCAGTATAGCTGTGTAACTAATCTTTCATAGTGACACGACTTGGCAAGTTTCACGAAAAAATAGGGGTTTGCGGCGCGCTTCAAGCGTCGCAAACCCCTATTTTTTCATTGTGAATTTGAGAGCTTTGCCAAATCGTGTAGTGACTTACTTGAGACTATCAGAAAGTAGTCGTGTAGTTGAGCACGATTGTTGTAAAACATGTAAAACCCCTTGCCGCCTGCTCAGCGGGCGGCAAGGGGTTTTACGGGCTTTAAGTCAATTCTTGAAAGTAGAACGACAGATAGCTAACCTTTAACCTATATTAGCTACAGATATTAGCTACAGACTTGCCAATCCAAAATCGAAAATCCAAAATCGAGAATTGGTATTAATGATGCCAAGCACTTAGCTGCAGTGCCAGACTATAGATCGTTACAAATGATGTCTTTTGTTCAAGAACTCCTAAGTATCTAACGTAATCTGTTCTGCTTGGTGAAACTTTTGTAAAGTAGTTTCGTCTCAAGTTAAAGAGTATATGAACTCTGTAAACCATCTTCCATTATGAAGGAGCGCTGAGATGCTTCATCTATGGGATATTCACTGATGTTAGCTAGCGGGGTAGTGATAGAAATACCTAGCGCACTGCTTAGAAAAAATTGGGGATAATTCTAAATAGAGGGAGAAATACGCAATGCTTCAATTTCTTGAACATGACTTCCAGGATATCTACTGACCCAAGACATAAGGCAATCACTAGATTTTCTGAGCCATAGAAATGGAGGAACATCTCAGTCCACGTGCTGAAGGTGCCTTAAATGACCGTGTTGTATTGTCTCCTTTTTAACAGCACTAAATGCAGCACTCAATGAAATGATTCTAAGTGTGCAATGCCATCCGTGGTTTTTCAAATGCACTTTTCGGATAATAGCATTCAGTCTTCTATCCTTGTGCATAGGATTTACCTCATCTTCACAGTAAATTGTCTGGATTAAACTGTGACGGCATTGAATGGTTTAAGGGATTATCAGAAGTATGGTGAGCATTTCACATCTTTTTGATTGTTTCTGCTGTTTGCATGGCACGATTTCATCCTTGAGTGACAGAGTCAACAATTGCCTCGCGCAAAATGCCCTAGTTAGGCAGATCATTGCTTTTACGGAGCTGGCTAATGGTTCAACAATCATCACCCGTGTCATTGAAAGAAACGCCTTTTTCAGCTAAAGAAACGCCCTTTTCGGCTAAGACTCAGTCTCCTCTCACATTTGCCCCTGATTGTTCTTTCAATCCATTTCCATTTCAAAATATTGAGACGGCCCGTGCAGATCTGGCGCATGTTACCCCTCAGCTTGTACACCTAGATTTCAAGCACCTTGGATGTTTTGAAGTGGTTGATCGGCAATTTATTCAGTGGGGTATTGAGTTTCATAATGCGATCGCCCTCCATCCCTCCAACCCCTCTTTTCCTGTCGAAAATGGACATGCTGTTTTGATTGGAGCACCCCGCGCAGGACTGCTCGATGCAACCTTTACGAAACCAGTTCGTCTGGTCAGCGCTCTTCTAACAGGATCACGGCGAACGGTCATGACTGCCTTTGATGCAGCAGGTGCAATTGTCGCAAAAGCCGAAATTCCGAAAGCAAACCTAGCGCATTCAGACGCACCCTGTGCGCCCAATCAGCATCTTCGTCTCCAAGCACGAGCAATTCACCGCATCCGAGTTCGTAGCATTGGAGGTCAGTTCACGATGAGTGATGTATCATTCGGCTCCTAATAAAAGTAAATTTTAATGGAGCGGGCACTGCTCCACTGAAATTGGCTTCAAAGTATTTAGTTCTCGTTCCTAAGGCGTGTCCAACTGGCAGTCTAAATATCCCCCAGCTCGCACAACGAAATCATCCAGGTCTCTATCTTGCTGATTGGTGTTGACCAGGAGTGAGCCTGTGTCATCTAAGCGAATAATCACGCTACCCGCTGCCAAGGCTTCGATGTTGTTTTCAAATCTGGCCTGCTGCTCCAGGTTCGGATTTTCCGCGTTGGTTGAGTACACAATGCCTGCGGGACGCCCGTTGAAAACCGATTCCAGATAGAAGGCGTAGGGTTTGTTTGCTTCAAACATAAATTCTGCAAACGGATTGGGAACTGTATTGCCAGGAGTTCCCGGAAAATCATCTCGAATGTTAAATCCAGTATCATCTTCATAGTCAGACGGGACGTTAAGAGGCTGAGCCATATCCGAAGGGATAACCTCCTCAATCAGCGGAAACCGTTCGCCCGTGGAAAGGTCAATCACCCCAAAGGTTGACTGATAGGCATTATTGGATTCTAGAAACTCGAATTCGACAATGGTATCGACATTGAACCGAACCACAGTGTTGTCAAACTGCTCTTGAGCGATCGCCATCATGGGCACGGTGCTAGCCAGGCTGCCAATCACTGTGGCGACTATTCCCTGGCGTATCCATCCGATTGGATGCAGGGTCAACGAAGAAGGTGACGAAGCAATCGTTGTGTCATGGTCTGCTTGTTTATTGTTCATAATTCATCCGAATCCCAAACCTTCCAAGTGCAATAGATAAGTAGGTCGGTACTAATAAACTCAACCTAAAAACCGGGGGAGCGCCCC
>CAYXJG010000546.1:0-2839 GCA_964465285.1 uncultured bacterium
CAGAATTTAGGAGGGAGCTGGCTTCTGGCTCCTGTCTCCTGAATTCTATCCTTGGGAAAACTTCCCGCCTTGAGGAATACGCCGGCAGAAGGTAGAAAATATGCACCTGCTACTCTCAACTATATATAGCGCTGTGCAAGCGCATTAAGTACAGTTTGTTGAGTGGCGGCGCTCTGCGCCGCCACTCAACACATTTGGGTGTGCTGAGCCAATTTGCACACCGCTATATTTCCTGGTAATTTGTAACGACCCCCGTAATGCTTCGTAAAACTCTGATCCTTCGGTGATAAGCTTGCAAATGGACTTTACAAAGCTGACATAAGAAGGACTGTTGAAATGGTTGGAACGTCCCAGATTCCGTTGCTTTTGAGGGCTGCCCGTGGGGAGAAGCTCGACCGCCCTCCGGTGTGGATGATGCGTCAGGCAGGGCGCTATATGAAAGCCTATCGGGATCTCCGGGAGAAGTATCCGTCCTTCCGTGAGCGATCGGAGATTCCGGAGGTGGCGATCGAGGTGTCGCTGCAACCCTGGCGTGCGTTCCGCCCTGATGGCGTGATCCTCTTCTCAGATATTGTTACGCCGTTGCCAGGCATGGGCATCGACATGGACATTGCGGAGGGCAAAGGCCCGATCATCAATGACCCAATTCGCACCCAGGCACAAGTGAATGCCTTGCGCCAACTGGAACCGGAGGAATCGCTGCCGTTCATTAAGCCCATTCTGAAGGCGCTGCGGGATGAGGTGAAGAACGAGTCTACAGTGCTGGGCTTTGTCGGAGCCCCCTGGACACTGGCGGCCTATGCGGTCGAAGGAAAAGGATCGAAGACCTATTCCATCATCAAGAACATGGCGTTCACCGAGCCAGATGTTCTGCATCAACTCCTTAGCTCATTTGCCGACTCTATTGCCACCTATGTGCGTCACCAGATTGACTGCGGGGCGCAGGTGGTGCAGATGTTTGACTCCTGGGCAGGACAGTTGTCGCCCCAGGACTACGAAACCTTCGCCCTACCCTACCAGAAGCAGGTGTTTGAGCAGGTGCGGCAGACTCACCCCGACACGCCGCTGATTCTGCTGGTGTCGGGCAGTGCGGGCTTGCTGGAGCGCATGAAGCTGGCAAAACCAGACATCATCAGCGTGGACTGGACGGTGGACATGGCAGATGCTCGTCAGCGCTTAGGCATAGACATGAAGGTGCAGGGAAACCTTGATCCTGGTGTGCTGTACGGTTCCCACAGCTTTATCCGCGATCGCATCCTCGACACCATCCGCAAGGCAGGCCACCAGGGGCATATCCTCAACCTGGGCCACGGCGTTCTGAAAGACACCCCTGAGGACAACGTCCGCTTCTTCTTTGAAACAGCAAAACAGGCCGATCAACTTCTAGCCGTGACAGCCTAGTGCAGCCTCGCCGCCAGGAATCAGAGTCAATCCCTCAGGGATTTGCGGGTTGACTGTCTCCCCGCGTCTTGCTGGAAAACTCCAGTAGATGCTCTGCCTGGGAATCAGAGAAAATCCAAAATCCAAAATCCAAAATTCACGAGAGCGCATGGATCGACAGCGGATCTTCATCACTGGAGCCAGTGGATGCATTGGGCAATACATTGTGGAGACGCTTGTGCACAACACTCAGCATGAGCTGTTTCTGCTGGTGCGCAATCCCGACAAGCTGACCGTGGACTGCTCCATACGCCCCGGTGTTCATATCCTCCAAGGGGACTTGCAGCGTATCGAGCAGTTCAAAGACGTGCTGCAAACCATTGACACAGCAATCCTCACAGCAGCGGCCTGGGGCGATCCCGCCCTCACCTTCGACATCAATGTGAACAAAACCCTGGCGTTGATGAAGCTACTGGATGGAGATCGGTGCCAGCAGGTGATCTACTTCTCCACGGCAAGTTTGCTGGGGCATGACAACCAACCGCTCAAGGAAGCGGGAGAAATTGGCACGGACTACATTCGCACCAAATATATTTGCCATCAACGGCTGAGGGAACTGGCGATCGCCCCGAAAATCACCACCGTCTACCCCACGTTGGTCTTTGGCGGCGACGGCACCAAGCCCTACTCGCACCTATCGGGCGGACTGGCGGATGTGGTGAAGTGGATGTGGCTGGTTCGCTTTTTCCGGGTAGACGGCAGTTTCCACATCTGCCATGCCCAGGACATTGCTCAGGTCATTGCCCATTTGGTTGACCATCCTCCTGCGTCGGGATCATCACGGGATCTGGTGTTAGGAAATCCAGCGATCACTGCCAATGAAGCGATTCGAGAATTATGCCACTACTTCCGCAAGGGCATTTACCTCCAAATTCCCCTGCTCCCTCTTGCAGGGGTAATCATTAAATTGTTCCGCATTCAGATGGCGACCTGGGATCGCTTCTGTATGCGCTATCGCTATTTCAGCTATGAGAACCCGGTAAACCCTGCTACGTTTGGTGCCTCTGTCTACTGTGAAACCATCGCTGACCTGATGAAGGTTCACAATATTGAGCCGCAGTGTCAAGAGTGCCGCGATGGTGCATGAGGCTGTAGCTACGATGCGGGCAAGAAAATCAAGGGACGCAAGCGATTCATGACGGTGGATACTCTGGGACTGGTGTTGCGGGTTCTAGTGACCGCTGCCAATGTGGGTGACCCAACTTGGCAAAGTTTACGACTTGGCAGAGTTCTCAAATCCATGATGAAGGGCTGATACCCATTTTGGATTTTGGATTTTCGATTTTGGATTGGCAACCCTATAGTTGACATCGGTGACAGGTTAGCTATCTGTCGTTCTACTTTCAAGAATTGGTATAAGGGTTTTGGGTGCGCTGTGCGCCTAAAATCTTTAGTCCTT
>CAYXJG010000547.1:0-2833 GCA_964465285.1 uncultured bacterium
GCGGGCTGCGCCCGCTGCTCTTTTCTTCCGGTATCTTTTTTAGCCGCAGATCCCCTAACGCACTGGCCGCTACTGTCATCACTATTTCCGCGAATATCTTTATAACCCACCCGATGCCGCTTGCCCTGTCCCCTGGAACATTATCCAGGATAGGAAAAAATTGGTAATGAAAATCATCAGCAAGGAGGTCACCACAGCGGTTGTTGTAGATTGGCCGACTCCTTTTGCTCCGCCTGTTGTGGTCAATCCCCAGCTAGAGCCAATTACAGCTACAATCGCCCCAAACACAATTGATTTGATAATGGCGCTCACTAGATCCCAGACCCCAATGAAATTACGGGCCGAGTCTAAAAAGACTGAATAGCTGATGTTGTAGAAATTGTCAGCAATGAACATTCCTCCCGTCATGCCTGTTATCAGGGAAACAATGCATAAGATTGGCACCATAACACAGCAGGCTAAAACACGCGGAATCACCAGATAGTCAATGGGATCGGTTTTGAGCATTTGAAGGGCATCAATCTGTTCCGTAACAACCATCGTGCCAACCTCTGCGGCAAAAGCTGACCCCACGCGCCCAGCTACGATAATTGCCGTCAGTACAGGAGTCAACTCACGGGTCAGCGCAACGGCAAGAACGCCACCCACAGCCGTACTCGCCCCAAAGTTAATAAACTCTCGGGCTACCTGGATGGTGAATACCATGCCGACCGTTGCCGCAGTGAGCAAGGCAATCAGTAGTGAACCTGGGCCAACAGTGGCGAGTTGTTCAACGGTATTCCGTCTATGAATTTTTGCTTGGGACAGGTGTGTAACCACTTGCCCACCAAGAAATACGGCAGCAAAGAGCCGTTCGCTCCAGCGCCTTAATTCGGCAAAGGGAAGGGACTTAATCAAGGGACTGCTTCCTACTGAAATCCTGTTGACGATAGTACCTCAAAGATTGAAGGACTGAGACAATCCGAAGCGTTCCAATGCTTTGTCTGATGCTTTGTCTGAAAACTAAGGGACGTGTTTCTCTCGCGCAAGGTTTGGGAACTTTAGGAGTACATGAAAGATTTTGTCTCTTCATCTGCAATGTTAATCGGCTGTTGCTGGAGATTAAGGCTGGATATTAACCCAGTGGCTTTGGGCGCGCAACACTCTTAATTTTCTCCAGTGCGTAAAAACGTGCTGTGGCAAACGGGCGATCGCCATCAGCATTGTACGTTTATTCTCGATGCAACAGCAGGTAGCGACTTTGCCGATCACATTCAGGACTTCAATGTTGATGATGATGTACTTCGCTTGCAGAGTGTCAGCAGTCCAGAAGATGTGCGCTACGATGCGACGACCGGGGAACTGCTTGTTAATGATACCCTCGTTGCAAAGCTCTCACCCAATTTGAATATTGGGAATGACCATTTTGAGCTATTTTAAGAGTGCTAGAAACGTGAACCATGCGATCGCCCCCCCATCTGCCCGCTTTCCGATGGCTTCCTCACTGTCAATGAATATCCCATCAAACGACTCCTCATCGCCAAATCCAGAAATCCCTTGAGCACTACCAGCGAGCGATCGCTCTCCAGCCCACCTACGCGAGTGCCCTAAGCAACGCAGGGTGTGTCCTGGTAAAAATAGGGCGGGTCGAGGATGCCATTGCTTTATACGAACGGGCAGTCGCCCTATCCCCTACCTGGGCTACTCCTTACAACAATCTAGGGCAAGGGCTGATGATAGTCGGTACAACGATCGCTGTCACTTGGCAGGGCGTGTGCGGCAAGACGCAGCCCTCAGTTGGGATCTGTTAAAACCAGGCGGCATAATGATCTTTGCTTACTATGGCTGGAGCAACCCGGACGACCCTGCCCGTGATCCAAAGGTAGGCATTGACAAATTCTTAACGACCATTGCCGATCAGGGCACGGTGATTCATCAGGGGTATCTGATCATCCTGAGAAAACACTTCGTTCTCAAACAGCCAGGCTGAGGACAGAGCAATAACGTAGCTCAAGGCATAAAACCTAGTATCGGAAGGCAGAAGTCAGAAGGATGAAGGCAGAATGGGGATTCTTTGTGTGCCAGGAGTTCTGCCTATCAAAAACAGTGGGGCTATTTACGCCGTCGAGTACTAGGGAGCGGCTACTTGCGCACCGTGACTCCGAGGATCGTCTTGCCCAGGCTTACTTTGCACCGTCGGCTCAACGCTGGATGTGCGCCCCTGCTGTTGAACATAAGGCAGCGGTTGATGCTCGGTAAGCGCCTGAAGATTGCCCGCCAAGATAGGCTTGGGCTGTTCCCCAATGGCATTGGCAACCGCTTCTCCCTCAGCACTGATAAACACAAAGTGTGGGATGCCATCCACCCGGTAGCGCAACACTTCGGGGAGCCATTTCGAGTTGTCAACATTCAGCATGACAAAATTAATGCGATCGCCATATTCATCTCTCAAATCCGCCATGTCGGCAGCCATTGCCTGGCAGCTCGTACACCAGTTGGCGTAGAACTCGACAAGGCTTGGCCTCTGGCTGGCGATCGCCTCATCTAGCGGTGTTGCTGTTTCAGCAAGAGCCGCCAGAGACGTGCTGGCACTAGGTGTCCGTGTCCCAATGAACAGCAATGTTCCCAGCACAACGGCGACAATGGCAATCAGGCCATTTTGAATATACCGTCGCATTGGGGTAGGAGCAGCAGATGGTAGAGCCGATCGAGATGCAGACGATTGAGAGCCAGACGATTGAGAGCCAGACGATTGAGGGGTAAGCGATGGAGCCGTCGAAGCTGGAGAGTTAGAAGCTTGAGATGTAGCACGTTCATTCGGCATAAGACGTTAAGGAAAATCACGGTCATACAA
>CAYXJG010000548.1:0-2819 GCA_964465285.1 uncultured bacterium
AGGCACAGCCTGCCTTTCAGAAAATTTGGTGCGATTTTGTTAAAAGTCAAGTAAAAAAGATACCGGAAGAAAAGAGCAGCGGGCGCAGCCTGCTGCTCTTTTCCGGGTACTTTATTTTCTTGCAAGTCCCTAAGGGCGAAGATGTTTTCATCGGCGGCGGCGACGACGATCGCTTTATTCTGTTCAAGGATAAAGGGCTGGATACGATTCGCAAGTTTCAGGATGGGAAAGATAGCTTCAAGCTCAGAGGCATGAAGTTTGGTCAGCTACATGACTTGGCAGGTTTCACGCCAAACCCCTGTTTTTGCGTTGTGAATTTGAGAACTTTGCCAAGTCATGTCAGCTAGACATTGAGCAGCAGCGCAAACACACTCTGATTTCTTACAAGGGCGAAGAGGTGGCGCTTCTCACAGGTATTAACGCAGACCAGATTACGGTTGCAGATTTCTAGCCATTGAAAAAAGCGTCGGGCCTAGCCCGACGCTTTTTTGCTCACGACTTAGCAAAGTTCTCACATTCACAACGCACGTTCACAGCGCTGAAGCGTATGAGGCGCTACCATTAGGTGCCTACTGTCCAGGAGTTGATGTATTCTTCCTGCTCAGGGGTAAGGCTATCGATAGCGATACCCATTGCCTGGAGCTTTAAGCGGGCAATTTCCTGATCGACTTCCGTAGGAATGGAGTGGAGTCCAGGCTGGAGGCTGCCCCGGTTCTTCACCAGATATTCACACGCTAATGCCTGGTTTGCGAAGCTCATGTCCATGACAGCACTGGGGTGGCCTTCCGCTGCCGCCAGATTGATCAGCCGGCCTTCACCCAGGACAATGATTGATTTGCCGTTTTTGAGTTGATATTGCTCAGTGAAATTGCGAACGTCTTTCACAGCACTCGTCATGTCCTGAAGGGATTTCAGGTCAATTTCAATGTCGAAGTGGCCGGAGTTGCAGACGATCGCCCCGTCTTTCATCACCTCAAAATGCTCTTGACGGATGACGTGCTTATTGCCCGTCACAGTAATAAAGATATCGCCCTGGGGAGCGGCTAGAGCCATAGGCAGCACGCGGAAGCCGTCCATCGACGCCTCAATTGCCCGCACAGGATCAATTTCGGTGACGATGACATTGGCACCCATGCCCCGAGCGCGGAGGGCGGTGCCTTTACCACACCAGCCGTAGCCTGCCACAACGATGACCTTTCCAGCCAGCAGAATATTAGTGGCTCGAATAATTCCGTCAAGGGTAGACTGCCCCGTGCCATAGCGGTTATCGAAGAAATGCTTGGTGTCTGCGTCGTTTACGTTCATGGCAGGGAAGGTCAGCACGCCATCCTTAAACATGGCACGGAGGCGAACGATGCCTGTGGTCGTTTCCTCGGTAGTTCCAATGATCTCAGAGAGCTGATTCTGTCGCTCTTTAACCAGGGTTGCAACCACGTCGCTACCGTCATCAATAATGATATTAGGCCTATGATCTAGTGCCGTTTCCACATGGCGGTGATACATAGCGTTGTCTTCGCCTTTTTGGGCAAAGACAGGGATGCCGTGGTCAGCAACTAGGCTGGCCGCTACGTCATCCTGGGTGGACAGGGGATTGCTGGCAATGAGGAGGGAATCAGCGCCGCCTGCCTTAAGGGCGATCGCCAAATGTGCCGTTTCTGTAGTGACGTGGCAGCAGGCAACTAGACGAACACCATCCAGAGGCTTTTCTTTGGAAAACCGATCTTGAATTTGTCGGAGCACAGGCATCTCACGGCCTGCCCATTCAATTCGCTGCTTCCCCTTGGGCGCTAAGGACAAGTCTTTAACATCATGCTGAGATTGCGTTGTTGTGACCATGAGACTCCACGTAAAATCGGTGATATAGCTACTTTGGGTGAGGGCAGCCAAATATTTATCCCCTAAACACCATATCGCACCAAAGGAAGCAACGCCAGAGAGACACGCCAGAGAGAAAGGTTAAGGGGCGATCGCCCCCTTCATCTCCTCATCTAGTTGGGCACCAGTAAGAATCGCCCCGTCCCAAATTGCCTGGTCGATATTGATGCACCCCCTGAGGTCTGCACCTGTGAGATCGGCATCACTAAAATCTGTGTTGGACAGGTCAACCTCGCGTAAATCGGCGGCACTCAAATTGGCCGCCCGGAACTGGGCATCGCTCAAGTCAGCCCCCTGCAGGTTGGCATTTTGCAGATCGGCATCATTGAGAATGACTTTATTGAGGGTTGTGTTGCTGAGATTTGCGCCCTGTAGGTTTGCACGGGCTAAGTTAACGGGTCGAGCATAGTTCAGTCCTTCCGGGTCCGTTGATAGAGGCTGCGTGGACAGCGGTACCCGATATTTTCCACCCAGGGTTTCTCCAGATAGGTTGATGCCCTGAAGATCACATCCCTGACATTCCCGTTCAATCTCAATTTTGTAGAGGTTTTGAGTGGCCTGGTCGCAAGCAGATGATGCAATGCCTACAAGCACTGCAGCGATCGCCCACTGTTGTCGAATCTTTAATCCCATCTGTTCACTATATGGCGCTTTGCAAGCACATCAAGCACAGCACATGAGAGGGGCGGCGCGAATCGCCGCCCCTCTCATGTGCTGAATCAACTTGCACACCGCTATACTTTTGCTCATCATCTTTACACGACCTGGCAAAGTTCTCAAATTCACAACGCAAAAATAGGAGTTTGGGGCGCGCGGAGCGCGCCCCAAACTCCTATTTTTGCGTGAAACTTGCCAAGTCGTGATCTTTAATCACGACTGGACACGACTGGGCAAAGTCGTGTTTAGTTGCTCATCAAAGCAATCGCGCCGAGTGGGTGTCGCGC
>CAYXJG010000549.1:0-2796 GCA_964465285.1 uncultured bacterium
GACCAGTGCAGGAGACCAGTGCAGAACTGCGACAGACCTTCATAAAGTCTCCCGCCATTTACTCCATCACACGACTTGGCAACGTTCTCAAATTCACAACACAAAGATAGGGGTTTGGCGCGCGCTCCGGGCGCGCCAAACCCCTATCTTTGTGTGAAACTTGCCAAGTCATGCCATCATCCCTTTACAATATGTAAAGAATTGTTTGAGATGACGGAACCATGCGAGTAGCAATTGTTGGAGCAGGGCTGGCGGGATTATCCACAGCGGTTGAGTTGGCAGATGCGGGACACGAGGTGCAAATCTTTGAATCTCGTCCGTTCGTGGGAGGGAAGGTCGGCAGTTGGGTGGATGCAGACGGCAACCATATTGAAATGGGGCTGCACGTTTTCTTTGGCTGCTATTACAACCTGTTTGCGCTGATGCAAAAGGTGGGCGCTATCGACGACCTGCGCCTGAAAGAACACATCCATACCTTTATCAATCAAGGGGGCAAGACCGGGGCACTGGATTTCCGCTTCATTACGGGTGCGCCGTTCAACGGACTCAAGGCGTTCTTCACCACATCTCAGCTTTCGGTTCAAGACAAGGCGCAAAATGCGATCGCCCTTGGCATTAGCCCCATCGTGCGGGGACTAGTGGACTTTGATGGCGCGATGAAAAGCATCCGTGCCCTGGATTCCGTCAGCTTTGCCGACTGGTTCCGCAGCCACGGCGGATCAGACGGGAGCCTCAAGCGCATGTGGAATCCCATCGCCTATGCCCTGGGCTTCATCGACACCGAACATATTTCGGCTCGCTGTATGCTGACTATCTTCCAGTTCTTCGCGGCGAGGTCGGAAGCCTCGGTGCTGCGAATGCTGGAAGGGTCGCCCCACGAGTACCTGCACAAGCCCATTTTGAACTACCTGAGTGAACGGGGATGCGAGGTCTTTACTCGGCGTCGGGTGCGGCAGGTGCAGTTTGAGCAACAGGGCGATCGCACCGTCGTCACAGGTCTGGTTGTCGCCTCTGGGGAAACCGAGGAAACTATCACCGCCGATGCCTATGTCGCCGCCTGCGATATCCCCGGCGTTCAGCGGCTTCTCCCCGAAGCATGGCGGCAGTGGGATCAGTTCGACAACATCTACAAGCTGGATGCGGTTCCCGTTGCCACTGTCCAGCTTCGGTTTGATGGCTGGGTGACGGAGATGAATAATCCCGCTGAGCGCACACAGCTTGACCATGCGGCAGGCATCGACAACTTGCTCTACACCCCGGATGCCGATTTTTCCTGCTTCGCAGATCTGGCGTTGGCGAGCCCCAGTGATTACTACCGGGAAGGGCAGGGGTCGCTGATTCAGGCGGTGCTGACTCCTGGTGATCCTTTTATTAGAGAACCCAATGAGGCGATCGCCCACCATGTCCTGAAGCAAATCCACGAGCTATTCCCCTCCTCCCGCGACCTGACCATGACCTGGTACAGCGTTGTTAAGCTAGCGCAGTCCCTCTATCGAGAAGCACCAGGCATGGATCCCTACCGTCCCACCCAAAAGACCCCCGTAGGCAACTTCTTCCTAGCGGGCAGTTACACTCAGCAGGACTACATTGACAGCATGGAAGGGGCAACGATTTCCGGGTGTCAGGCGGCTGAGGCGGTGCTGGAGGCATTTCAGGGGCGATCGTCGCTCGAACCGCCCGTTGCGTCTGTCGCGTAGGGTTGTTTCCTGCTGACAGAAGAGTTGTTGAAAACACTGAGTTCTAGGGACTCTGGTTAGATTTTGCTTTAATTCTCCTAGGTTCTATGAGAACCTAGGTTCATCCACCGTTTGAAGCTCATTATCATGTCAAACTGGCTCGAACATAGTGTGCAAGTTGAAGTTGAGACCCCCATCTCCCTGGTGTGGGAGTTGTGGTCTGATCTAGAACAGATGCCACGGTGGATGAAGTGGATTGACTCGGTGAAGATTCTAGAGGATGACCCCGAAATTTCCCAGTGGAAGCTGGCAACCGGCGGACTGGAGTTTAAGTGGCGATCGCGCATCCTTAAAGTGTTGCCCAACCAGATCATTCAATGGGAATCGGTCAGCGGTTTGCCCAATCGGGGAGCTATTCGCTTCTATGATCGGGGAGACACCAGCATTGTGAAGCTCACTGTTGCCTACGCCATTCCGGGCTTTCTGGGACGGTTGATGGACAACCTGTTCCTCGGTCGTGTCGTCGAAAGCACTATTCAAGCCGACCTCGATCGCTTTCGAGAATATGCGCTTAATGCCTATGCGTCCTCACATTCTTAGGAACGAGAATTATAGTGCTGTGTAAATGACCAGCAGATTGTCTAAAAGGAGTTGGCCTAATTGTTTTTGCATTGCCCAACCGCCACGATAGAGCGCGAGATACATGGCTTCTGTCAGATACGACTAGATTATGATCAGAGGTTTTGCTAAGCCTGTAATGGTTGCTCGATAGGTACTGTGTTGAGGTTGAGTGCGATCGACCAAGCAAAGTAAAACCCCAGCGTCACAAAGAATCACAGGTTAAATCCTTATTGCCGATACTTACTCAACAAGTGTTGCTGATATTCGTTGGTTGGGGCTGTTAGTATGCCTTCTGGAACAATTTCTAAGCCATCGGTAGCCTCAAACCATCGTGCCCACGCTTCAGAGCGATCGCTCGTCCTGCGTCTGCTCACCCGCCGTTTGGGAGAATTACCAGAATCGGTGATCCAACGTCAACGCTCTATCGATTGCATCCCTGGAAGCATTAGGTGAGGCGCTACTGGATTTCAGCAGTATGGATGATTTGGAGCGGTGGTTG
>CAYXJG010000550.1:0-2783 GCA_964465285.1 uncultured bacterium
GGCGATCGCCGTTAGAGGCCAAATCGAGGGGATGTCGGCCATAGTAGGGGCCAAAGTTTTGCAAGATAAGTTCTTTAAGAATCACGATTCCCCTGATTTGCTTAAATCTAATTCATTTAAAAATGTCCGCACTTGTGCTAGAAATTCGCTTGCCTGACGATAACACTCCTGAGCTTCTTCGAAGGAAACATCGATGAGCTCGGCATAGTCTGCTTCCAACCGTCGTTCAAATACGCTGTGCAGCCAGGCTGACATCTCTTTGCTAAAAATGCCTGGTTTGACAAATTCACGATCGAATAGAGAAATAGCTCCTGTATGCTTCGATGTTCCTAGTTGGCGAGTCACTAGAAGAGCCAGGACTGCATAAAACATTGCATAGTAGATGCGATTAATAGAGCCTTTATAGAATTTCCCTTGCAGGAGCAATTGTCCCTCAGCTAGAGCATCTTGTGCCTGTTGCAGCCGAGCATTAACCAGAATTTGGATGTCTTCTGGCTGACTCATGCGGCAACTCCTTCGCGTAGAATGCTTTGCACCAGGGGACTCTCAGAACGAGGGCTTTTTTCAAATTGCTGGCGTGAATATTTAATTGTTGTGATTAAGATCTCGTGCTTGAATCCTATAGCCCAAGCAATGTGACTAATTGTTTTCCATATAGAACGGTCTAAGTGTTCAATAACGATGCAAATATCCAGGTCAGAATCGGCATGAGCATCGCCTCTTGCCCGTGAGCCAAAGGCCCAAATTTGGGCGTCAGGGAACTGTTGCCGCACCTGGGCGGAAAATTCGTTGAGAATTCTGCGATCGCGAGGAGACATCATGGAGGAGGAATTGCTCATACGGCTACTCTCAACGCATACACTTCCTAATTAAATCCTATCGATTGAGCGATTGAATGAGTTGGAACCGCTGCTGCCGTTTTTTGCTACATCCGTCTTAGATTCTCCGATCGTTCGGCAAATCATAAGGTGGGACATGGCTGTACTCCGCGAATCACCCTGGTATCAGGAAATTTTGAAGGAAGGTTCTAGGGGAGAAGCTGTTACTCTCGTGTTACGGCAGCTTGCCCGTCGAGTTGGAATAGATGCTTCGGCGTGGCGTGAACGCATGGAAAGGCTGCCCCTAGAACAGTTGGAGGTGTTGGCTGAGGATTTGTTGGACTTTTCCACGGAGGATGATTTGGTGGCATGGCTGGAGCAGAATGATGGGTAGGGAGGTATGGGGTAATGTAAAAAATCACAGATTGCAACGGCTAGATTACTGTAGATCATAATGGTGATTTAAGAGCGTCAGAACAATGGTGCAAGCAGTTCCTCAATCCATGACCCTGGAAGAGTTTTTGGACTGGTATCCAGATGGCTATGGTCGATATGAACTCTGGAATGGGATGGTCATCGAAATGCAACCAACAGGGACTCATGAGCAAGTGGGTGGGTTTCTAGCTGGCGAGTTATTTTTGGAAATTAAGCGACGAAAGTTTCCTTATTTCATCCCCCGTCAGGCGATTGTCAAACCTGTTGATGGAAATAAAACAGGCTACTACCCTGACATTATCGTTTTGGATCAAGTTGCTGTGGAGAATGAGCCTCTGTGGAAGAGGCGTTCTACTATTACCCGAGGACAATCTGTAAAAGTGGTCATTGAGGTTGTGAGCACCAACTGGCGAGATGACTATGGCCATAAGTTTATTGATTATGAAGCGTTGGGAATACCCGAATATTGGATAGTGGATTATCTAGGATTGGGAGGCAGACGCTATATTGGCTCACCCAAGCAACCTACAGTGTCGATCTATCAATTAGTGGATGGAGAGTATCAGGTTCGTCAATTTCGCGGGAATGAGCGTATTGTATCTTCAGAGTTTCCAGAGTTAAACCTGACTGCTGAGCAAGTTTTTGCTGTAGGTGAATGAGCTATTAGCACCCTTTGTCTCCAAATTTCACGACTGCCCACCCTGACAGCACTTGCTTGACTGGCTTTAAGTCATCGCTGTGATGGATCTGGGCGATACGCACAACGTGCAGATAAATCAACGCCTCTTTCACCTCCCGTTCGGCTTTAGCCTCACCAATCGCCTCCTCTTTATTTCGAGAACTGGACTCAAAGCATTTTTCGAGGGCGTCGAAGATGCCAACTCGTCGGGTGTGACGCTGATAGTGTTGCTCGGTGCCGAGCAGTCGGGTGATGAGTTCGAAGTGCATGGGGTCGGCGTTGATTTCGGTGCAGATGTGTTGAAGCAGGTTCCACTCGTCTGCGCCCAGAAGTGAAGTGGTAGGGGTGGTTCGGGGATCTTGGAAGGGTTCTTTGTTACTGTGTCCCCACGGGTTTTCCCGATGCATGAGGTAGAGCCATACTTGGTCGTTGCTCCAGTCTTCGATGGGGCTGTAGACGAGGGAGTTGGGTAGGCTAGCGTTGGGGCTGAGGCGATCGCCCCTCCAAACACCTGCCAGGTCTCTCCACATTGCTATCTGCGGGAATGGGAACGGGTGAGGGCGGCGTTGGTTCTGCTAGCGAACGGCACAGTGCCCAGCGACAGAGAATATTCCACTGGTCAATCTTCGTTACTCGCTTCAGCTTGATCAACTGGTCTTTGTCAGCTTGAGAGATGCGGACTCTTTCAACGGGGGGTTCCAACATAGGGTTTACCAAAAATAGCCAGATTTAACATAGGTCTGATGCTGATCAGGCTCGTAGTGCAGCAGATATTCTCGGCTGATGGCATCGCTGCCGCGCAGTTGTTTCACCTCGGTCTTGCCAATCTCGGTATCGGTGGAGAGCAGCAA
>CAYXJG010000551.1:0-2767 GCA_964465285.1 uncultured bacterium
GCCCGCTGCTCTTTTCTTCCGGTATCTTTTTTAGCCGCAGATCCCTAAACTCTAATTTTGATGGAATCTGGCAATCGGTGAAAGTTTTCTGAAGTAGACTGCCATGAGATTGCGTAAACCCATTTGTCTATCTAAGCTGAGGATTACGCTGTGTTCGGCAGACAGATATACATAGATGAACACATATAGACGAATACATATAGACGAACACATATAGACGAACACATTAAATATGATGACTATCTTAAATTCGAGTGTGATGGGCTTGGGTCTGAGCGGGATAGGCTCGGTTGATGCCGGTTTGATTAGCGCCGTACTTGCTCAGGCACCGTCAGACGTAGCAGAGTTAAATCTATTCAAATCCATTGTTTTAGGTATTGTTCAGGGGTTGACAGAATTTCTGCCGATCAGCAGCACAGCGCATATCAAAGCAGTGCCTGTGGCGTTGGGGTGGGGTGATCCGGGGGTATCGTTTACGGCAGTGATTCAGTTGGGAAGTATTGCTGCGATCTTGTCTTATTTTTGGAAGGACGTGGTGCAGGTCGTCACGGGTATGGCGCGGGCGATCGCCCAGTCCGACTACAAGTCTCAGGATTTCCGCATTGGTTTTGGCATCATCATTGGCACGCTGCCCATTGTCGTTCTAGGGCTGATGATGAAAATACTAATCCCCGATTTGGACAATTCGCCCATCCGCAGCATGGGGGCGATCGCCGTAGCATCTATTGTCATGTCCCTATTGCTGGCCTTAGCAGAACAGATAGGTACCCGTTTGCGCAGCCTTGAAAAGTTGGACATGCGGGACGGTATTCTCATGGGGGTTGCCCAAGCACTGGCACTAATTCCTGGTGTGTCTCGGTCGGGGTCAACGTTGACAGCAGGGCTGTTCATGGGGCTAGAGCGAGCCACAGCCGCCCGGTTTTCCTTCCTGCTAGGCATTCCCGCCATCACTCTGGCTGGCGTGGTGGAAATGAAAGATTGGGTCGAAACCGGGCTTGTTGGCGTTGGCATCATTCCCCTCATCGGCGGATTAATTGCTTCGGCGGTATCGTCCTACCTGGCGATCGCCTGGCTGCTAAAGTATTTGCAAAATCATAATACCTGGGTGTTTGTCTGGTATCGCCTGGGTTTTGGGGTAGCGATTCTGGGGGCGATCGCCCTGGGAGTCGTGAATAATTAGAGGAGATGCACCCATCAATGCAGAACTTCTTGCACAATGGGTGTGGGGAGGATTGTCCGCCTGCATCTATGAGGCCACTATAACGCGTGACGCTGTAGCAATGAGTGATGCATCGATTCGTCCAGCCTTAATTACCCGTGTTGTTCCTGGTTCTATTGCTGAAGAGTTGGGCTTTGAACCGGGCGATCGCCTAGTTGCAATTAACGGGCATCCGCCGCGCGATTTGATCGATTATCGGTTTCTTTGCGCTGATGAAGAACTGTCCTTAGACGTGCTCGACGGGGCAGGAAAACAACACGCCCTCGACATCGAGAAGGATTACGATGATGATTTGGGGCTAGAGTTTGAGACAGCACTGTTTGACGGCCTGATCCAGTGCAACAACCGGTGTCCCTTTTGCTTCATTGACCAGCAGCCCCCAGGCAAGCGAGAAACGCTATACCTCAAGGACGACGACTATCGCCTCAGCTTCCTCTACGGCAGCTATTTGACCCTCACAAACCTGCCTCAGCGAGAGTGGGATCGTATTGCTCAGCTTCGCCTCTCTCCCCTCTACGTATCTGTCCACGCAACGCACCCAGATATTCGATCACGGCTCCTGAAAAATCCCCGTGCTGGACAAATTCTTGACCAGCTCCAGTGGTTTCAGGATCAACAACTGCAAATCCATGCCCAGGTTGTGGTCTGTCCTGGTATTAATGATGGTGCTCACCTGGAGCAGACGCTGCTCGACCTCGCCCAGTTTGGCCGTGGTGACTATCCAGCTGTGGCATCGGTGGCTGTCGTTCCCGTGGGACTCACCCGATTCAGGCCCCCTGAGGATGAATTAGTCGCAGTGACCAAGGACAAAGCCCAGGAAGTCATTCAGCAGGTACAGGCTCTCCAGCGGCAGTTTCGACGAGAGATTGGCTCAACGTTTGCCTGGCTGGCTGACGAATGGTTTCTCATTGGTAGAGAGGAACTGCCGCCGGAGAGCCACTACGAAGATTATCCTCAAATTGGCAACGGGGTTGGTTCGATTCGCCTGTTCTTAAAGGAATTTGATCAGGCTGCAGTTCATTTACCGAAAACTGTATCACCAGCCCAAACCTATACCTGGGTAGTGGGAAATGCTGTGGAGGTGGCATTTCAGCCTATTGTGGCTCGACTGAACCAGGTGGAAGGACTGACTGTTCACATGCGGGCACTGAACAGCGACTATTGGGGTCAGGAAATAACGGTGACAGGGTTGCTAACGGGGCAGGATTTGCTTCATCACTTCCAGGATCAGGATCTAGGCGATGGTGTGCTGCTACCCTCGCTGATGCTGAAGCATGATGAGGCTCGGTTTCTGGATGATATAACCGTGGATGATCTTGCCCGTGCCCTCAATACCAGAATTGTGCCTGTCACAAGCGTTGATGAGTTGATCCAGGTTTCCTGCTACGCTACGCCGCCTTCTAAATGGGATGCTATTCCCACAGCAGCAGAGTGACATGCTTCAAGTGGAGTAGAGCTTGAATCGGTTTTGTCAACGTAGATGAGTCCGTGAATACACGACTTGGCAAGTTTCACACAAAGATAGGGGTTTGGCGCGCGCTCCGCGCG
>CAYXJG010000552.1:0-2746 GCA_964465285.1 uncultured bacterium
GACTTAGCAAAGTTCTCTCATTCACAACACAAAGATAGGGGTTTGGCGCGCGTGCCAAACCCCTATCTTTGTGTGAAACTTGCCAAGTCGTGTAACCCCTCAAAAGCCAAGAGGCGGCACATGAAGTGCCGCCTCTTGGCTTTTGTTTTAGTGCTTTTGTACAGTTCCCAAAAATGTATCTAGCTCATCAAATGTACCCGCATAGGTTCGAGTCGGTGCGTCATATCCCTTCAAATGAACAATGTGGGATTTGAAGATGTCTGGTGTGCTGTTGCCAATCAGGTATTGATACGCCGTTTCGCCAAAAGCGATATCCAGCCCCAACTGTTTTGTGGATGATTCTAAGCGGAAAGCAGCATTGACGGTATCGCCAAGGGCAGTGTAATCTGGGCGATCGCCCGTTCCTGTATTCCCCACCATTGCATATCCTGTGTTGACGCCAGCCCCTACGCGGACTGGGAAGGGCAAGGGATACTGCTCATGGAGCTGAGACGTCATCAGATGGAGATCGCTGAGGGCTTTTGCAATCTCCATCATTTCATCCTGACTGACCGTTTCTTCCCCATGAATCCAGACGGCCATGATGGCATCGCCAATGTATTTATCGACCCAGCTGCCGTAGTCTCGAATAATGTCTCCAGAGCAGCGAAACCAGGTACCAATGGTTTCAGACAAAATCTTTTCGTCTAGTTGGCGGGTCATCCCTGTAAAGTTGCGAATATCCACGACTAATACTGAAATTAGTCGGCGTACATGAAGCATTGCCGTTGCGGTAAAGTCTTGGGAATCACTATCTCCAGAGTGAAAAGAGTCCTGGCGAGTTGGATCGGCTGTAGGGCAATAGAATTCAAGTTCGGTCTGACCAAACGTTAAATTATCTCCATTTCGTAATGTTACCGGAACCGTAACCCGCTTGCCGCCCACAAACGAACCATTGCGGCTGCCTAAATCAATCAGATAGAACTCCCCAGTTTCCATTCTCTGGAGCATCGCATGGTTACGAGAAATCCAGCGGTCAGGCAGCACAAAATTGTTGTCATCGCCACGACCAATTGTCCAGCAATTGCTGCCTGCCAGGGAAATATAGCGATTCCCTGACTCCGTTCGTAGTATCAAGTGGGGAACAGATTGCGAATTCACCACAGGCGAATAAACCGTTGAATATTTCTCGTGTCCCAACGATGCATCCTGGCACTCTTTGATTAGGAGCAATAGAACGCTCTCTTAGTAATCTACTAGATTATTCAGCCTAACAGAAATAGAAGCCCCTACGCCTATTAAGAAGCTATCAAGCGTTGATGGTCAATGTCATGCACATCAGAACAACGGCTACGCTAAGCAATTAATCAAATAGCGGAGCCAGCCATTGACCTTTTCGGAAATTCTGAGCGTTCCGTTCAAATGATATCCTTACTTAGGCAGAAGTTGCAGCTATCAAAAACAATCCATCAACTAAAACGGTGCTCAGGACGGCTCCGCTAAAAACTCGCCAGTGAATTTGAGATGATCGGAGAGAAAGCGAGCCAACGACGATGAGCGATAAAACAATAACGGCTGCACAGCCAACCCCCCAGGTCGTTCCTATGTGTGATACAGCGTCTCGAAGAATGGCTGGTGCTAAGGATACATCAGCCTTCATCAATTTTCGCCAGTAGGGAATCAGATCGACCAGGTAGAAATACAGATCTGTTAAGCAGGTTCCGAGCAATGATCCTACGTAAAACCAACTACCCAGCGTGTTGCGTTTGCGCAGAATGCACATTAGCGCAATAGGTAGCCCCAGTGCTTCAATCGGCAAATGCAGCAGGGGTTCTGCGCGAAACCACCCCCAATAGATTGAGCCTGTCAGCCACGTCCAAGCGAAGCCATCTAATAAATCACCTGTTTGTTGCGCAATGTTGCGGCGCTGTAGCAGCCAACTCAGCCCAAACCATGCCGCACTCAACCCCAAGCTGATAAAAGGGAATGCTCGAACCAGTGGTGCTTGAAAGAAAACTGGAACGGATACAAGAAAAACAGAGGCCCCAAAGAAGAGCCACTTTGGCTCGGTTAACACATTAAGCATTCGTTCAGCAAGTGCTCCAAATACATGAAGCGAGACGCCAGACTTGATTGAAGAAGGGATGTATAGCAAGGGATTTATGAGACGGTAGGTTTAGTTTTCTTAACATAACATGCTTTTATCGATAGCTCAGGCAGTACTCTATACTGCTGTATCAAAGACATCGCAGGCATGTCAGGCGATTTGTGGGTATCAGTCAGAAGATTTTTTTTGGAAAGAATATCCCGACTGGGTTAAGCATCTATGTAAAAATCCTGTCAGGGGCTTTAGATGTCGAGAACTCTAGCAAGTCTTTGACTAATGGGGGCTAATGGGTTACTAGGGGAATAGTGCCCTACTGTCACTGCTAAGGCACTTCTGGTCCAAACCGAATCCAAGCAGGGGCAAGAGCTTTCCTGCAGGAAAAACGCCATCCTCTATCTATGGCCCCATCTATGGGAGGTTTATATCCCTTTTATCATTTTGCCATGAACTTTACCCCCCTGGGGGGATATGCCCATAGAAAAAATGAAGCTTTCACTGTGAAGGTCTACCTGGTTGGGTGGCCCGACTTGGCAAAGTTCTCAAATTCACAACGTAAAAATAGGAGGTTGGCGCGCGGGGCATCACCGTCCTGCCCTGGCAAAGTCGGGTTTCATTAAGGGACTTGCAAGAAAATAAAGTACCCGGAAAAGAGCAGCGGGC
>CAYXJG010000553.1:0-2731 GCA_964465285.1 uncultured bacterium
ACGCAAAAATAGAGGTTTGGGGCGCGCTCCGCGCGCCCCAAACCTCTATTTTTGCCTTGTGAATTTGAGAACTCTGCCAAGTCGTGACTGGCAAAAAAAGGACTGGCAAATTGTTCCTCTTCGTCAGACAATATAATGAAATATGAGAATAGTTTATAAATCTTTAGAGGGAGGTTTTCAAAATGGATCTTCGTGTTGTCATTGTTCTGCTGCCTGTGGTTTTGGCTGCAAGCTGGGCGTTGTTTAATATTGGCCGAGCAGCCCTTGATCAAATTAATGCCTTTCTGAAGAACCGAGAAGCATAGGGAGCCGCAATTGACCTTGCTAGGTCAAACTTCGATAACTGATGGATTAGGGTAGAGGAACCCCCTCTACCTTTTTTTATCTAGACTTTTGCAAATCGCCCAGATTCAGTAAAAAAGGAATTCCAGACGATTCATCACCCCCCATGACCAGGACCCGTGGCATTTGTGAGCCCCCGGAACGCCAAGCGGCGATCGCCTCTTTCTGGAGCACTAAGCCTCCTCCTTCGGCCTTGAGGGTGTCTGCAAGTAACCGCTGAGATTCAGCCTTACCCTGGGCGCGATTAATGTCTGCCTGGGCTTGTTGTTCTGCCTCTTGAGCTACATAAACCGCCCGCTGCGCCCGCTGTTCGGCAATTTGCTTCTCTTCCACAGCGCGGGCAAATTCCTGAGAGAAATCCAGGTCGATCACGCTGGTATCCAGCACAGAGACAGCGTATTTTTCTAATCGCATATCCAGGGCGGTGTCAAAGTCGCTTTTGAGCTGCTCCCGTTCTGTGATGGCCTGTTCTGCCGTTCGTCGAGCCGCTGCAATCTTAAATGATTCCTGAGTTTGGGGTGCAATCACTTTCGAAACGAGATTCTGAAGGGTGCCCTGGGTGCGGCGAATTTCAACGATGCGCTTAGGATTAATCCGAAAGTTGATTGCAAACCGGGCGGTCAAATCCTGAAGATCCTTGGTGGAGCTCTGAGCAGGAATCTCATACTTTTGGACGGTCACATCGTAGATGTCCACCTTCGTGATGAAGGGGGGTTTAAAGTGAATGCCTTCAAGCAGCGCGCCATCCTGAGCTTTTCCCAGAACGCTGAGCACACCAGCCTGTCCGGGATAAATAATGACAAATGAATTCAGGCCAACAAATATCAAAGCAGCAGCGATCGCCCCTAATATAATGGAAATGCTGCTTTGTGCCTGTGACTTGCTCACGACGCTCCTCCTATAACTTAGTGATTCAGTGCCTTCAGTCTATGTAGGCAGGCACTATGGTGTCGTTTTTCCTAAATATTCAGCTTTAATGCCGTCACAGGAACATCATCCCACGATTCGACAATTCGCATACGCGCTTCCCAACCATCAGCCCGTTGCTGGTCGGTAAGTTTTGCTTCAAATTCTGTGTGGCATGTCCTTGCCTGATCTTCATTACAGCAGGCAATACAGGAATATACGATGCCGCAAGGATCAATATGTTCATTAACCCAGATTTTCGTAGCCATATCCTGACCCTTCCTTTCAGCTTCGGGTTCTCGCTTGCTCATCCTAACACTGACGATGATGCGAGGGTGGCGATCGCCTCACCCTCTATTCGGCAAATGCGCCAGTCGGGTAAGACTGAACCGCCGAGGTGCTGGCACAGGGCAACTGCACGCTCATCATACTGGTTAACAATCCACTCTAGTCGTCCGCCGTTACGTTCAACGGCAAGAGCGGCTAAGCAGTGAAGGATCGTCGTTTGAACGGGGTGATAAAGGTCAGGGGCGATCGCCATTGATTCCACCAGCAATCCGGGCTGAGTCAAAAATGTGGAATAGCTGTGGGTGATAGTAGCAATCCCAGCTAGGGCATTATCAATCCAAACTCCTAGTGCTTCGATTGGAGGGGAATGCACCGCCAGGGCATGCGCAATGGCCTCCGTAAAGGTACTTAAGGGGATCAGGGAAGTCGAGTGAGATGATGAAGTAGGATGAAGATGGGCGCGAATGCGATGGGCATC
Organism: uncultured bacterium; assembly: GCA_964465285.1. Lineage (GTDB taxonomy): Bacteria > Cyanobacteriota > Cyanobacteriia > CAKZMO01 > CAKZMO01 > JBCCWF01. Next base: position 2,015 of record CAYXJG010000553.1, read on the forward strand.
AAGCATATCGGCATGAGAAACGGCCCCATTAACTGGAGTAGAGGGGGCGGGAGATTGGGCAAGAGTGGTCAGAGCGTTCCCAGTGATACGGGCGATGCGATGGTGATCATCAACAGTTGCACCAATGTTGCGATAGAAGGCGATCGCCGGAGCATTCCAATCTAGGACGCTCCATTGGAGATGCCGAAAATCTTGGTCACAGGCCCGTTTTGCCAGGGCAGAAAACAATGCTTTTCCAAATCCCTGCCCGCGAAACTCTGGAAAGACGAATAGGTCTTCCAGATAATAGCCGGGCGAGCCGATAGCAGTGGAGTAGTTTTGCAAGAACAGGGCAAATCCTGCTGGCGTGCCATTGGCTTCGACTAAAAGAGACTCGATGTAAGGGCGATCGCCAAACAGGTGATGATAGAGTGCTTCTTCGCTTCCGACGACTTCATCTGATAGCTTCTCGTATTCTGCTAACCCTCGAATCAGCTCAAACACAGTCGGTATATCCGCAGGCATAGCAGGGCGAACAGTCGGAGACAGAACCATGATGGATGTGAGGTTGGAATGTGGACACAGGAGGGTAAAGCCTGCAAATTAGGACTTAAGCAGATTAACCATAAGAGTATATCTTCTCTTGGGGGATGAAAGCGCCCATGAGGGCGTGCGCACAGCAGTTCTCATTTTAGGAAGCTTCGCGCCCTACAGGCGCTCACTTGTACAAATTTAGGG
>CAYXJG010000554.1:0-2730 GCA_964465285.1 uncultured bacterium
TCTTATCTCCCTGACGCCGCTCTAGCGTCTCGTCCGCCGCCACGATGACCGGCCCGCCAGGTGGCACAAACGCCATTACCAGCAAGCCCAGCAGGATTTGGCTGACCTGCAAACTTGACCACACCGCCCGGTTCAGCACCCGATGGTAGCGCTGAAACTGGTTTTCATTGCTCAACCCCATTACCCGCAGCACGGATGTTACCGTGCGTTTTCCTGGCGCGAGAATCGCCCCGACAACCAACACTTGCACCCAATCCCAGGTTCGGTCAGTGAACACTGGCGTAAAGGGCTGCATCAGGACTATGATTTCTATGGGCAAGTTCAGCATACACACCTCTTTTGTTGTGATTGAGGCCAGCTTAGCTTGTCCACCTTGTTTCGTCTACCAAATGGATAAAGTCGAGTTCAAATCCCGCTCGGAAAAAATATCTCTACGACTTAGTTACTGATGTATTGCCTGAGGACAGCGTACAAGATTTTAATTTCGCCATCCTAGATTTGTGTGCATTGGTCTGCCGATCATCGACTCCCAAATGCCACGATTGTCCTTTGCAGAAATACTGTTCTTATGGTCAGAATCAACTGACCGCATAAAACACTCAAGTATTGGAACAATATGGTGCGTCGAAATTGGCAGCGTCACGAGCTGCTGCTCGCCCTCAACCTATACTGCAAACTCCCGTTTGGTCAGTATCACGGACGCAATCCAGAGATCATGCGTCTGGCGGCGATGATTGACCGCACCCCCAATGCCGTTGCCATGAAGCTGTCGAACTTCGCCTCACTCGATCCCTACCACCAGCAGCGGGGCATCTCTGGCTTGACCAATATCGGCAAAGCAGATCGTGAAATCTGGGATGAGTTTCAGCGGGATTGGACGACGCTTGCCATCGAGAGTGAGCTGGTTTATCTGGAGGTGACATCAGGCACTACGCTTGTTGCTGATACAATGATCTCATTTGAAGATGATGACCAGGTAACCGAGGTAGAGCGACAGGTCAAAGTCCGTGTTGGACAGTCATTTTTCCATCAGGTGATTTTGACCAGCTACCACCAGCAGTGCTGCATCTGTGGACTTCCAGTTCCCGATATGCTGATTGCTAGCCATATTGTTCCCTGGCGCGATGCACACCAGCACCGTTTGAATCCACACAATGGCTTGTGTCTCTGTGCTTTGCACGACCGCGGTTTTGATCGTGGCTTTGTGTCTGTGGGTGAGGACTATGAGCTAATTGTCGGCGATGAGCTTCGTCAGTATCTGCCGAATGATGCTGTTGAGACCTACTTCAAGTCACATCATGGCAAGCCAATCCAACTGCCCGACAAGTTTATCCCCCAACAAGAACTGCTGGCGGTGCATCGTGAAAACTCTAGTTCTAACGTTTTCTGTGGTCAGCATAAGTTGCCTGACCGGAGGTAGAAATAAGCAGATTATGAAGCCAATTATCATGGTAAACAAAGCCGTTGAGTTTGTGAGCGGGTGATTGATAGCGCTGTCGGATTTTGGCTCTGGGCCAATAGGGCAAGAAATTATGCATCAGCGCCCAAGCACGAATTTGAAATTCGGCGGACATCAGATGCCCATGAAAGTAGTGCGCACTGTATACACAGCGATCCATCGGTTCCATATGGCGGTCAATCATGTTACTGGTACGATAGGCATGTGTGTATTCAAAAGCGACGAGAAACTCACCCGTTTTACGACAGAGTTTTTGGACAGCCTGCCACGGGTAGCCTGTGAACCGTGGTTGCGCCCAAGCATAGAGTTCAGCGACTCGGTGGTAGAAAGCATCGACGGTTGGGGCCTGATAAACATCCCAGACACGCTGACACAATTGAGGAAACTCGGGCAGCTTTTTACAGCGCGAGCGGATGCTGATGAAGGCGTGAAGAAAGCATTGGATAATGGCAATAGCAGGGAAAAGGCTCAACCAAGCCTTTTGCGTCGCGCTCCAGCCATCGGTGTTGACGGTTTGGGCTTGATAATCGGGATCAAGGGTCTGCGTTTCGTGCTTGAAGTGGCGGTACGCTTCGGTGAGAGAGGCGGTGTCCGCACTCAAACTCATTGAGCAGCCGAGCACAAAGTCGTCAGCCACCGTTGTGGCAATATAGGATTTCTCCCCATTGAAGCGGGTGTGCTTTTCATCAGCGAGGAGGTGCTCGGGTAGCTTGTCAGGGGACTTGACGCTTGTGCCAACCAAGTCATAGCGTCCTAAGCGCTCGATTTGTCGATACCAGTACATATCGTTGTGACCAAACACATAAGTTAAGGCCCAATACGGTACACCGAAACGGCGTAGAAATAAGGCTTTCTCAACCTCGTTCGTGTCGCCACTCATATAGGGCATCACGAAACTTGGAACCAGCGTGAAAACTTGTCCCTTTCCATCTGTATCAAGCGATTTGAGCTTGATACGTCGTAAGCGCACCTCAGGCATCTTCTTCGATGGCAAGATATCATGCCATGTGTAACCCGGTTCCATCTCCGCTGGAAATAGTTCTGGGCATTGGGCAAACATCGTATCGAGATAGTCTCGATACATCCGGTGATCCTCAATCATCTGAGCGTATATCGCTTGGGGAATCGGCAATACGATTCTTTTGGAAGGTTTTGCAATCAGGCTCTTGTCTGAGCTACAATTTCTTGGAGGCATAATCGTGGATTATTTGACGAGTTTCCAGCTATTATCGCCTCTTTTTCATCCAAACCACAGAATCTGTTAGAACCAG
>CAYXJG010000555.1:0-2713 GCA_964465285.1 uncultured bacterium
GGCGGAGGGTGGAGGAGTTGGGGGCGGAGGGTGGAGGGTGGAGGGTGGAGGAGTTGGGGGCGATCGCCACCACTGAGGGATATCGGTGCTGGAGGGTTTCCCAGTCAAGTCGGTTTAGCTGTGGTGATTCTGCCACGAGAACATCAGGTGTCCACCGTGCCAAGATGCTGTGGATGCGTTCAATGGGCCACGCTGGGTTGAGTACCATGACGACATCTCCGGCTAGAGCCGTGCCTAGAAATGCTGTCAGGAATTCGATGCTGTTGGGCATGAGCAGTGCAATGCATCGTTGCTGGGGGAACACCGGGCTGCTATCCTCGTCAGGTCTGTCATCCGTTCTTAAAGCAGCAGTCCTTAAAGCAGCAGCAAAGTGGTGAATAGCGTTCAAGAATTCGCCATAGGTATGGCGAGATACTCCGAAATCAATGGCGAACTGTTCAGGGTGATTGCCTCCATACCAAATGATGTCATCGGTAATGCAGCAGAAAGGGGGTTCACCTGTTGGCACGGACGTCACCATAACGACGGTTTACCTTAGCGTTCGGCGTTAATTAATCTGGGTATAAATTTGTGTGTGGGAGGGGCGCGGTGCACCCCTCCCACACACAAATGTATACCTAAAAACAGCAACCCCTAGCGTTTAATGAGGGGATAGCTGCGGCGGAGGGTAATGGTAGCGATCGCCGCAACGACTGCTTTTATCACGTCCCCTGGAATAAAGACTGATGACCCAATAGCCGCCTGGATCAGGGCAAGGTCACTGGCGATCGCCAGCCACGGGATACCCAGGGCATAGATCACCCCAATGCCGCCAATCACGTTAGCAAGGATTGCAAGACTCAGGTTCAGCCGCTTCCACCATCGCTCTATCAACCAGCCGACGGTAAATGCACCCAGGGGAAACCCAAGCAGGAACCCTCCAGAGGGGCTAAGAAACGCACCAAGCCCCCCCCGTCCTCCAGAGAGAATCGGCAATCCAATGGCTACCAGCACAAGAAACAGCACTAAGGCATATCCCCCCCGCCGGGCTCCCAACAGCGCTCCAGACAGCATCACTCCCAAAGACTGTGCCGTAATAGGCACTGCTGGGTTGAGGTAAATGGGGGGAATCAGCCCCAGGACAGCAACCAGGGCGGCAAAGAGAGCAATATAGACGATATCGCGGGAAGACATGGGCTTTTGGAGTTTAGAGGATTCGATGTTGGATGTTGGATGTTGGATGTTGGATGTTGGCCCATCGACTTGTGGTTAGATGGGTAGCCAATGAGGGCGATCGCCCTAAATTCTCACTCACACCTAAATTCTTGCTCACACTATGAAGCAACGAGTTGAATCCCTGAAGGGACGAGTTGAGTCACCCAGATTCTCAAGTCTGGATTGGGGAAATGGTGCCTGAGCTGTTGTCGCATCTCCTGGGCTTGTTCCTGGGTTTCGACTAGGGCAAAGACCGTTGGCCCAGAACCAGACATCATTGCCCCCAAGGGTTTCAAGCCAGTCATGGCATCACGGAGAGCTTGGACGGCAGGGTGATGGGGCAACACAACTTTCTCCAGGTCGTTATGGAGTAGCGTGCCGACCTGAGTAATATTCCGCTGGGTGATGGCAGACACAACTGCCCCTGAACGGAGCTGATGGTGGCGATCGCCTACGCCCTTCGCATCAGATACATAGGAGTCTGAAAACTGCTCCCGGTAGGTTTTGTACGCCCAGGGTGTGGATATTGATAGGCTTTGGTACTTAGCCAGCACCACATAGGTTTGATCGAGGTCAGGGAGAGGCGAAATGATCTCCCCTCGACCTGTGGCAATGGCTGTGCCGCCACCAATGCAAAAGGGAACGTCTGAGCCGAGCTTTGCCCCTATTACCTGGAGTTCTGCCTGGGTCAACCCTAGCTGCCAGAGCAAATCAATACCTACCAGGACGGCGGCTGCATTGGTTGACCCACCCGCAAGTCCTGCGCCAATGGGAATGTTTTTCTGAATGGTGATCTGAACTCCGCCAAACTGCTTTGCCGCCTCAGGGAAAGTCTGCCCCATGAGGTCAGCCGCTTTATAGGCAAGATTCCCCTCGCCTGCAGGCACCTCAGGATGCTCGCAGGTGACTGCAATGCGCTGCTCCGACAGCGATCGCACCTGAACCTGATCGGCAAGGGCAATGCTCTGCATCACCATTGCCAACTCATGATAGCCATCCGGGCGATCGCCAATGATTTCTAGATACAAATTAATTTTTGCTGCAGCAGAGAGAGAATAGAAGCGCATGGTCATGGGGAATGCAGGTCGTTTTCTATCATCTTATATGACTTGGAACATTAGGTTGAAAACGTTGTATGACAATGCTTTCAACCTAGTGGTTAACTCAATACACGACTTGGCAAAGTTCTCAAATTCACAACACTAAAGATAGGGATTTGGCGCGCGGAGCGCGCACCAAACCCCTATCTTTGTGTGAAACTTGCCAAGTCGTGTGGTTAACTCAATAGAGTTTGCCTGCCAAATGGGTGCGGCGCGCGTCCTGCGCCACACTCACTGGACAACTTTGCAAGGTCTACGGCGCTGATTCGGCACACTGCTATAATCAAATATCTCAAATGGTATCGGGATAGCTGGAGCGGGGCAGAACACCCAGCCAAATTTGGTAAAGTCGTCTTGCATGACGACAGCAATTCTCATTATGGAAATTTAGGGGGCAAAAAGGTCGCCTGAGGCGACCT
>CAYXJG010000556.1:0-2702 GCA_964465285.1 uncultured bacterium
CCTACTTTTTCGTTGTGAATTTGAGGACTTTGCCAAGTCGTGCATGCAATCCATGAAGGCAGATGATGGGCGTAAGAGAAAAAAGGAATACAATATAACGATATTGAGGACATTTGTGTTGCCTCCACACAGATCCGTCTATGTTGTGAACTGGAGTGCTTGCTGCCAGACTTCCAACGCAATGGCGAATCATGGTGAATTTAGTCGATGTACTAAGTCTGCAAATGATTCGATATGAATCTTGGGTGATGAATCGGGCGCGGCGGGCAGTTCTCTGTTCTCCGTTTAACATGGCATTATTTGCGGCAATGCAGCAGCACGGTGTCAGTTTATCGGCGATCGCCGGGAACACTGGCATGGAAAAGGGCTACACGCAGAAGCTCTTAACGGAAATGAATGCTGAGAATGCCCTGATGTGGTTGATTCGAACCGGTATTCTACGAAGAGAGGTAGACGGGCAGGGGTTGACGGACAGTTTTCGCTTAACTCCCCTAGGCCGGCAAATCGTTAAGTTATGGCAAACCGATAGGGATGCCCTTGGATCGCCATCCTGGTTTGATTATGTCCGGGATGCCCTGAGCCGATGGCTCCGGTTACCTGATTGGCTAGTGTAATCGCTTCATGGTTCAGGATTGATTGTCAGGATTGATTGTCAGGATTGATTGTCAGGATTGATTAGGAATGGCTAACATTACAGGAATTATACCCCCGCGCCATCAGTACGATTCCCAGTCGTACAGCATTGCATCCCTGCTATCCTGCCCTTTACTTGTTCTGCCTGGAGGGTCTAAATGAAAGCCATCATGGTGGTCGGAACAACCTCCCATGCGGGGAAATCATTCCTGACCTCAGCTCTGTGCCGCATTCTGTGCCGTCAAGGATGGCGCGTTACTCCCTTTAAGGGCCAAAACATGGCACTCAACGCTTACGTCACCGCTAGTGGCGGTGAAATTGGCCACGCCCAAGCAGTGCAGGCGTGGGCGGCAGGTATTGCCCCCAGAGTTGAGATGAACCCCATTCTGCTGAAGCCCCAGGGAAACCAGACCTCCCAGGTCATCATTGGAGGGCGGGCCGTTGGCAGTGTGTCTGCTGCTGACTACTATGAGCAATATTTTGATGTAGGTTGGCAAGTCATCCAAAAATCTCTTCAAAAGCTAGGTGACGAATTTGACCTGATTGTCTGTGAAGGCGCAGGCAGCCCAGCCGAGGTGAATTTAAAGCACCGGGACTTGACCAACATGCGGGTTGCCAAGCACCTGAATGCACCAACAATTCTGGTGGTAGATATCGACCGGGGAGGTGCATTTGCCCATGTGATCGGCACCCTGGAGCTACTAGAACCCGATGAGCGAGAGTTAATTAAAGGCGTTATCATCAACAAGTTTCGAGGACAGCAATCGCTTCTCCAGTCAGGCATTGATTGGCTGGAAGAACGAACGGGCATTCCTGTCATCGGCGTGATTCCATGGCTTGATCAACTCTTTCCTGCTGAAGATTCTCTCTCTTTAATGGAGCCCCGTTCCGTAAAAAAAGCCCAGGCAGAACTTACCGTGGCTGTGATTCGGCTCCCCCGCATCTCTAATTTCACGGATTTTGATCCCCTAGAATCAGAACCTACCGTCAACCTCGAATATGTGGGCCTTCGAGAAAAGCTAGGCTACCCTGATGCTGTCATCATTCCTGGATCAAAAACCTCCATTGCTGACCTGATTGACCTCCAGCGAACAGGCATGGGTGAGTCTCTTCAGGAGTATGCTGCATCTGGGGGCACGATTTTGGGAATCTGTGGCGGATTCCAGATTATGGGGCAAATGCTTGCCGATCCTGAAGGGGTTGAAGGCCATGAAGGTCGGTTTAAGGGTCTGGGTCTGGTTCCGCTGAAAACGGTAATTACAAAGCAAAAAATTGCCAGGCAGCGCCTCGTAACCTCAAACTTCCCTCAGATGGGTCTTCCGGTGGCAGGGTATGAAATTCATCAGGGGCGAAGCCAGCTTGTGCGTCCAGATTTAAAGGAAGGAGAAGAACCGCCCTATAAGGCAATGTTTGATGACATGAACCTGGGCATTGTGGACTCGACTTTGTCTATCTGGGGAACGTATCTCCATGGCATTTTTGACAATGGCCCCTGGCGACGGGCCTGGCTTAATCGATTGCGGAAACAGCGAGGACTGAGTTCCCTTCCCACAGGCATTGCTAATTATCGAGAACAGCGGGAAGTATTGTTGGATTCTCTGGCAGATGTGGTGGAAGCCTACATCGACCTTACCCCTATCCTGACCCTTCTAGAGAAATAGTCTGGGGAGCATTCCACGGTTAAATTCTTTTATAGTGGAATCGAGCCTAAAATTGCTGGATTAAATTTTCTATGGCTGTTCAAGTTCGTTTTCTACCCGATAATATTACCGTTGAGGCGGTGGCGGGCGAACCTATTTTGCAGGTGGCAGCCCGGGCAGGCATTGACATTCCCACGGGATGCCTGATGGGTTCGTGCCATGCTTGCGAAGTTGAAATTGATGGAGGCCAAGTGATTTGCTCGTGCATTTCCTCAATTCCTCCTGGCACCAATGTATTTACTGTGAATCTCTACGTTGACCCGACATGGTAGTTCTTAGAGGATGTTTGAGAAGCCCTCAGGGCTACTTCAGATCCCCCCTTGCCCCCCTTTTCAAGGGGGGAATCACGATCAAAGTCCCCCTTTTCAA
>CAYXJG010000557.1:0-2694 GCA_964465285.1 uncultured bacterium
GATTTTGGATTTTCGATTTTGAATTGGCAAACCCATAGTTGACATAGGTTACAGGTTAGCTAGCTGTAGTTCTACTTTCAAGAATTGGTGCAAATTGCGGGCTAACCAATCCAGCCCACTCAACGTGAACTCAATCGCTTAAATTCTTGCAGGATAATGCGCTAACCCATTTCAATGTTTTTTCTACTTGCCCGCAATTCATTTGCGAGCGGAGTTGACGAGTGATTCTGGCATGTTATCGAAGTTTTGATATGAAGTAGACTGTTGATCAACATTTCATACTTCATCTTTTATAGCGCTGTGCAAGCGCATTAAGTACAGTGTGTTGAATCAATTGCACACTGCTATAAATTAAGAAGGATGAATTAAGAATTAAGAACTTGTAATTTAAGCCGGGAAATCCTAGATGGGCAAGGAGCCAGAATCTAGGAGTCAGAATTCAGGAGGGAGCTGGCTTCTGGCTCCTGTCTCCTGGATTCTATCCTTGGGAAAACTTCCCACATTGAGGAATACGCCGATAATTTATCAAACCTAGTTGATGATTTGAGGAGAGAGGCAGCATCTTTGGAGCTAAGACTGCCTGATGCGATAGAACGTTTGGCAGGATATAAAGCCGTTCAAATTATGTCAGAACATGCTTCGAAAGGGAGGGAGTTCGATTATGTTTTTCTGGCCGGGCTTGAAGATGATGTAATACCCTTTTATAAAGCGCATAGAAATGAACAAGATATCGCCGAGGAACGCCGAATTTTTTATGTATCTCTGACGAGAGCTCGTAAAGTTGCCTGCTTGACTAGTGCAGCAAGAACTACTGGTAACTGGAAAGGAAAGCCTTCCCGTTTTATTCAACATATACCTGATAGATTTTTTAGCTCTTTTCCAGAACCGGAGTTTTAGAATCCCTTTTTGACCAATGATGGTGATTTGGACATTTCGTAAAGCCAACTACTAGCGGATTGAGATAATCGAAGCTTGATTCGCGCGCCTTATTAGCGGTTGTACCTTAGACGCCCTGTGATAACGAAATTGGATACCCTACGCAAGTAGGCCAAAGTCTTGGCCACGATCGCTATGATTAAACCAGCACTAGGTAGCTCGGAAGTGTGATCTTCTTGATTAAGAGGGACAACCATTATGGAAAGCTTTAAGGTACGCCAACAGGTTGGCCCAGACGGCATCTTACATCTCAATATTCCAGTCGGCATCCGCGATCGCGAGGTCGAAGTGATGGTTATTTATCAACCCGTATCATCACCCCCTGCCCCTGCCATGTCTCTCGCCGATCTCTATGGCATCTGTGCCAATGACCCCATCAGTCTTGATGATGTCGGCATTGATGACACCCTCGATGAAGATCTGGCCGGAGCCTTTGAATAGCCATGCGCTATCTGCTGGATACGAACGTCTGCGTCGTTATACCTGAATGGTCGTTCGTTATCAGTACGCGATCGCCTGCTGGCAACCGCGACCGAAGATATGGCCGTTTGTTCCGTCGTCAAAGCCGAGTTGTTTTATGGAGCCTTTCGGAGCAATCACCCTCAGCGCACCTTAGAGCGACAGCAAGCATTTCTCTCACAGTTTGTCTCACTACCATTTCAAGATGAAGCCGCTTTGCTGTCTGGGCGCATTCGAACTGAGCTAGCAAAAGCAGGAACACCCATTGGTTCCTATGATTTACAAATTGCTGCGATCGCGTTGGCAAATGACCTGACGTTAGTCACCCACAACACGCGAGAGTTTGAACGAGTTGAGGGTTTACAGATCGAAGATTGGGAGGTGCCTGATTGAAGTGCTCCAAGCCAGTTCGGCAAATTCGCACTGGCATACTTCAGCATCTCAACGAATTTGTCTACAACTCCTCAGCCGCCAAAATCTGCTCCACCGTTAACTCCAACTCTGGGAACGTCAGACACGGCACCGCCTCCCCCTCCACATATTCCGACTTCCGATAAACCCCATCCTCCAGCGTCAGCACAATCACCTTCTTCCCCTTCCCCCGCTGACAATACTTCGCCGGAATCTGCCCCCGGTAATCCACAATCCAGTACTCCGGCACCTGCAGTGCTTCATACTCCTCCTGCTTCTCAACCAGGTCCGTACTCCAGTTTCCCGAGGCGATCTCCACAATCATCCGAGGCACGCTGCGAATCCCTGGTTGCCGATCCTCCCGATGAGTGTCAGGCCGATCAATCACCGCCACATCAGGGCGTCGGCCCCTGGTATTGTCAATCATCAATGCATTCCGCTTTCGCACTGAGTATCTCAGCCGCATGCGCCGATACTGCAGTTCAAACATAAACGAGAGGAATTCCAAAATCTCTTCATGCCAATCATCCGGCTCCGGCATGAGCACCAGCCTCCCATCAACCAGTTCAAATTCATCGAGTTCATTGCCACCCTCAACGTCAATGAACGCTTCAAACGTCAGGTCTCGCGTAATAGCCGGAATCATCATGGCACTTTCGACCAGTCCGTAGTGGTGTTAGCCTCAGCCAGACTAAACACCTGATCACATAAAGGGACATCAGTTTGCTGTCATTCTAATCCATCCCTTTTTGAAGTGGACCCCAGAGACTGAACAACTTGAGAGGGCAGTTAAGCTCTGAAAGGTCAACGTAGTCAAGACGCTTTCAACAAGCATTACATAGTTTATTCACCTCCTCATCCCGTTTGATAATAAATCTCATCGGGCGT
>CAYXJG010000558.1:0-2690 GCA_964465285.1 uncultured bacterium
GAACCGCAGCCGCTTTAAACTGCGATGGGCGAGTGGGTCCCCAAATTGGAATCACGGACCAGCCAAGATCGCGGTAACTTTGTGCTTTTTTGTATAGCTTGTTTGATTCAGACATCCGAAAACCACTCCACAGATCGGTGTTTCGGGTTGCCAAACCAATGTGATTCAGCTACACTACGTATGGTGAATGCGGAAAAGCCAAACAAACTCCTTGCCTGAATCAGCAGAGTTATGGCATCCCAAAAACCGTTTCACTCGTCAGCCCATTTGCGTGTCGTGGCAGATGCAAGCAGATGGGCTATTTTATTTTAAAGGTTATTGCGCCAGGTTAGGGCACAGGTACGCGCAAATTCCATAGGATTCGCACCTCGAATACAGCATGTTTGTCAGTTTGACCATGCTACCCATCAAAACACCTTTAAACTATACGCCAAAACAGCCAATTATGCAACTGAATCAATTCTGTTATTTAAATTCGCTTTAGAACATAGATTCGTGGGTGCAATCCACTCAGTGTAATCTTGATTTCACGCGCCAGCTCCCACTTTTTCACCGCAAGCAAAACAACCTCCATTAGCTTAACTTCATGTGTAATAACAACAAAGCGCCCACCACGCTTTGTGACACGTGCTGCCTCGCGGAACAGATCAGGGTAAAGCTCACGATTTTCACGATGGCTACCCACTAAATTCCCAAATGGGAGATCTGCCAGGACCACATCAACTGTTCCACTACCCGTAGGGATTTCGGTAGCATCCCAAGCATGAACCTCAATATGATCCTCTAGCCCTGCTGCTGTAATATTTTGCAATGATGCTTCCACCATCTCCAAGTCATTATCACACGCAAATATCTTCTGTGCCGGGGTTGCCAGCGCACGTTCAATCGCAAGCGACCCCGACCCGCAGGCCACGTTAAGAACAACATCATCGGGCGACGGATCAGATAGACGTACCATCGCCTGTGCAACCCCAGCGTTCAGAGCACCAGGCACGTTGACCACACGCCAATTACGTGTCGCATTAGGACGTGGCGATAGCCGTGTGAGCGCATCCCAGCCATCGCCGTGGGCCGCTCGGCGTAATCTTACAAGTAGATCACCCTCTGTTGCATTAGCATCAAGCTTGGTTGCTTTTGCAAGCTCATCCAGTAGGCGCGTCATCACAGAAGAATTTGATCCAGCCGCATTAATATGAATTGTTGTGTAAGCATATTGTGGAGAAAGTGCACGCACCGTCTCGATTTGCTCAAGAAGGCGCGTAAAATGCTGGTGCCCCAAAAAGGCTTTCGGGCGCGGAATATCATATGTTTGCAACAAATACACCGCCTGCACCGTTTGTAGCGCAAGTACCCCCCCCAGGTTGCCTACATAGCCAACTCGGATTAACCCCTCCTCATTAATCGGGCGCGTAATCAGACGCTCACGATAGAGTGTAAGCAACTCATCAAGCACGATTTCCTCTAATCCCTCTGTGATTTCCAGCTCAACAACGTATCCCTCAATGTCGTGGATTGGCATAGTGGCTCGAATCTGGTGCAAATGAACAGGTATTGAACCTATATTGTACAGGGTGTGGGGAACATCAGAAACTGACATGATCCAAAACCTCAATCATTGGGGGACAAGCGAACAAACACTGTAAAAACACATATAATCAAATAAGCGTTTAAAAAAAGGGGAAAAGTATCATCATGGCAGAAATTGAACAGATTGCACGCTACCTAAAGCACAAGGATCGTGCGAAACGCCTCCAGGCAATCAAGACATTGGGAAATTCGGGAGACACTCGTGCGCTGAAGCCGTTAGCTTGGTCGGCCAAAAATGACCCAGATACTCAGGTTCAGCAGTATGCACGTAAGGCATACAATTACCTCAAGGGGCAGTCGCTGTCGGCACCAAGAAAAGGGGATGGGACCGGAGTAGTAGGTGCCGCATCTTTGCTAGCGTACAGTAAACGCAAGATGCAGGAATCACAAACCACCCAGCCCAACGAACCAACAGACGGCACGTTTGACTTTGGCTATCAGGATGAGGACGAAGAACCGGAAAGCTACAATAATGGTGGAGACGATGAATCCGACTACTATGAAGATGAGAGTAACCGTTATTTCGATGATGATGATCTATTCGCGCTGGACGATGTCGAGACCTATGCAACTGCGGACAGTCACAAGGCTGGCCCGATAGACTGGGAAGCACGTAGAGCCATTCATGCTGCAATGGAATTTCACCTCGATGGGGATAATGCACAAGCCCTCAAGAAGTTGCTACAGGCAATTGGCATTGACAAACGTAGCACACGAGAGGCCGAGGCACTCAATGTAGCTGCCGCAATCACCAATATGGACGGACAAGCTGCAATGGCAGCGATCCAAGACCCAAATTTCCAGCGTAGTTTCCTCAACATGACGGAAAGAAAGAAACGCGAAGCGGGTAAAGATGATCCTGATTGGGGGACAGCTTGGATGGACATCGGTATTTTCGGGCTGGTTATGACGGCTGGTATCGTTATTCTGGCGTTGGTCTTTAGCCTTCGGCTGACACCTGTGCTGATGGATGTTGCCAATAACCCTGGGCAGTATGCTGCATTTTACGCAGACACAGAAATCACATCGAATGATCTACGTGCCTTTGTTTCATTTATGGAACAGGGGGTGCCCATTCTGATCTTGATCGCGCTCGCTACTGC
>CAYXJG010000559.1:0-2674 GCA_964465285.1 uncultured bacterium
TGCATGTTGAATCCATAGTGTTGAATACGGTTAAAGCATGGCAGTTTTTGAAGGTTCGTTTGCTCATTCCTCTAGCTTGAGATTTGCGATGGTGATTGGTCGCTTCAATGATCTTGTCACCGGGAAGCTCCTGGAGGGGTGTCAAGACTGCTTGAGGCGGCACGGCATTGATCCCGACCCCCAGGGAACTCAGGTCGATTATGCCTGGGTGCCTGGAAGCTTTGAAATTCCTTTGCTTGCTCGCCAGCTAGCCTTGACAAACCGCTATGATGCGATCATTTGCTTGGGAGCGGTCATTCGTGGGCAAACACCTCACTTCGACTATGTGGCGGCTGAAGTATCCAAGGGCGTTGCCGCCGCTAGCTTTCAAACGGGGGTTCCCGTTATTTTTGGCGTCCTCACGGTTGACACAATGCAGCAAGCCTTGGAACGGGCAGGCATCAAGAGCAACAAGGGTTGGGAATATGCGATGAATGCCATTGAGTTAGCCAGCTTGATGCAACAGGTGCGGGATGTATACCCAGAGTCCGCTAATCCTGCGCTAAACTCGGGAAAAGGCACGCAGGTCTTACCATCCATGAAGCGGGCGATCGCCCCTGAGGAGGAATCTTAAGGAAGCAATGTCCCCCCAATGGAAAATGTTTCCTATCGTCACTACTGGGGTTACTGATTCGTCGGCTTCACCTCTAACTGTTTGTTGACATATGTGTGACTCTTTGGCATCCTAGATAGGCAATTGAGTTTTGCGGGTATAGCTCAGTGGTAGAGCGTCACCTTGCCAAGGTGAATGTCGCGCGTTCGAATCGCGTTACCCGCTTTGAGAAAAGCTAGCGATTTAGAAAGCTGGTGCTGAAGGCTGGTGCTGAAAGTTAGCGTTTCAAAGCAGTGTTCCTTAGAGGCAATCAGCGTTATCATCACACTTCAGTGAATATTTGCAAGTTGCAATGCTACTTTCTCATCAAACCGCCTTTTTCTTTGTCTATCATGGGAGCCGAGATGCCCGGTCAAGAGCATCTGCACAACGGCTGTCGCAGTGCATTATGGATACCCTTGCAAGAGATGCCCCTACAAGAGATACCCTTGCAAGAGAAATACCGGCGACAGAGGAGCCGCTAGCAACGGCGATCGCCCCTCCTGGCGTGGCATCCCCGGTGTCGAAATCTTCGAATACAGTCGATAATGCAGCGCATTATTTCTATGCCGTTGGTGCATTAGAGCTAGCCGACGCTCCCCTGCACGAGCAGCTTTCCCGTTTTGGAAAACAGGCTAAACGTCTGGGATTGCAAACCATATATGTTGTGCCCCTCTTCCTCTTGCCTGGTGCCCATGTGCGCGAGGATATTCCTGAGGAGGTTTCCCTGTCCCAGCGCATTCTTGGCAAGGGGGTTCACCTCACCTATTGCTCCCATGTGGGCAGCTATGCCGGAATTACGGGGTACCTTGAAGCGCGATGCACCCAACACACCAGGCCGTCTTCACACACCGCCCGAGTCTTTATCAATCATGGCAGCAAGCGTCCCCGCGCCAACGAGCCCGTTGAAGCGATCGCCCACACGTTAAACGCTACCATTGCCTACTGGTCGATGCCGCCCAGCCTAGAGACCCGTCTAGATGAGTTGATTGCGGCTGGACGGCAGGATATTGTCATCATCCCCTACTTTTTGTTCTCAGGAAAAATCACTGATGCGATCGCCCAAACCGCCCAAGACTATTGCCATCGCTTTCCCCATGTACGCATCCATACAGAACAGCCCATTGGGGAAGATATGGCGATTGCCTCTCTGTTTGCTGAATTCCTCCGGTTCCACGGGGCACATTCCGATGCAGCGCTGGTTTGAGGGTGGAGGGGGAGAGTCCTATGGAAACGCAACGGAAGTCTAGGCAGGTTTTAGGCAAGGTATATCTGGTGGGCGCGGGGCCTGGAGATCCAGGACTGCTGACTGTAAAAGGTAAGACGCTCCTGGAATGCGCTGATGTCGTTGTGTATGACGCCCTAGTCAGTCCTCAGATTTTGGCTCTGATCTCCCCTCATGCTGAGCGTATTAGTGCAGGCAAGCGCAGTGGCCGCCATTCCATGCGCCAGGAAGATACGACCCGGCTTTTGATCGAAAAGGCTCAGATCCACGCAGTGGTGGTACGGCTAAAAGGCGGCGACCCCTTTGTATTTGGGCGCGGTGGTGAAGAAATGGAGGACTTAGTTCACGCAGACATTCCAGTGGAGGTGGTGCCGGGCATCACGGCTGGGGTGGCGGCTCCTGCCTATGCCGGGATTCCCCTGACCCACCGTCACCACAGTTCGTCCGTGACCTTCGTAACAGGCCACGAGTCTGTTGGGAAGTACCGTCCCCAGGTAAACTGGCGAGCGATCGCCCACAGTTCTGAAACCATTGTGGTGTACATGGGCGTGCAGAATATGCCTTATATTGTCAGCGAGCTTCAGCAGGCAGGCATGGCGATAGACACACCCGTTGCGCTCATCCGCTGGGGGACACGCCCTGACCAAGAGGAACTAGTGGGAACCTTGGGCACTATCATTCAACAGGTCGAAGAGACAGGCTTCTCAGCTCCGGCGATCGCCATTATCGGGAACGTGGTCGGCCTGCATGGCTTACTTTCTAATGGTTAGGGATCTGCGGCTAAAAAAGATACCGGAAGAAAAGAGCAGCGGGCTGCG
>CAYXJG010000560.1:0-2644 GCA_964465285.1 uncultured bacterium
TTAAATTGCCACATATTTAAATTGCCATATGCTTGAGCTGCCATATGCTTGAGCTGATTGATAGTGCGAATATCTGAAAAGTCGCGCTCCTGTCCAAATACCGTCTCCAAATGCCGCCCCTCTCCTCCGTTATCCTTCTTTAGCCGCTTTAGCTGCAGATCCTTCAACGGTTTTTCTCTGACCACACGCGAGTCGGTAGACCCCAAACATAGATAAAGCCTTCCGCCGCTTTGTGGTCAAACTGATCATCACTGCTGTAGGTTGCCAGGTCTGGACTATAGAGTGCATCAGCAGACTGACGGCCCACGACAATGGCCTGTCCCTTGAACAGTTTTAATCGGACAATCCCCGTCACTCGCTCTTGGGTTTGCTGAATAAAAGCGTCTAATGCCAGCTTCAGCGGGCTATACCACAGACCGTTGTAAACCAATTGCGAATAGGTTGCTTCGATGCCTCGCTTATAGTGGGTCACGTCGGCAGTTAGCGTAAGGCTCTCAAGATCCCGATGCGCCATGATCAGGGCAAGTAGTGCTGGAGCTTCATAAATCTCACGGGACTTGATGCCCACTAAGCGATTTTCAATCATGTCAATGCGCCCATACCCGTGCTTCCCAACGATGTCGTTTAGGGATTCCACTAAGTCGAGGGGAGCCATCGCTGTGCCATTCAGAGAAACAGGAGTGCCGCGTTCAAAGCCAATTTCAACATAGTCTGGTTCGTCAGGTGTGTCGGCGATCGCCTGCGTCATAGCATACACTTCTTCCAGCGGTTCGTTCCAGGGGTCCTCTAGTGGCCCTGCTTCGATGCTGCGGCCCAAGGCATTACGATCAATACTGTAGGGCGACGACTTTTTGACAGGAGACTCAATGCCAAACCGCTCACCATAGGCAATGGTTTCTTCACGGCTCATGCCCCACTCCCGTGCAGGGGCGAGCACTTTCAGATTTGGGTCAAGTGCAGCAATGGATACATCGAAACGAACCTGGTCATTCCCCTTGCCCGTACAGCCATGAGCAACAGCGTCAGCCCCATGAGTGCTAGCTGCTTCAACAAGAGCCTTGGCAATGAGCGGACGAGCCAATGCTGTTGAGAGGGGATAGCGATTTTCATACAGGGCATTTGCCTGCACTGAAGGAAATGCGTAGTTCTTGATGAAATCGTTTTTCAAGTCCGCAATTAGAGACTCATCGGCTCCCGACTTCAGGGCTTTTTCTCGAATTGGGCCTAGTTCATCCCCTTGCCCCAAATCCGCAGCTAGCGTGATGACTTCTTGAACACCCCATTCATGCTTCAAGTATGGAATACAAACAGATGTATCGACTCCGCCGGAATAGGCTAAAACAACTCGATTGGCACGACCCATGATGTAATGATTCTCGCTATGACAACAAACCAAGGAACAAAGATTAAATAAAATTTAGTTTGGGTGGAGCGGCGCGGCGATGCAGCGCCGCTCCACCCAAATTTAGTTCAAGCTATTTAATTCTTGGTTCCAAGCAGCCATCCTTTCATCAAATCTCCCCATTGGGCAGGATGGCTTCCTACTGCTACAAGAGCATAAATCAGGATATTTCAACTGTCCATTATCAAGCGAATTGCTCCCTACAGCAGATTCATATGTCAACAAACTATGACGGTTCACGACTTGGCAAAGTTCTCAAATTCACAATGCAAAATAGGGGTTTAGGGCGCACTCCCTACACCCCAAACCCCTATTTTTGCGTGAAACTTGCTAAGTCGCGTTTGGAGGCGGACTAATCACCAGGCTATGCCTGCTGCATATGGGGAGACTCTTGAATTCGATGGGACTGGGGGCGAAAGCCACGGAAGAAGTTTCGTCGCTTCTCGGGGCGGGTATGAGCACCCGAATCGGCTTCTTGGGAGGGTACAAGCATCGAATCACTGGAGCGGACGGCAAGGCTTCCCTTTTGCAAGGCATCTCGCCAAGAGCGCCCTGTGCGCCAGGCTACAAACTTGGATGGACACCAGCGAGGATTTGAGGTGAACCCAGCAAACCCCGCCCGCAGGGCAGAGTGGTTTTCACTGGGAATGGAAGTTCGCGCTAGAACCCCTTCGTCAAGTTCGACAAGCATCAGATTGGAGCGACCGATTGCTTTTTCCATGACTCACCTCCCAATATTTACGCGTTTACTCAGCCCTTGCCATTCTGAGTTAAGGAAACCTGCCCTGTTCAACAGTTGCAGTTGCAGTTGCAGTATGTGAAGGCTGTGAGCTGAAGAGGACTTAGTGCACGATTGATCCAGTCATGCAGTTCAACGATTCATGTATCAGCAATTCATGCATCAAAGATTCATGTATCAGCAATTTACGCATTAACACAACGCTCTAATCCATAGCTCTTCCCAAGCAATCTTCACCCGCAACAGGGGTCTTAACTAAGCAGATAACCAAATCATAAAAAGGTCTATATCTGATTATAAAGCGAACATTGCACAATGTAACAAAGTTTGATGGGCAGATACTCCTTCTCTCTTTAAGTTTTTGGTCATTTGACTCCATGATGACATGAACTACGCGCCAGTCGCTTTTGCATCAGGCGGTTTCTGGCGCTTCGTCATCCAGCAATTCTCATTTTGGGAAACTTCGCGCTCTACAGGCGCTCACTTGTACAAATGTCGGGGGC
>CAYXJG010000561.1:0-2638 GCA_964465285.1 uncultured bacterium
GGGGGCAAGGGGGGATCTGAAGTAGCACTGAGGACTTCTCAAACATCCTCTTAGCAGCGTAGCGGGTCTACAGATGAATTACCGGAAAATAATGGGTTTCAGAGTTGATGGCAAATAGAGAGGGTGAGCAGGGTATCCTTGTTTGGTGATTTTTAGGCAGTAAAGGCGGGGTAGAAGGGATAAAACAGATCGGTGGCGATCGCCCCACCCACCATGATTACCCCAGCACCCTACAACACAGTGGGTCTGTTGGCTAATTTGCAGTATCCAATCATCAGTTTCTTTGCCGACTGGCTCGGGGACAGTTTTGAGGATGTGGGGATAGCTAGTTCTCCAGGCAAACAAGTTGGTAACGTAGGCTCCACCGTAGCCCCATCGCTGGGCAAACCCAGTGCATCGACGGATCGTTGGGTCATTGTGCTGTTCATCGGCTGTCGATGGATTCAGGCCGATGAACAGTACAGGCGCTCGGGATTTATCCCATGTCCGCCACAGGAGATAGCGATAGTTTCGGCAAGGGGAAAAGATAGCCCCTGTGGGCACGTTGAGATAGTCCATAGGGGCTGGTTGTGATGGCGAGTCAGGCGCTCGACCGAGGTGACAGGTTAAGCCTCCGTCGGTATCTTTATTTAGCCGCAGATCCCTTAAGAAAAGATTTAACGATTTGTAAATTTTCTCTACACTAGAAGGGGAGGCATGATTCTACATTGGCGAATGGGTGAAGACTATGTTGACAAGCGACCAACGTTCTAAGCTGGACAGTACCAACGATACCTTCTTCTATGGGGTTCCCCGGTTTGTTACTCACGTAGATGAGGGGTTTATCCAGCAGCTTACCAGTTTATATCGAGAACGACTGCAGCCCCAGAGCCGTGTTCTTGACATGATGAGTAGTTGGGTGTCTCACTTACCAGATGATGTTGAGTTCGCCCATGTGGAAGGTCATGGCATGAATGCTGAGGAATTGGCGCGAAATCCGCAACTGGATCATTACTTCGTACAGAATCTCAATGAAAATCAGCAGTTGCCCTTCGATGACGAATCGTTTGATGCGGTGTTGAATGCGGTATCTGTGCAATATTTGCAGTACCCCGAGGCTGTTTTTGCTGAAATGCATCGAATTCTCAAGCCGGGCGGGGTTGCGATTGTGAGTTTTTCAAATCGGATGTTTTACCAGAAGGCAATTCAGCGCTGGCGGGATGGATCTGAGATGAATCGGGTTGAGTTGGTGAAAACTTATTTCCGGTCGGTATCTGGGTTTGTGGAACCGGAGGCGATCGCTCGCCCTGCTTCGATTCCAGCGTTTCTTCAGATGCTTGGTGTGCCAGGAGGTGATCCCTTCTATGCAGTGCTGGCCTACAGTCGGTAAGCTGTATGGGGTAAACCCCGACAGGATTGCCCTGAATTTTTGGCTGCGACGCTGTAGTGGGGCATCATCATGCCCCATGCGGTGTCTTTTAGAAAACCGCTCGGAGATTGGTACTCACATGACTTGGCAAAGTTCTCAAATTCACAACGCCAAACCCCTGTTTTTGCGTGAAACCTGCCAAGTCGTGTGCTCAAAAAGAATTCTAAAGGTAGAGGAACGGCGGTCACACTTACCGATAGCTCTATCGTTGGGGTCTTTGTTCTTTCGCACATTCCTAACCTTGCAAGTCCTGTGCAATGATGAGAGTTGACAGTTGTAGGGAACAGAGCGATGGCAGGGACGATTCTGCTGGTCGATGACGAGCCAGGCTTACGGGAAGCAGTGCAAGCCTACTTAGAAGACAGCGGCTTTACAGTGCATGTGGCAAGCAACGCAAGGAAGGGGTGGGAACTGCTGCCGCAGATGTCCCCTGATTTGGTAATTACAGATATCATGATGCCGCAGGTGGATGGCTATGAATTTTTGCAGCAAATGCGAGACGATCCCCGATATCAGGCTATGCCGGTGGTGTTTTTGACGGCACGAGGGATGACGAGTGATCGCATTCAGGGGTATCAGGCAGGATGCGATGCCTATCTGCCCAAACCATTTGATCCAGATGAGCTGGTGGCTATTGTCCAGGGACTGTTGAATCGTCGGGCGGCGGCGCAGACATCGGGCGATGGTGAGACGCCTGACATTGCCGAGATGGCGCGGCAGATTGCTGAGATCAAGGCCATGTTGTCCCAGAAAGGGGCGATCGCTCAAACAGAATCCCCGATTAAAATTGACTTCACCCCTCGGGAGCAAAGCGTTCTGGAGCTTGTGGCGGAAGGCTTAATGAATAAGGAAATTGCTCGGCGGTTGGACACAAGCGTTCGCAATGTTGAGAAATATGTCAGTCGATTGTTTAGTAAAACGGGGACGAGTAGTCGGACTGAACTTGTCCGGTATGCGTTGGAGCATGGGCTGACTCAGTAAGGACGAGTTCTCTGTCAAGCCGTAGTTGAGGGGTAGACCGAATCAGATCTCAATCAGCATGGTGGCCTAATCAGCATAGTTGCCTAATCAACATGGTTGCCTAATCAAGATGGTTGCCTAATCAAGATGGTTGCCTAATCAAGATGGTTGCCTAATCAAGACGGTTGCCTAATCAAGATGGTTGCCTAATCAAGACGGTTGCCTAATCAACATGGTTGCCTGATGTACCATACCCTGATGTCTATATAG
>CAYXJG010000562.1:0-2634 GCA_964465285.1 uncultured bacterium
AGGCAAAAATAGGGGTTTGGCGCGCGCGGAGAGCGCGCCAAACCCCTATTTTTGCCTTGTGAATTTGAGAACTTTGCCAAGTCGTGTGACGCTAGGAGCCCAGAGGTTCGGCCAGACTCCTCATTCAACTGAGGCCTCTTGGGGATCGCGATCGCCCCCCTTATCTTTTTCCTCATTGAAATACATCATTGATAGGTCTGCGGCACTGGCTTTGTCGCCATGACCATTCTGCATTCCATGCCCCCCTTCAATCACTGGCGGTTCAGGCACAATTTTAGAGTGATGGGTGTTTTCATAATCATTGTTTTCATAGTTATTGAAAGAGGGGTTGGGATCAGCCATGGCAGCATCTGACGATGCATCATCGGCGTCTGGGACGGTGTTGCTTTCCGCTGAACGCTTGGAGAATCCCCAGGTGAAGAGAGCAGCGATCGCCAGCACCATAATCCACTCAGGAGGGACAAATTCGGGGTTGATGACGCGAATCAGTAGCCGCAGTCCGACCAGACCCACGGTAACAAAACCCGCATCTTCCAAATACTCATATTCGTCTAGCCAGTGGATGAAAAGTCCCGCTAAAAACCGTAAAGTAATGACGCCAATCATGCCCCCAGTGATGATCAGCCAAATTTCCTGGGAAAGGGCGATCGCTGTCGTCACGCTGTCGAGGGAAAAGGCGAGATCCGTCACCGCAATCATGGGGATTGCCTGCCAAACGGTGCCAAACCGTGGGCCGTGGTGATGTTCATTGTTGCCTGTGTCGGAGCGAAAATACTGAAACACCAGCCATAGGAGATACAGCGCCCCTAACAGTTCAAACTGCCAAAAGTTAATCACCCAGGTTGCCGTCAGGATTAAGATAATTCGTAAGACGAAGGCTGCAACTAACCCTATATTTAGGGCATTCCGCTGCATTTTAGGACTTTCAAGACCCTGGGCGATAGCGGCAAGGGCGATTGCATTATCTGCCGATAAGACAGCCTCCAACGCGATGAGCACCGGCAGCAGCAGTAGTGCATCTAGTCCAATGTTGGGCGAATAGTTGAGCAGTTGATCTAACATGTATCCTTCGAGAGGTAGGCGGTCACGGTCAGGTCTTCCAAAACTGAACGCTGCGGAATCCTTTTTATTAGCTTAACCTTGAGACAGCATCATAGGCAGAAAAGTCCCACCATCGCCAATGGAGTTGGGGCAAGATCGGTGCTCTTCACCGTCTCTCACTGCCCAGGATACTGCCTAGGATGTTGCAGACTTCGATACGGTTTTTCATGGCTTTTCCGAACGTTTCTGGCTTTGATGAAGGTGATCTGGTATCTCCCCACCTTCGAGCAGCGATCGCCCATTTCCGACAGGTCTATCCATCGGGAATCATCATCACGGAATGGGTAGCGGTCTATGCCGAGCAGTGTGTGGTTCGAGCCGTCGTCCAGATGGGAACTGTGCCCCTGGGTTCAGCAATGGCAATGGGTAAAACAGTCGAACAGGCAGAGGATCAGGCAAAGCTGCGGGCGATCGCAGTGGTTCTTCCTTCCCAAGCTAAGACGCCGGGAACCGCTGAATCATGGGCCTCTCCACCATTATCGACATCACAGTCGTGGCAATCTCCAGAAAGTCATCAACCCCCAACAAGCTCAATGAATTGGGTGAGCGGCGATCGCCCATTAGCGGCTCCTAGCCCCCTGGAACCGCCCCCCTCGCCGTTCCCTGTGCCTGGTGATGGGCTTGGTACGGAAGTTTCCACTAAGCCAAGTTCAACGGCTGACCTCCACGCTCCTGACCTATCTCACAGTCAGCCTCCTTCAGAGGTGGGTCTGCTGGCAGACCTGGAACACGCCTCAGCCTCGATGTCTAGCACTCAGCTTTCGGATCTCCCCGAATCCTCATCGGCTCCTGACGCAGATCAAACTAAAGCATCGAAAGCATCGGTGAAGTCTCAAGCGTCTACATCCCGTAGTGCGAAGAAGCCGAGCAAGAAAAAAGCGCCGCCGTCTGCTTCCACATCGACGACTGGAGAACCAACTATCGATCCACCTCCTCCTCAACAGGAAAACGCCCCAGGCACAATGGCTGTGAACGTCGACCTCTCGGACATTATTGCGAAAACCAGTGTAGAACTGCGGCGGCTCGGGTGGACTGATGTGCAAGGGCGCGAGCATCTAGAGAAGGTATATGGGAAGCGATCGCGCCAGCAACTCACTGATCCAGAACTCCTCGACTTCCTCTCCTACCTTGAATCCCAACCTACTCCCCCGTAAGCATGCACTCGATCACTCCCACGACTTGGCAAGCTTCACGAAAAAATAGGGGTTTGGGGCGCGCTCCGCGCGCCCCAAACCCCTATTTTTCATTGTGAATTTGAGACCTTTGCCAAGTCGTGTCACTCCTTTCCTACCCCTCATACCAAATCCGGGTTGTCTAACCCCTTAAAAAACCAAAAGGCGACGCGCGACGCGCGTCGCCTTTTGGTTCGGTTTTGGCTTCGGGGGTATACAGATGAGGATTGGGTATCATAAGCACCTCGGCACAATTAAAACCCAACTAAAACTCAACTTAGGGATCTGCGGCTAAAAAAGATACTGGAAAAGAGCAGCGGGCTGCGCCCGCTGCTCTTTTCCGGATACTTTATTTTCTTGC
>CAYXJG010000563.1:0-2634 GCA_964465285.1 uncultured bacterium
ACGAAAGCTTTGTCTTTGCGGGAATAGGAGATGAAAACGTCAGTCATGGCGGGGGCAGTCAGGACAGCACAATCGTTCCTTCAAATTATGCTGCACGACTTCCGGATTTTCTAGTGCCCAGAATTTAGTAGTCTATTCCCAGCTTGTTACTCATCGACAAACCGATCGAGCTGCAACACAAATCCAGGTAAGATAGTCTCTCCTGAAAGCTCGGCTGGGAGCGATTTTATCTCTTTGTCCTGCCCTTCACGATAAATTTCCACTTGCTGCTCTTGTGGATTAATCAACCAGCCCAAGCGCACGCCACTGTCCATGTACTCTTGCATTTTCTCCTGCAGGGTGGTGAGAGAATCGCTCGGAGAACGTAACTCAATCACAAAATCAGGGGCAATGGGCGGAAATTTCTGTCGTTGTTCGGGGGGCAATGCCTGCCAGCGGGAGAGTTCGACCCAAGCCGCATCAGGAGAACGGTCTCCACCTCCAGGCAACTTGAATAGCGTAGAGGAACTGAACGTTTTTCCAAGCTGTGTGCGACGATTCCAGATGTTTAGATCGGTTATTAAGTCTGCTTCTTGGTTACCGCCATCTCCCCCAACTGGTGACATGAGAATTAAGGCTCCTTGGGCATCGCGTTCAACGGTTAAGTCTGGGTTATTGATGCAGAGCTGATAAAACTGTTCATCGCTGAGATGAACATGCTGCAAATCGATTTTGAGGGGCAGAGTGAGAGAGGTCACGGTATTGGTTCACTAAAGATCCAGGGATTTGTAGGAAGCTGTGACTATTATCGCATTAGGTCATTGAGAGGGGCGATCGCCTATGCTAGTAGAGACCTAATATGTCAGCAGGACAGGGCCAATGGTTGCACAGCCCCAGACAAACACAGCAGATATTATTTATCCCGAAAGTGATGGACGACCCATGGCGGACAACACGCAGCAGTTCCGGTGGATTGTTACCATCAAGGAAAACTTGGAGATCTTATTTGCTGACCAACCGGATGTATTTGTAGCTGGTGATTTGCTTTGGTATCCAGTGGAGGGCAATAATCGGCTTTGTCAGGCTCCCGGCACCATGATTGTGTTTGGGCGGCCTAAGGGCGATCGCCGTTCCTATCAACAGTGGAAAGAAAATAATATTGCTCCCCAAGTGGTATTTGAAATTCTGTCTCCTGGCAATACAGCCGCTGAAATAACGCGAAAGTTGCTGTTTTATATCCGACATGGAGTAGAGGAATACTACCAATATGACCCAGACCGCCATGAATTGGTTGGTTCACACCGTACAGACGTTGCTTTTACTGAAATTCCTGATATGCAGGGATGGGTCAGTCCTCGCCTGGGCATTCGCTTTGAACTTGGTGAGTCTAACCTGACAATTTATGCACCCGATGGCAATCGATTTCTGACCCCTGTAGAATTAGCTCAAGAACGAGATCAGGCTCGACAACAGGCTGAACAGGAACGCCAAAGAGCTGAGGATGAACGCCAAAGAGCGGATCGCCTAGCTGCTCGTTTGCGGGAATTGGGCGTCAATCCTGACCAGGTTTGATGGATAAGCATTAAATGATGCTGAACTGATGCCGGATTTCACCAAATGAAGTGACGGGCTTTATCAACGCTTTTCCATCCTTCGTCACTCAAACGCGATCGCAGATTCCTTCCTGCTTCTCAGTATCAACATCTTGATACTCGGTGTACTCGCGCCACCACTCACAGCCCTGCTGCATCAGCGCATCGAACTCCAGAGCTTCCAAGTCCCACAGAATGGTGGTTTCATCAAAACTGCTGGAGGCGAGGGTTTTGCTGTCGGGACTGAATTCGAGATCCAGTACCCAGCCATTGTGGCCGACTAAGGTTTGCAGAAGCTCCCCCTTCATTGACCAAAGCTTAACCGTATAGTCTTCTCCAGCAGTCGCTAACGTCTTACCGTCAGGGCTCAAAGCGATGTCCCAAATTCCTTCCCAAATTCCTGCTTCCTCGGCCTTGGCTGAATTTACTAGCTTACCTTCTAGATTCCAAAACTTGACATTGCCATCTTCGCTGGCAGAGATGATCGTTTGGCCGTCGGGACTAAAGAGAACATCGACTATCGCATCGGTATGACCTGCGAGGGCGTGTAGCAACTCACCGTTGGCAGTCCAAAGTTGCACTGTGTTGTCCTCATTGCCCATCACCAGATACTGTCCATTGCCCGTCACGATACTGTCCATCCTACTATCGCTGATGGAGGCAATGAATTGACCATCTGGACTCACCGTAAAGTCGCCGAGTCCATCATTAACGTGGCCATCAACCGTACGAATCAATTCACCAGCAGCAGTCCAAAATTTCAGTGAACCATAAAGTTCTCCTGTAATGACCCTCTGTCCATCAGGGCTATATTGAGAGACTCTGACCGCTGAAGTATGACCTTTGAGTGTGGTTGAAGTATCGCTTTCCAGTTGCCAAAGTTTAACCGTTCGGTCGCCGCCGCCCGATAATAACGTTTGGCCATCTGGACTCCAAGCCACATCATCGACCCAACTCGGATGTCCCGTCAATGTCTGCAATAAGGTGCCGTCTAGATCCCACTGCTTGATCGTGCCGTCGTCACTACATGAAACGAGTGTTTTGCCATCTGGACTAAACCCTA
>CAYXJG010000564.1:0-2564 GCA_964465285.1 uncultured bacterium
CATAGCTCTCCTGCTGTTCGTTCAATGGGTTCATGCTTTTTCCCTACTCTATTTCGAGATGCCAGAGGCTTTTGATGCAACCGCTTACTGTACTACTCCGTTGAGGCATAGCAAAGAGCTCTCTGAATTTTCCCCTTCTTATAGTACAGCGAGTGCTGATGAATCAAAGGGGTCTGGAATCAGACTTTTGGGATGGCTCTGAATCTAGTCATAGGCTACTAAGTACATCCATTCTGGCCCTCACCCCCAAGCCCCTTGGACAGGCTGCGCCAACAGTCCCCCCCTCCCAAAATGGGCATAGTATCGCACCTCCGGCGAAATCAGTTGACTGCCCGTCTCGGCGGATGGTCGGGTTATCAAAGCCAAAGCCCTCCGGGTATCGTGACCTTCTATCGGCGGTTACAGACCTTTGAGGGCATCTTCCTGGAATGGAAACTCGCCCACTTGTGAGGCCGATGAGTTATGCATACACAGCAGTCCAGAAGGGGAGAAGGATTTAAGGTGAGGGTGGTCAAATTACGAAACTGAGGTGCTCCCCTTTCAGATATCCTAGTGAATTGTTAGAATAATGCTCATTTGTATAATTGCCGATGTGGCTCAGTGGTAGAGCACTCGATTCGTAATCGAGCGGTCGCGGGTTCAAATCCCGCCATCGGCTTGCTAAGCAAAGCCCCTGAAGTCGCTTGATTTCAGGGGCTTTTACGTATTAACGTTGGAGATGAACAGGCTGCTTTATTAGTACAAGTTTTCTAAAGATTGGGCGTTTTTGGACCATGTGAGGCAATTTTTTGGGGTAAATTTGGGGTGAAGACATTCCCCATTACCCCACAATTATCGTGACCTCCACAAATTTATCCCGCAGGGAAAAACAACGCAAAAGTAAAGGTACTGTACAAACGAAGGTGTCCAATGGCCGCCTGCAGCTTGTTTTTAGCTGGCAGGGGCAACGGTACTACCTGAGCGTTGGCCTGCCTGACACCCCCCTCAACCGTAAAGGAGCTGACCGCATCGCCCGACAAATTGAACTTGACTTTGTATCTGGAAATTTCGACCCGTCACTAGATAAGGGATCTGCGGCTAAAAAAGATACCGGAAGAAAAGAGCAGCGGGCGCAGCCCGCTGCTCTTTTCCGGGTACTTTATTTTCTTGCAAGTCCCTAAGTACCGTCCCCAATCTGTTCTTCGGGTTCAGGAGCCGGATATTACCCCAAAAGCTACCCCAAAGCTCAAGACAGTTTTTGAGCAGTATATGGAGTACAAGTCGCCTCATGTTTCCCCAAAGACAATCAATGGCACCTATGAACCTGTGTTGGCTCATATGGCTCGCTGTAGAACAGGTGGACTGCAGGATCCCTTGAAGTTCCGGATGGAGTTGCTTCAGGCTACGACCGAGTCACAAGCCCGACGGACGCTTATGCAGCTCTCTGCCGCATGTAAGTGGGCATTGAAGCATTCCATCGTCGATACAAACCCTTTTGAAGGGATGTATAAAGACCTCGCACCATCGAAGCCGCCAGCGCCAGTCGCTTTTACCGTTGAAGAGCGCGATCGCATCATTGAGGCGTTTGAGACCGATACTCGCCCCGGCATGAACTATCGTTACTATACGCCCTTTATAAAGTTTCTTTTCTGGACGGGGTGCCGTCCTTGTGAGGCGATCGGATTGCGGTGGGGGCGTGTTTCCCCTGACTATAGTCGTGTTCATTTCTGCGAGAGCATTGTTGAGGTGTCTGGTCGGCTGGAGCGGCGGTTTGAGGACAAAACAGCTGTTAAGCGCTGGTTTAGCTGCCCTGCACGTCTTCAAGGACTCCTCCAGAGCATTAAACCGGAGCAGGTTGAGCCTGACGATCTCGTTTTTCCATCCCCAAAAGGTAAAGCCATGGTCGAAAGCAACTTTTCTGATCGTGCCTGGGCAAAGATCCTTACAAAATTAGGGCTCGCTACCAAAGACGGGATCAAAATGACTCCCTACAACTGCCGAGACACCTTTATTACACTTCAAGCGATGCAGGGCAATTCTTCGACCACGATCGCCCGGTGGGTGGGTAACTCAAGCAAGGTCATTGAAGAACGGTATCTTGACAGGATGAAGCTTGATCACTTGAGACCAACCGATATCTAGGCTTCCAGAAAAATGGTTGTAGTGAGAGCGATTGCTGGAGTTTCGATAGACTCTAGAAGAGAAAATTGGGTTTTACGCCTGAAGCAATTGCTCCAATTCGGCTAGGGCAGCCTCCAAACGTGACCGCCGCTGAGGACACGCCCATGTTTTTACTTTTTTAACGTGAGCAAAAGCCTTGGTCACTCTTTCCTGCAGAGCATCTACTGGAACCGCTG
This sequence comes from uncultured bacterium, assembly GCA_964465285.1. GTDB lineage: Bacteria > Cyanobacteriota > Cyanobacteriia > CAKZMO01 > CAKZMO01 > JBCCWF01. The sequence continues at coordinate 2,337 of CAYXJG010000564.1, forward strand.
CATCTACCCTCGTTTCTTTTACCCGCGATCGGATCGCTTCGACCGATAACTGATTCTCAATCGTATCGTTGAGCAAAGCCTGTTGCTGTTCTGGATCTTTGATTCGCCGAATCTCATTGGCATGGCGTACATCAATCTGGCCTGCTCTCACTGCCGCCAAGATCGGTTCTGGCACGACTTGGCAAAGTTCTCAAATTCACAACGCAAAAATAGGGGTTTGGCGCGCGC
>CAYXJG010000565.1:0-2557 GCA_964465285.1 uncultured bacterium
TAAATAATTTTGCTCAATTAATTATTTGCAAATTGGAGAAGCTCGCCAAGCTGTGATTCTGACCTACTGTTAGAGTGTCAGTAAAATACTGCCGGAATGAAGCGTGGAGCAAATAAGCAGCAGATTACATTACTGACAATCGAGTGCTATCAACCGAGTCAACTCTACAGGCCGGGGTGAAACCCATGACTTAGGTTCATTCCTAATTCAGCAAGATGCTCAGATGACCACGCCTCGTCATTCGCGTGACGGCGCTTACTCCGATGAGCCTCGTTGAATAATCCGCCAGACATACCAGCACTCATGCTTATCAGTTTTTCAGCAGTCCAGTTTTGAGAGTTAGAGTTATTGATGCGGCGTTGTTGAGTCATGTAATCTCCTTTTCGTAACTTCGTATCGTCGTAACTTCGTTAACTTCGCATTTTTGTAACTTTTGCTACGGTTTTTATCTGTCTTTATGATAATACAAATTCAGTTTTTCTACTAGCCGAAATGTTTGGCAGGGCCATTTCATTCTCAAAGGATCCTAAAGATGCTAAAGTTTTAGGCTAATTCCAATGGTTCTAGCGATTATGCGTCTGCCAACCACCCCCACCCCTGCTTTTTCGTGAAACTTGCCAAGTCGTGTGTGGCGCGAATCGAGATTCTCGAAGCCTTCGTTGAGCTGCCCGATGTCCGTAAGGTCTCTGGCAAAGGGCATCAGATGGCCCTATGCCTGGCGCTCTTCACCCTGGCGGTGACGGCTGGTAATCGAGGGTTCCTGGCCATTGGCGACTGGCTCAAAAGCTACCGCAGTGAACTGATTGCCCTCTTCAACCCACCCAAGCAACGCCTCCCCTCCTGCAGCACCATTCGCCGCGTGCTCCTCAACCTGGATTATTCGGACTATTCAGCGGCCTTGACCCGCTACTATATTGCATCGTTTTTAGAATCGGCTGACTCCTTTGCCCAGCGCATTCGAGGCTATTGGGGGGTGGAAAATAAGGTACACCATGTCCGCGATGTGACCCAGGGCGAAGATGCCTCTCGCATTCGCATGCATCAGTTAAGTAGTTGAGCAAAATTATTTACACAGTTTCCTAGGGGCACACCCCGACGGGGTGTGCCCCTAGGAAACTTGTTTGTAATTAATTCTGCATAGGTACTTACCGCAAATCTTCGCGGTCGCTCGTAACTTTGCGATTAATCTCTGCCGCTCTAATGAGCTCTCCAATATGGCTCAGGCTGAGCAGCTCTGCAAATTTGGCCTAGATACGCTCAAGAGCATTTTTAGAATGAAATAGCCCTGCACTCGTTCAACCTCCTTTATCTTTAAAATTGATAGAACACTATCTTTAAAATCAAATAGAACACTATCTTTAAAATTGATAGAACACTGGGCCACAATGTAATATCCGCCTGGCGAACTCCTAGCCAGTTCGAATCAATTTTGAGCAACTTGTGCTGTAACCCACACTGAAGTCAGCCAAGCTCTGGAAGCCCTAGCAAACACATATGGATAAGTACGTTACATTACTATGATGCCTTCTGAAATCTTAAGCTTCGCTATCGGCATTGCCCTCGCTCTGTTTATCTTGCTCTTCATCCTACGTATTGTCCTGACCTGGTACCCCCAGGCTGACTTGAACGCGCTGCCATTTAATCTAGTTGCATGGCCAACAGAACCATTTCTTGCTCCCTTCCGAAAAGTGGTTCCTCCCCTCGGGGGAGTTGACATAACGCCCATTCTCTGGGTAGGTATCTTGAGCCTAATTCGAGAAATTCTAGTTGGGCAACAGGGCCTATTAACCATGATGGGGAAATTTTAAGAGAGCAGCTTGAAGCACGTTCAATTTAGCTGGGCATGATGCCTGGTAGTTGGTCAAAATGCGGTTTTGAGCTTATCCCGAATTGACGTTAAAAATCATACGCATTCAACGAAAAGTTCATATTCCGTTTCCCAATTTCTTCGGATGTAAGCTTTTTATAGCGTTTCTAAGTGATTTATGAAATGAAATGTGAGAGTTGGGGCGGGCTGCGCCTGCCCCAACTCTCACATTTCATTTAGGATTTCTATATACAACGCTGATACTGATAAGAGACCTTGATTCAAGTGAGTGAAGTGCTGTTTTTATGCGTGGCGAATCGTCTCCCCAAACCTTTTTGTTTGCATATCCCAAGGAGCGTATCCATAAGCAGTTCACGGGGCAACTTAATGTCGAAGCCGCTGGTTCACAGTTTTCTAGAACGCAGCAATAGACGCTTCACTTTTTCATGGGGCGGCTTGTCAGAGCAGAGGGAGGACTACACCCGCAACGACGCTGGCGGCGACATTTGTCTCAGGGGTGTCCTCAGCTAAATGCAGCGCTAGAACATACGTCTCAAGCCAGTTCTCAAGACCACCAAGAATGGACTCAAGAATTCTTAGAATCCCTAGCCCGAAAGCATCTTCTACCTCGTGAGCAAGTCACACAAGTTATCGATGGCACTGTCATTGAAATTCTGCCTGATATCATTCAACACGAGGAAGTCACACGACTTGGCAAGTTTCGCGCAAAAACAGGGATTTGGGGCGCGC
>CAYXJG010000566.1:0-2520 GCA_964465285.1 uncultured bacterium
GCGCGCCCCAAATTCCTGTTTCTTCGTGAAACTTGCCAAGTCGTACAGCGATCCGAGATCGATGCAGTCCAGAGTCGATTAAGAGTGTCGATTCACCTCATGCTGTAGCCAGGAATCGACTGGACTACCGTCGCGGTGCTGTAGCTCAATCTCAATGATTTTAACGCGATCGGAACCTGGGGGCGCTGGTTTCTCATTAAACAGGATATGAAACATGGCGGGGTCATAGCCACGCTCACTCAACCAATCTTCAACCTTCGGCGTAGCAAAGAAAGACTGACCCTGATTGAAGAGTCGATTGATCTGCATCTGAAGCGTAAAGGGGTCAAGACGTGGCATAGCTGAAGCAGCAAGGGTACAGATTCTATGATGATCAATAATCAGGGCCGACTGCTACATCCTGTCATGGTTCTTAAGAATAGAGGATTTAACTGCTAGCGATTTGGAGAGGGCGATCGCCCGTCCCTATGCCCCACTTACTTGAGAGCGCAGTCGCAAAATTTTTCGCCCCTATTGTGCGGAATTTGACTGTAAGTTAAGCAACTCGTCCTGGATGCGTTCCTGGAGTTCTGTATTGGAGTTCATTAATTCTGTAATGGCGTTGAAGCGGCTGATAGACAAATTGTGCCCTTCAACAATTTCAATCGACGCATTGCAAAAGCGAATCACCATCTCACGGGCATTGCGCCGCATTTCTTGAATACTGTCGGGGTCATTACAGGCAATGGATGGAGGAGTATCCACTTCCAAAACTTCTATGATACTCTCTGACCACTGCTGACGAATGTTTTCAATGTCAAGCACGGACAGGGCGTAATTCCGAATTTCAGCACTGCTGATCGTAGTCGCCTGGGACGAGGATTGAGCGTAGGCGGGCTCACCTACAAATGACCACTGGGCTAGATCGGTCGTCATTTTTGGAGCATCAATGAAGACACCAGCCCATGTTAAGACGCCCATTACGAAGGAAGAGGCAAGGGCACGGCGCATGGACAGCGATAGGCGGGGCAGTAGGGTAACCATAGAAAACTTCAGCACGTGATGTGAAACGTATGAATAGATTTTTTTAACAAGCTTCTTGTCAATTGAATTATTCTAAGCGAGGTAAGTTCCTGATGCAGACAATTTTGATTAAAGCTTCCTATGCTTTTAGTCTCTTATCCGGACACTATTGCCTCAATAGGGTCGTTAAATGAAACGCCTTTCCCTTGTCGGACTATTGATCGGCTTAGCGGCATTGACTGCTCTCATCATTTGGCAGGGATTCAGTGTGTTGGCAGAAACCCTACAGCGAGCTGGCCGTTCTGTTTGGTGGTTGCCTGCATTTTATTTGGTGCCCGTTAGCTGTGCTCTTCTCTCTTGGCGATGGTTATTCGCAGTTGGGCACGGGCCTAGACTAGGGTTTCTCGCCTATGCCACATGGATTAATTTTTCGATTAACTGGCTCCTGCCTGTGGGTCAAGTTGGGGGCGAAATTGCTCGAATACGGATGATGATCACGCGCCGTTTTCAGTCCAGCGTGGCGATCGCCACGGTCATTGGAGACCAAACGCTACAGATCATCACCCAAGCCATATATGCCCTACTGGGATTTGTGCTGTTTGTTTCCATTCAATTCAGCAACGGCAATGCTAATAGTCGCCTGTTTGTGGTGATATTTTTGGGCTTCATCCTGTTTGGCGTTGCTGGAGGAGGCCTTTACTGGCTACAACATGCTGGACTTTTCAATCTCTTGGTGCGCGTGGCACGGAAATTTCCCTTTTTTAATCCAAATACTCCTGTGGAAGACCAGGCGGCTCGGTTGGATGCCTCATTAAAAGAAATGTATCAAAGGGGCGATCGCCTACTGATTGCAACCTTCTGGCGCTTGGCCTTCCGCATCACCGCAGCAGGGGAGACTTGGCTCGCCTTCCAGTTCCTTGGATCTCCTATTTCCTGGGTGGATGCTTTGATTCTAGAAAGTATTGGTCAAGCCATTCGGTCAGTGGCCTTTGTCATACCCGGCGGATTGGGTGCCCAAGAGGGAGGATTTGTAGCCATTGGAGCGGCGCTTGGGATTCCAGCAGATATTGCCTTATCATCATCCCTCTGTAAGCGTGTACGTGAACTATGCCTGGGAGTCCCAGGGTTGATCGTCTGGCAGGTGAGTGAGGTTAAACGAGAGTGGTCTGACCATTGACAGATTAAACAGCCGCACAGTCCTCAACCCAGGCATCGACTCGAGTCTGCTCGACTATGGAGTCTCAACTATAGAATGTTCTCAACTATAGAATGTGGAGGGGATTGGTAACCCCTGAGCGCTTCAGGATTCTGGTCAAGCAAAATTCAACTTTTGGATAGACAGCACTGCGCTACAGCGTTTTTCAAAAACAACTAGCTTAAAGTATCTGTAGGAATCCTATTCGATTTCTAAAGGTGCGGCACCTTTAGAAATATTTTCAGGAATCAAATAGGATTCCTACATTTCACGATTTGGCAAAGTTCTCAAATTCACAACGAAAAAATAAGAGTTTGGGGCGC
>CAYXJG010000567.1:0-2504 GCA_964465285.1 uncultured bacterium
GGGGATGATCGCGATCGCATCCATGCCGCCAAAGCCATTTTGCAGCGCCAGTTTCACAATCCGCCCACGCTACAGGCTCTGGCCCGTCAGGTTGGGCTCAACGACTGCACCCTGAAGCGAGGCTTTCGCCAGGTCTTCAGCACCACGGTGTTTGGCTATGTGTGCGATCGCCGCATGGAACATGCCCGACACCTGCTGCTGCAAGGCGACATGAAAGTTGAAGAGGTGGCCCAAGCCGTGGGCTATGCCAGCCGAAGTCGCTTCGCTGCCGCCTTCCGTAAAAAGTTTGGGGCCAATCCCAAAGCCTATCTTATGGAGCATCGTCGTCTGGGTTAACGCCCAGTGCTCTTAACCGCTCTGCCAATCGCTCAGCCCGCTGACGCTCTTGCTCAGCCCGCTGACGCTCTTGCTCAGCCCGTTGGCGTTCCTGCTCAGCCTCTGTGGGAATCCAATGACCGTAAGAGTCATGCCAGCGCAGCCATAGTCGATTCAGTCCTGCATATTCTCCTTGCCATAGCCCAAGGCCCAATCCGATTTCAGGCATCCACACCTTTGGTGCATCAAGGCCAAGTTCTTGATAACGCCCAGCCTGAAGAGTGAACACCTGTAGGCGATCGGTGTACCGACTGAACGTTACGTAGTAAGGAACGCGCAAAATCTGCTCATAAACTTGCCACTTTGTTGGAGGTTCATCATCTTCTCGTTCGGTTTGTCCTAGGTCTTCAGCTTCAGTGCCAGGTGACAGAAGCTCAACAACAACAAAAGGGCTAACGCCTTCTTGCCACATCACGTAGCTGAGACGCAAATTACCTCCGTCATAAAGTCTGGGTACCCCGACGACTCCAAACCAGTCTGGACGCTTATACCAATTTGGGTAGCGAACATCGTAGTAGAGGTTCATGTCACTGGCGGTAAACACCTGTTCAGGTGCATGGGTGGGAGGCCGAAATGTAAGCCGCAGTAACTCAGGTTGGAAGTCATGAAATTCGTCAGGCAAGCCAGGTTCCTCCGGGTTTTCGCTAGGGAGGTCATACATGGTGGGCAGCGTTTCCCTAGGAGAACGGGGCGGATCCGTTTGCTCAATGTATCGGGCGAAAGACATAGCAACCTCGCTTGCAACAGAAAACGACCTACAAAATTATTTTAATGGAGTGCTGTAAATCAGCCATTCCGTTTGGGGCGCAAAAAAATTCCGGCTGGGATCCAAAATCGCTTTCCCTTGAACGTCTCACCCTTTAACCTAATTGAGAATTGTTCTGATTAGATTGGTGTGAGTGATGAGAAGTGGTTTGCGTTGGTGTGTACGTGAGGGGTTGTATCTCTGTTTCAAAACCCATTCATTGGTTGGAATCGTTGCGGCCTCGCTGTTGGTGGCGGCAATGCCAGGTCAAGCGGTAGAAGGTGATGAGGCAAACCCTTCTACTACGACAGTTGATGAGTGGATTGATGGCACGGGTTCCCCCGCGACGACGGTGGATGAGTGGATAGCTCAGATTGAGGCGTCTGTGGTGCAAATCACGGGGGTTCGCCTGGACGCCACAGAAGCGGGGTTAGAGGTAGTATTGGAAACCGCTGAGGGCGAACTCGCGACTCCGATGACTCAAACGGTGGGCAATGCGGTCATTGCCACTATCCCAAACGCAGTTCTGGCATTACCCGATGATGAACCGTTTGAGCGGTTTGACCCGGCGGAAGGCATCGCTCTGGTAAGTGCGGTGAATGTGTCGGGGGGCGGCGTTAGGATATCGATTACGGGAGCAGAAGCGCCACCGCAAACCCAGGTAAGTACGGAGGCTGAAGGGTTGGTGCTGAGCGTAGAACCCGGTGTGGCAACCGCTGCGGATGCCGATGAAGATGCGATTCAGGTGGTGGTGACGGGAGAACAAGAAGATGATTACTACGTTCCAGAATCGTCGGTCGGAACCCGGTTTGATGTGCCCCTGCGGGAGGTTCCCTTAACGATTCAGGTGATTCCTGAAGAAGTAATTGAAGATCGGGCTGTGGTGCGGCTCAATGAATTAAATGATTTGGTCAGCAGTGTCCAAACCTCAAGCGGATATGGGGGACTTTCGTCAAATCAAGCCTTTATTCGCGGATTTCCGGCTGGAGTAAGCCTGCGGAATGGGTTTCGAGATAATAGCTTCCTTAGTCCTCGCGATGTTGCTAATATTGCGCGGGTTGAATATCTCAAAGGGCCAGCCTCCATTCTTTACGGAGCATTGGAACCGGGAGGAGTCATCAATACCGTCACTGAACAGCCACTTCCATTCTCTGCTTATGAAATTGGAGCGAATATTGGAAACTTTGATTTTTATCGACCGACGTTTGATTTGACTGGCCCGATTACAGACGATCAGTCCCTGCTCTATCGACTCAATCTGGCCTATGAGAATGCTAATAGTTATCGAGACTTTCTTAACAATGAAAGTATTTTCGTTGCTCCTGTCCTATCTTGGCAGATTGGGCCACGCACAAACCTAACCACAGAATTTGAATATCAGCAC
>CAYXJG010000568.1:0-2503 GCA_964465285.1 uncultured bacterium
AAAATAGGGGTTTGGGGCGCGCTCCGCGCGCCCCAAACCCCTATTTTTTCGTGAAGCTTGCCAAGTCGTGAAGGAATGAAGGTTTTGAGAACTTTGCCAAGTTGTCTCCTAAAGTAAGCGAGGGGCGATCGCTTTTTTGGGTTCACCAGTTCAGCCGCAGTCCCTGCTCGCGTAGATGTGCCTGGAGGTCGTTGATGTAACCGTTGGGGACGATGTCGTGGGGGGCGATCGCGCCATCTTGCTCCGTCACCAGCCACCCAGCCGTAGCTCCTGCGGCTGCGCCGACGCTCCATTCTCCGTAGTGGACACGGGTGATGGCATTAACAATATGGGTAACGGCGATCGCCTTACCGCCAATCATCATGTTATCTACTCCACGGGGAACCAAACTTTCCAGGGGAATGAAGGTGGGTTTTACCTGATTTTCATAGGCGGGGGCGCTAGAGGCTTCCAGAGACGGTTCCCAGTTGCGGTAGCGGCATCCGTGGATGTCAATCGCATAGTGGGTCAGGGCAACGGTGGTGGAGCGCACGTCCCGGCCTCCCTCCATGCCCCAGCGCACATCCATCTCCCGCAGCATAAATTCATCTTGGCCGTAGGCAGGATGGCCAATGATGCGACGCCCTTCGCGGATGTAAGGAATCATACTTAATCCTGAGGCCGTGCCCATCGGAGATTCGGCACCATCAAGTAAGCTAAGGGGATAACTGGGTAAGGATTGAGTCTCAATGAGCCAGCGGGCAAACAGTAGGGCATGGCTGGCACCTTGCTGTAGGGCACTGATGGAAATCCCCCCCATCCAGTTGCGATACTGGTTTGATGCATGGAGCCGTTCCTCCGTGAGAATCAGGGGTGGGTTCATCCAGTTCCAGTCATTGCCGGGATTCCAGTTCACCACGGTCATGTCGCCAGGTATAGGGGACCCGTTGATGGGATCGTTCTGAATCAGGCTGACGACCCGCCGATAGTTGAAAAAACTGCGTCCTGAAAAGGCAGGAAACCCATTGAGAGAATAGGCTCGCCAGTGCTCAATCAGGTTGTATTCTGACTCTTTTTTTTGCAAACGACGTAGGCTATCGCCCCCATCATCCCAAATTGCCATGATGAAAGGGAAGGTAAACGCTTGGGTGCATTCGGGGTTGCTCTTCCCAGGAGCATTGGGTTCTCCGGTAATGAATTTGGCTTCTGACCCTTGGCGGTGGGGGATGCGCGCCCAGCCCACCAGTTCTCCTGTGTCCGTAGCATCGATAACAATGAAGTCTTCACCGGGGGGCGGCTCAATGCGGAGGGGGATCTTCCGGTAAGCGTCGTCTTCTGACCAGGCGTACCAGGTAGGAAGTTCTTTCCAGAGCATTCCCTTGGTCTGATAGTCAGGGCTGCGGGGTTCTCGTCGCACGGCGTGAATGGCGGTGATGGTGTCGCCCTCGGTGTCAAATGTGGCTCCCTTGAAGGCTGTCGCCCGTGCCCACTGACTTTCCGGTGCATATTGGGATACGTCAGACAGTAGAGCTTCAGATGCGCGATCGCCCGCTTCTGGCAGAAAGCACAAAGGGCCAACCCAGCAGCTATTGAGTTCCGAGACGTTTTGGATCCCCGCTCCCGTCCAGGTCGGTAGCTCTACGGTTTGCTGCTTGATTATCTCCTTGAACCGAGACCAACTGGTAGAAAACTTATTGCCCCAATACATGACCCAGGACTCATCAATGGCAGATACCCCCTGGGAGCTAATTTGTCCCCCCAGCCAGGGTGTCACCTCGATCAAGCAAGTCTGTGCCCCTGATGCCATGGCGTGGGACGCTGCCGCAACGCCCCCCAGGGACCCCCCAATGACAACAACCTCACACTGCCAGGTTTCCTCTGGCTCTGGTAGGGGATATAGCTTGGGACGTCCGTTAGTAGAAGGAACGGCACCGTCGGCAATGGAAAGAAATGTATCAACGCCGTTGACTGCGGTGAGCGGAAGCTCCACTGAACTATTCTCAGATGCAGAAAACAATCGCCATGCCGTATGTCCGGTGAGCAGCCCCCATAGCAGCATGATTCCTGAAAGAGAAACGACTTGCCACGGTTGTATTCGGCGATGGGTGGGCGATCGCCTCCGTCTCTTTCGCGCGCGTTCAGAAGAATGGGTGTTAACAGGTTGCTTTTGGCGATCTGATGAATTCCTCACACGACCTAATCCCCACTTATACACGCAGGTTAAATACTCCCGACATCATGATAGGCGCGTTTCAGAAAAAACGAGCACCTGCCACCAACATTTGAATCTCATTTCATCTCTTTCAGATCGGTTAATGGCAGCAATTCTCATTTTAGGAAGCTTCGCGCCCGTAGGGCGCTCACTGGTACAAATTTAGGGAGCAAAAAGGTCGCCTGAGGCGACCTTTTTGCTCCCTAAACACGACTTGGCAAGTTTCACGAAGAAACAGGGGTTTGGGGCGCGCTCCACGCGCCCCAAACCCCTGTTTCTTCGTTGTGAATTTGAGACCTTTGCCAAGTCATG
>CAYXJG010000569.1:0-2492 GCA_964465285.1 uncultured bacterium
ACCTTTTTGCCCCTTAAACATAGACAAGTGAGCGCCTATGGGGCGCGAAGTTTCCCAAAATGAGAATTGCTGCTCTGCAATCTGACCTGAGGCGTGCAATGATACAGTCCCTAGCGGCAACTAGCGGCTTAGCGGCGTTTCTCCAGCAGCCGAATATTGATGGGTCTCCGGCATGGGAATGTATCGATGGTCATGCTCGACAAAAATCGATGCCCACGCTGTTTCATTCCCGCCTTCAGCGCAACTTAATGAATGCGATTAGCTGTCAGGCCCAAGACTACGAAGCCATTCAAGAACTTCGGTGCCTTGTGCCGCCCTTTTCCCCCACGCCTGACATCGCCATTGACAACATTGAGCGCCTGCCAACGGAGGATGGGCCATTGCCAGGGGCCCCCGACTGGATCATTGAGATTCGCTCGCTCGACCAAAATATGCTGACCTTGCAAACGAAACTGCTTTACTGCCTGAATCATTACGACTTGGCAAAGTTCTCAAATTCACAATGCAAAGATAGGGGTTTGGGAGAATCAAGACCTTCCCCTAATCTATGCCGGAACCGATACGCTCCCAACGCTGGCTGGAATTTCTCCCTTCACCGTGAATGAGGTCATGGCCATGACCCAACAGCGCACTATCTCTTAATTTTCTGTTCAACCCAGGTCATCACCTGTAAACCCAACTGGGTATCGCTCAGTCGGTCAATCTCGCGGATGCCTGTGGGGCTGGTGACGTTCACCTCAGTGAGATACCCGCCGATGACATCGAGTCCGACAAAGATTAACCCGTCTTGCTTGAGCAGGGGGGCAACGACATTGCAGATGTGGCGATCGCGCTCGGTAATCGCCACATCCGTCACACGTCCCCCCACAGCCATGTTGCCGCGAAAATCATCCCCGCTGGGAATGCGGTTAACCGCGCCAATGGGGGTTCCGTCCAGTAAGATAATGCGTTTATCGCCCTCACTCGCCTCTGGGAGGAACTGCTGCACCATGATGGGTAACTGGTTCTGGGTGCTGATTTCCACCAGGGAGTTGAAGTTGCGATCGCCCGCCTGGATAAACAGAATGCCCTCACCCCCTTTGCCCCCAAGAGGCTTCAGCACCGCTGCCCCGTGGTGTTCCACAAACTGGCGAATCACCTGCTTGTCCTGGCTGACGATAGTTTTGGGAATCACCTCCGTAAACCGGAGGGCATACATTTTCTCGTTTGCTAACCGCAGTCCGTTGGGAGAATTGATCACCAGGGTCTTTGCTGGATCGATATAGTCAAGGATGAAAGTGGTATAAAGGTAGGCAGTATTCACCGGGGGGTCAATCCGCATAAACACGGCGTCCATCGAGTCTAGAGGTTGGGGGGTGCGATCGCCCAACTCAAACCATGGCTCTGTCACAATCCATTGTCCGTCCTTAAGGGCAACGGGCGTTAACGTCACCGCTGTTAGCAGCCCCCAGGCGCTTCCCTCCGCCACCCAGAGCTGTCGCCCCTCCGCAATCCACACAGAATGCCCTAGGGCTTGTGCCGCTTCCATCAACGCTACGCTGGTGTCGTGCCCTGGGTCAAGTTTCGCAATGGGGTCGATAATAAACAGGAAATTCACCTGGATACCCTTCTCTTTAAATGGTGTGTGATAGCCATAGCAAGTTTAGTCGATTGCGAACGGGACGCGTGAGTGTTGCATATCGAGTATGGAATACCTAGTTTCGAGTGGAGCCTCGAAACCAAGACTCAAAACTCAACGCTCAAATTTTCTGAACGCTTCCAAGGCTCATTATCCTGAACGCTCTCAAGCTGATTTAGTTTCAAGGAGCATATTGAGCCTGCCCTGACGCTCCAGGTCATACAGCTCATCGCAGCCGCCGATGTGCTCGTCGTTAATGAAAATTTGGGGGAGCGATCGCCGTCCTCGTGAGCGTTTTGCCATGCTGTCGCGAGCATCTTCATCACCATCAATACAGTATTCGGTGAAATCTGCGCCTTTTTTGTTGAGGAGGGCTTTGGCACGAATGCAAAAGGGACACATACTCCATGTGTAAATCTCAATATTAGCTACCATTCGTTATCTCTCTGCATATTTGCGTTACATCTGTATATAGTGTAATGAGTTTAGACATCGAGATTTGTGCTTCATGCCGCTTTGTCGTGGCTTTTGGGATAGCGAGCCGCATACGGCCCACTCACCCAAACTGGCGTTGTCGTAAATCCTGATACAAAAACGTTTCCCAGGCATCCCGTGGGAAACGTTTTCTAAACGTGAATTCGACAACATGCCAGAATCACTCGTCAGCTCTGCCCGCAAATGAATTGCGGGCGAGTAGAGAAAAACCATTGAAATGAATTAACGCATTATCCTGCAAGAATTTAAGCGATCGAGTTCACGTTAAGTAGACGTGATTAGTTCGCCCGTAGTTTATACCAATTCTTGAAAGTAGAACTACAGATAGCTACCCCATAACCTATGTCAACTATAGGTTTGCCAATCCAAAATCGAAAAT
>CAYXJG010000570.1:0-2480 GCA_964465285.1 uncultured bacterium
GTTGTGAATTTGAGAGCTTTGCTAAATCGTGAAGTCGTGTAATTCACAAAATATGCCCAGGGGATTTGCAATAAGAATTCCCTAAAAGGGGGCAGCAAGTGTTCTGAAGGTGGGGTGGCCTCAGCAGATTAGGAACGAGAACTACATACTGTGAACTCAGTTGATTGCTACTATTAGTATCGACTGGTATCAACCTGTATTGCGACTGACTCTAGACAGAACTACATCGTAAATTTATGCTGCGCCAACTCTTGAGCCGACTTGTTTATTTCAAAGCGTTGAAGGTAATGGCGATCGCCACTAGCCTTTGGCTAACCCTCACTCTGGGGGCAACACCAATTGCCAATGCGCTGACCCAGATTCAGCTTTCAAACCTCAGTTATCAGGATTGTCCCCCCGAACTCTCCGAGGGGATGGTCACAGCGGGATCGAGCCAGGAAGCAAACTGTTTTTTGATTACTGGGAAAGCTCTGAATCCAACCAATAAGCCCGTTTACAATGCTGATATTTTTGGACGCATCTATGATGCAAATAGCAATCCGGTCATGCAAAACCGCACGCGCCTAGGGGCGATCGACGAAGTTCCCCCAGGTGAGAGTGACTTTGAGCTGAGAATCAGCGTTGCAGCAAATCAGCCGACGCCCCTCAAGCTAAAGCAGTTTAAGGCCTCCGGATTTACCGGACGGGTTCGCCGCTAATCAATAGCGTTTACGTTAGGGCTGCTTTTACGGAAAAACCCGTGCCGAGGATTCCCAATCGAGTTAAAATATCCTTTGGTCTAAAGAATTAGAGCTCAAGACCTTGCATTTCAGTCTCGCTGGGTTGGTGCGGCGTCGCTCAGCCGACTCAGCATGCTCCATCCAGTGCTTCTCTTTGCTCTCTCGGAGCTTATGCACGCTTGCAGAGGGTTGTCAGGAGCGTTTCTCTTTTTCAACTTCTTGCCCAAGGGATAACACAAGCGGATAACCATGCGTGATTTGAAACTCGCGATATGTTTCCCGTGTGTTTGTCTGAAATTTCGTTCGTCTTGGCACTCGTCTCTCTGATCCGCTCACCCGTTTTATTCGTTGTTGTTTGTCTGATTCGGAAGCCACCCTATGATTCACGAAGTGTTTATGCCTGCGCTCAGCTCTACCATGACTGAGGGAAAAATTGTCTCGTGGCTAAAGCAGCCTGGAGACAAGGTCGAAAAGGGCGAAACGGTATTAGTAGTTGAATCTGACAAAGCGGATATGGATGTTGAGTCCTTCCACGAGGGTTATCTCGCAACGGTTCTAGTGCCCGCAGATGGTACGGCACCCGTAGGAGACGTCATTGCTCTCCTTGCAGAAACGGAAGACGAAATCGAGGTTGCTAGGCAGCAGGCTCCGGCGGCCTCTGTTGCCCCTATGGCCTCTGAGGTGGCCTCCGAAAAAGCACCTAACCCCACGGCTCCAGCCCAGGCTGCCGTTGCAGATGCAGCGAGTGCTGTGACCTCCCCGGAGCCATCCCACACTGCGGCATCCAATGGGCGTATTGTTGCGTCGCCCCGTGCTAAGAAGTTGGCGAAGGAACTCAACGTTGACCTGAATACCCTCCGTGGCAGCGGCCCCCACGGACGCATCGTAGCAGCAGACGTTGAAGCCGTGGCAGGTGTATCCAAACAGCTATCTGCTTCAGCGACCTCAGCAGTCGCAACATCGCCTACTGCCTCGGCTGCGCCTCCTACGGCACCGTCTACCCCTGCCCCTGCCTCCCCCCCTGTCCCCCTGGGAGAAGTCGCTAAATTCAACACCTTGCAGCAGGCTGTCGTACGCAATATGATGGCAAGCTTGCACGTCCCCACCTTTCACGTGAGCTATGCCATCACCACGGATCACTTGGATGCCCTGTATAAGCAAATCAAATCAAAGGGCGTCACGATGACGGCTCTCTTGGCAAAAGCGATCGCTGTGACCTTGCAGAAGCATCCGCTCCTCAATGCCAGCTACACTGAGCAGGGCACTCAATATCGCTCAGAGATTAACATCGCTGTTGCGGTAGCCATGGATGATGGTGGCCTCATCACGCCTGTCCTGCGACAGGCTGACCAAATGGATATCTACTCCCTCTCCCGCACCTGGAAAGATTTGGTGGGGCGATCGCGCACAAAACAACTCCAGCCTGAGGAATACAGCACAGGTAGCTTCACCCTGTCAAATTTGGGCATGTTTGGCGTTAGTCAGTTTGATGCTATTCTCCCCCCGGAGCAGGGGTCGATTCTGGCGATCGGTGCATCTCGCCCTCAAGTGATAGCGATGGAAAATGGCTTGATGGGTGTCCGGCGGCAGATGCAGGTTAACATCACCTGTGACCATCGAATTATTTACGGTGCCCACGCGGCAGCATTCCTGCAGGATTTAGCGATCCTTATTGAGACCAATCCTCAATCTCTAACGCTGTAAGGGAGTCCTAAGGAATCTGCGGCTAAAAAAGATACCGGAAGAAAAGAGCAGCGGGCG
>CAYXJG010000571.1:0-2464 GCA_964465285.1 uncultured bacterium
CGCGCCCCAAACCCCTGTTTCTTCGTTGTGAATTTGAGACCTTTGCCAAGTCATGCCCTAAATTTCCATAATGAGAATTGCTGAGTTAATAGGGCACCCTTCAGAGCGTAGCGATTCTACTGTAGGATAAATTAGCAATACCGTGATTCATCAACAGGCTGATGGTGTTAGGTTTCGCCCTTTGGGTGGGTTTCCTGAACCTGTTCCTGTCCAGGGAACTCATTAAAGCAACATAGCCCAGCAGGTGCAGAAGCGCGCTGTGCGCGACACTTAGATATACACTCCCACAGGCTACAACTTTAATTTTTAAATTGGAGAAATCCTGTGCTGCGCACAGGATTTCTCCAATTTAAAGACTAAGTTTATAACCTGGCAAAGTATAGTTCAGCAAAGACGATGGTTTTGTGATGCAGGTCTTATTGAAACTTTCCAGGTGGATTGACCGCCTGAGCGAATGGTTTGGATGGCTTACTCTCGGTTTAACGCTAGTGATGGTAGCGATCGGGGCATACAACGCCGTGACTCGTTATCTGGGAAGGTTTATTGGCGTGAATCTAAGCTCCAATCTATATATCGAAGTGCAGTGGTACTTGTTTAGCCTGGTATTTCTTCTGGGCGGTGCCTATGTGCTGAAGCATAACGCCCATGTGCGGGTCGATATCCTCTACAGTCGCCTCTCTCCCAAGGGCAAAGCCTGGATTGATTTCCTAGGCTCCATATTGCTGCTTTTGCCCCTGTCTGGACTGATTCTGGTGTCGTCGCTTCCCGCTGTCATAAACTCCTGGCAGGTGTTAGAAATGTCTTCTGATCCAAGTGGCATGCCCCGCTATCCCCTCAAATCTATGATTCTGGTCGCGTTTGTTCTGCTTGCCCTCCAAGGTCTTTCCGAAGCCATCAAAAACCTGGCAATTCTAACCAATACGGTTCCTCCCTCACGTCCTCGCCAGGAGGCCACCGATGCTTGAGTATCTGGGCCTGTGGATGTTTTTGGGTGCCCTCATTCTCATTTTTACCGGATATCCGGTGGCATTTTCCCTTGGGGGATCCGGCATTGTCTTTGCGATTATTGGCGCGGTTCTGGGTGAATTTGACTGGATTTTGTTCTCCGCCCTGCCCCAACGAATCTTCGGCATCATGAGCAACTATGTGCTCTTAGCCATCCCCTACTTTATTTTGATGGGCACGCTCCTTCAGCGGTCGGGCCTAGCGGAAGACCTGCTGGAAACCTTTGGTATTCTATTCGGGCGACTGCGGGGCGGACTGGCCATTGGGGTTATTTTAGTGGGTACGCTGCTGGCAGCAGCAACAGGCGTCGTTGGAGCAACGGTAGTAGCCATGGGAATGATTTCCCTGCCCATCATGCTGCGCTATGGTTACGATTCCTCTTTGGCAACGGGAATCATTGCGGCGTCGGGTACGCTAGGACAGGTCATTCCCCCCAGTGTCGTGCTGATTGTGTTGGGTGACCAGCTTGGGGTGTCTGTGGGGGATTTGTTTTTGGGGTCATTGCTGCCCGGTTTAGCTCTGGCAGGAATGTACTTGCTGTACACCATTGGGGTGGCGATCGCCAAACCCAAAATGGCTCCAGCTTTGCCCCCCGAGATGCTTACCCTGAGCACAAACCAGTTGGCGCTGCGCGTTTTGAAAGTTATGCTCCCGCCGCTGGTCTTGATTCTGGTAGTATTGGGCAGCATATTTGCAGGGGTAGCAACGCCCACAGAGGCAGGCACAATGGGCGTTGTGGGTGCCCTGGTGCTGGCTGCTATCAACCGCCGCTTGTCCCTCCGCATTTTAGCCGAAGCGACCCGCTCCAGTGTAGAGTTGACCACCATGGTGATGATACTGTTGCTGGGAGCAACGGTCTTTAGCCTTGTATTCCGGGGGCTCGGTGGTGACGAGTTGGTAAAAAATGTTCTGCTGAACTTACCTGGCGGCGTTGTTAGCTTCCTGATCTTTGTGAATGTCCTGGTTTTTATCCTGGGTTTCTTCCTGGACTATTTTGAAATTGTATTCATTATCGTACCGCTGATGGCTCCTGTAGCGGTGCAGCTTGGCTATGACCTGGTCTGGTTTGGGGTAATGTTGGGAGTCAATCTACAAACGTCATTTTTAACGCCGCCATTTGGTTTTTCCTTATTTTACCTGCGAGGCGTAGCACCCCCAGAAGTCCCCACAACAGGTATTTATCGGGGGGTTATCCCATTCATCTTGATTCAGTTGACAGCATTATTGCTGATTATCCGATTTCCCGGATTAGTCACCTGGGTGATCCGATGATGCTTTCATAGCAACTCAATAGGCACGAGAATCAAACAGCTTGAATCTATAGCAGTGTGCAAATTGGTTAAGCACACGACTTGGCAAAGTTCTCAAATTCACAACGCAAAATAGGGGTTTGGGGCGCGCTCCGCGCGCCCCAAACCCCTATTTTGCGTGAAACTTGCCAAGTCGTGTTAAGCTCACC
>CAYXJG010000572.1:0-2405 GCA_964465285.1 uncultured bacterium
ATAAAGAATCCCCATTCTGCCTTCATCCTTCTGACTGCTGCCTTCCGATACTAGTCGTCTTCCTCTTCAAGTTCCTCTTCAGATCCTTCTACTTTTGCCTGGTATTCTTCTGAGGACAGGGCATCGTCTAAGTCACCGGGATCTTCAATGTTTACCTTGACCAGCCAGCCTTCTTCATAGGGGTCATCTGCTAACTTTTCAGGCGACTCAATCAAGACTTCATTGCGCTCGATAACAGAGCCTGAGACCGGGGAAACCAAATCTTCTACGGCTTTTACTGACTCCACTGTGCCAAAAGATTCGCCTTTTTCGACCTCATCACCGACATCTGGCAGTTCGAGAAACACGATGTCGCCGAGTTCATCGACTGCATAGGCTGTAATGCCGATGGTGGCGACACTCCCCTCCAAAGACGCATATTCGTGGGAGTCGTAGTATTTCAGATTATCGGGATATTCCAGCTCCATAGGTTCCTCATAAGAGACACGTTCAAAACACTGAGCTTGCAGAACTTAGCTGATCAAGCCAACTCGAGCGACAATATTGACGATGACCGTGCAGGTGCATTGCAAGCTATCCGTTAAGGTACATCAAAATTTAGTGCAGAAACCTCTGTTTAGTCACCATGACTCAAGAATTTCTTAAGCGTTGGCTCATTGGCGACCTGTCCCTAGTCCGTATCGTGCGGTCAGCAGCGCTAATTTACGGCATCTTTACAGGCTATGTCTTTTTCAGGGCAGACAGCATGATCTTCTTGCCTCCCGACTCCAGCTACAGCGACACCGACGAGATTCTTAAACTCACAACAGCCGGCGATCGCCCCAGAACGCATCATCATCCACAGCACCGAGGATTGCGCCATTCCCTTCTGGCATGGGGAACAGCTATTTGAGCGAGCACCTGACCCCAAGCCCCTATTTTTGCGTTGTGAATTTGAGAACTTTGCCAAGTCGTGTAAAATCCAAAATCCAAAATCCAAAATCGATATCATTTGCCCGTCCTTATCCGCCTCCAGCTCAGGCGCTTCTCCCCATCCAGCGACCAGCGCAGCAGGTGAGCAGGCTGTCCAGCCTCCAATCCCGGCAATCCGATAGCGTGACGAGGGGCAATCGTAGCTAGGGCGATCGCTTCTCCCGGTTGGCAAATTCCCCAATTCACTAAGTTATGGACACCCACTAACAGGGGATGAGTAGTGCCTGCCAGGGTGCCATCATCGAGTCTCGCTGTCCCGTGCCGCACGCCAATCCAGCGAGTATCCCAGGGATACAGACCATCGGGCAGGCCCAGGGGGGCGAGGGCATCACTGACCAGAAACACACCCTGGGGATAGTTCACCTGAGGCAGACCCCCTCGGCAAGTTCGCATTAGCACGTCCAGCATGGTGGGACACACATGCTGTCCATCTGCAATGAAGCCGCAAAATACCTCTGGATGGGTCAGTGCCGCCCCTAACAGACCTGGTTTGCGGTGATGAAGAGAGGGCATCGCATTGAAAGCATGGGTCACCATGGTCGCGCCCTGGTTGAATGCTGCATCCGCCTCATCCGCTGTAGCTTGAGAATGGCCCAGGCTGACGATGATGCCGAGCGATCGCAGATATGGAATCACGTCCCCTACGGGATCAAGTTCTGGGGCGAGGGTCATCACTGTCACCAGAGACGCATAATCGCCCAACGCCCGTTTCACAGTGTCCAGGGTAAGAGCCTGAAGATGCTGCTGAGGATGGGCTCCCCGCTTTTCGGGATTGAGACAGGGCCCTTCCAGGTGAACACCCAGAATCGTGGCAGAGTCTTCGGTCGTTTGGAGTGTTTGGCGAGCCGTGGCGATCGCCCCCAGCGCTCGATGAATATTCTCAATTGACGTGGTCACGAGGGTCGGCAAAAATCCATCAATGCCCTCTTTCCAGAGAAATCGGCCAATTTTCAGAAGAGCATCAGCGTGGTGGTCACACAAATCTGGAAACGCGAGACCCAACGCGCCATTAATCTGAAGATCAACACCACCTAGAGAAATCCAATCCCCTTTTACATCTAAAATCGCATCGCAGGAGAATCGGCTAGTGTTACCTGCCAGGTCATCCGGCAGAATGTCCTGAACAATTCCCGTATCAGACACTACCAGATGGTAACAGCCCTGACGGTCAGATAATCGGGCGTTTTGAACTAAAGTTTGATACGGCATGGGTTTGATGCGGCATGGGTTTGATACGGCATGGTCATGATTGGAATGGCGCAGTGAGGAATGAAACCTTTGTTAGAAAGTCATCACTAACTATACTTCCGCAGGCTACAACTTTAATTTTTGAATTGGGGACATCCTGCGCTATGCCAGGATGTCCCCAATTCAAAGACTTAGGGATCTGCGGCTAAAAAAGATACCGGAAGAAAAGAGCAGCGGGCGCAGCC
>CAYXJG010000573.1:0-2397 GCA_964465285.1 uncultured bacterium
TCCTAGATTCTGGCTCCTTGCCCATCTGGGATTTCCCGGCTTAAATGACAAGCCCTGTGATGTCCTGCTTCGTCAAGAACTTGAAATGATTTAGAGAAACAGAAAATTTTGCCAAATTGCGACAGATTTATCCTAGTTTGTACCTGGTAATCCTTAAATCGTAGTGGGTGTAACCTGCTACTTCATAAAAGTGTGTAGCCTTATTGAATATCCTGCACAAATATCTTGCATAAAAGGTTCAAAGATGTCTGCTCATCCCCCTCAACAGACCAATCCGTCTGCCCCTCAACTTAGTGAAGCTGAAGCTCAAGAGCTAATGCAAATGCTACGCCGCAAAGAAGGAACCTGGATTCAGTGGGGGCAGCGGTGCAAAATGCTCCAACAGACAGGCTATGACCCTCAGCAGATTTTTGAAGAGACGGGCTTTGAGCCCATTCAGCAAAACCAGGTGATTGTGGCTGCTCAGGTATATGGTGCCCTGGAGAGCCAGGGTGCTCCTGAGGAGGTGCGATCGCACTTTCAGCAAAAAGGCAGTGATGTTCTGTATGAATTCCGCATCTTGACCCAACCAGAACGGGCAGCAGCAGCAACCCTCGCTGTGCAGAAGGGAATTGACGCTGATGAAGCCCATGATGTGGCAAAGGCTATCAAGACATACTCACGGCTCTCATCAACGCCCACTGGCTTTGCTGAATTTGTGGAGCACCCCGGAGATGCGATCGCCTATCATTATTGGAAACTGGCGCGGCAGCAGTCTGACCTCCAATCCCGCTCCCGATTAATTGCCAAGGGCCTCCGCTTTGCAGAAAGCGCATCATCACGACAAGCCATTGAAAGCCTCCTCACTGACTTTACAGTGGTGAAAGCTCGCCCTGCTCCGACTGTTCCTTTCTATCGGATGGACTCTGAAGAAGAAGTCCCTCGCATCATTCCAGTGGCAGGACGGTTACCTCTTGACGCTGCTTCGTTCAAGGCAGTTCCTTTGGTTGAAGATGAAGGTGCCTTCAAAATTGTAAAGTTCACAGGCACGGGGGCGTGGGTGCCTTTACCAGGGTGGCAGGTCGTGCGGCAAGCTGAAGACCCTGTTGTCCTGCTAGGAAACACCAATCAATTGCCCGTTGAGGTGTCTGGTGATCCTGAAGCCATCTTGATTCTGGCAGATCGGGCCGATCGAGAATGGAGCGCTGATCATTACTACTTGGTTGATGCTGACGATCAGCTTCAGATTCAGTGGTCAGAGCAACCGTTGAATACCCAACTGCTGGGACGAATTATCCTGGTACTCAAACCAAAGCGCATCTTAGATGAAGAGTTTCTCAAACAGCCCTGGCAGTTAGACGAGTAGACGTCATGAACATACAATACTGTTCGTGTATATTCCTTACGGGTGAAGCCTTTTAGGGTGCTTGGGCTTAGAATTATAGTATGCAGACAAGAAATAATAAGTCGGTCGGTCGGCATTAGTAAACTCTACCCAAAAGCCCTGGGCTGCCTGTTGCGTAGGCATCACAGGGTTCACGGGTTTCATATTTAATTGTGACCACCTACTAGTTGCGGTATGGGAAATCCACTTTCGGGAATACTGGAATTGTAAACTGTCTGCTGTGCTGCATGGGACTTCTGCTTAGAAGTGAGCAGCACCGCGATGAGCAAGCCGTGGTGTGAGGGCTGCTCTTGTTTGTAAATGTGGCATACATGCTCCAGGAATTTGAAAGAATACCTTTGAAGTCACGGACGGTGCTTGTTGAGCAATATGCAATACCAGTTTGGTGTGATGAAATAGTTTGGTCGAAAAAGCTATCTAAAGACTTGTTTCATCAGACTGTGACGTAATGAGGTCTGAGTCTATGAGAACTAATATTTTTTCGTTTGTCGCTGCGGGTGTCGCTGCGCTGGCGATCGCCCTCCCCGTTCGCGCAGAAGACCCAGGGGACGTTCAGCAACTGCTGCTGACGGGAGCATGTGCAGGCTGTGACTTGACGGGCGCAGATTTAAGCGAAACCCATTTGATCGGAGCCGATCTGCGCAACGCTGACTTGCGCGGCGCATCTTTAGTAGACACCAACCTGGAAGGGGCTGATCTGACAGGGGCAAACCTGGAAGGCGCGAATCTAACATCTGCATTCATGACAAATGCGATTCTTCAAGATGCAAACCTCGACCAGGTGAACATGACCGATGTCATCATGTATTACGCCGATGTATCTGGAGCATCAATGCAGGAGATGATCTTAACCAATGCTCAGGTGCTTGGAACTAATATTAGCGTTGGCGGCGGGCAATAAAGCGTCCTCAAACAGGTAGAAAACAGATCAATCGCCTATGTCCGGGATTTGAGGCTTACACGACCTGGCAAAGTTCTCAAATTCACAACGCAAAAACAGGGGTTTGGGGCGC
>CAYXJG010000574.1:0-2361 GCA_964465285.1 uncultured bacterium
TTAGGGGGATCAGTATTGTTCCAGCGTGTTATCAAATACTTTTCAAACATTCTCTTAGCTAGGGTATTCAGAACTTTGCGTCAATGCGGGGAGAATCCCCGCATTGGACGCAGGATTTTGTATAGTCTCGTTTGTTGGAGAGGAGTATGAGTTTGAAACTGTCCGTTGTAATCCCTGTCTACAACGAGATACACACGATTGATACGGTTCTGAATAAGGTGGTTCAGGTGATGCCCCAGGTGCCGAAGGAACTGGTGCTGGTGGATGACGGTTCCAAAGATGGTACGCGGGAATGGCTGGCCACAACCTTTGGCGACCCGACCCATCGTCCCGTAACCCTGGAGTTGCCTCTCGACCATCCTATTCTGAGGGCCAATGATGACCATGCGTATGCTGTAGAACCGAGTCCTGTGGCGATCGCCCATTGTGCCCCCGTCACCGTCAAAGTTGTGTTCCACAAGCGCAATCAGGGCAAGGGAGCCGCTCTCCGCACCGGGTTCCAGGCAGCCTCCGGGGATGTCATCATCATTCAAGACGCAGATCTGGAGTACGATCCCCAGGACTGGGTGCAGATGTGGCGGTTAGTTGCAGAGGGCAAAGCCGATGTTGTGTATGGCTCCCGCTTTTACGGCAACCCCCATCGCGTCCTCTACTTCCATCACCTGCTGGGCAACAAAGTGATTTCTGCCCTTGTTGATTTGACCTGTAACACCACCCTCACCGACATTGAGGTGTGCTACAAGATGTTCCGCCGTGAGGTACTGGATGGCATTGTCCTCACCTGCAATGATTTTGGCTTTGAGGTGGAATTTACCATGAAGGTTGCCCGTTCTCGGCGGCGGTGGCGCATGTATGAGATGGGAATTTCCTACTATGGGCGAACCTATGCGGAAGGGAAGAAGATTAACTGGAAAGATGGTGTCAAGGCGTTAGGATACATCCTCCGCTTCTGGCTGTTTGGCTAGATCCCTCAGCCCGTTTCCGCTATCCTCTGTTTCGGCGTCAACGTCACGTCACCGTCACGTCACCGTCACGTCAACGGCCTATGTCACCTTCTGCATCTTCTGCATCTTCTGCAACGTCCCGCGACACCTTGCTGCGTGGACTGCTGGGCATCGTAATCGGTGGTTTCTTTTTCTGGCTCGCCCTGCGCCAAGCCTCCTGGACTGACGTGTCTCAGATCTTGGGCCAGATGCAGATGGGGTGGGTCGTTGGGGCGATCGCCGCTTACATTATCAGCATGGCGGTTCGCATAGTGCGCTGGCGACGGCTGATGTGGGCCATGAAACCGCTGCCCTATCGCTCGGTTAGCCTTGCACTTGTCGTAGGCTACGCGATGAACAATCTGCTGCCTGCCCGATTAGGGGAATTGTTTCGGGCAGACTTTGCTGGGCGGCGCTATGCCGTCTCCCGATCTGCTGTGATTGGCTCCATCGCGATGGCGATCGCCCTGACGGGGTGACCCGGTTGGGCCTGTTAGCTGCTACCGTACAAGCAGAATAGTTCACCAAAAGATTTGCTTATGAAAGGACGCCACGTATTACTCACTGGAGGCACTGGAGGGTTAGGTGCTGGTGTAACGCCAGAAGTGCTGAATCGCGGTCCGGCATCGCTCACCCTTCCCTATCACGACGCGAGGCAGGTTGAGCGGCTGAAGGGGCAGCTTTCCCCTGCAGATCTTGCTCGCATTCGCTTTGTGGCGGCTGATTTAACCAACGAGTCGTCAGTGGAGTCGTTGATGACCGACATGGGGCGGATTGATGTGCTGATTCATCTTGTGGGTGGTTTCTCCATGGGAACGACCCATGAGTATAGCTATGACCAGTGGAAAAAGGATTTTGACCTAAACCTGAACAGCACTTTTTTAGTCTGCAAGTATGCGTTAGGGATGATGCTGAAGCATGGCTATGGTCGCATTGTCACCATTGGGTCTCGGGGCGCTGCCCAGCCAGGTGGAAAGCTCGCGTCTTACTGCGCGTCTAAGGCGGGCGTTGTGGCACTGACGCAGGCGATCGCCGACGAGACGAGGGGCACCAATATCACAGCGAATGCAGTGCTGCCTAGCCTCATCGACACTCCTGCTAATCGGCAAGCCATGGGAAGCGAGCAGGCAAACCAATGGGTTTCTCCCACCTCGCTGGCGCAAACCATTTGCTTTTTAGCCTCAGATGCTGCCCGAGACATTCGCGGGGCTGCCGTCCCAGTCTATGGGAATGCTTGATAGCATGACGACTCATACCCTACCAGGCCATAAACTTAATCTTCGAATTGGGAAATCTTGCCCTGCGCGCAGGATTCCCCCAATTCAAATGTTAAGATTGCGGCCTATAGGAACGAAAGAGTTCGTAAAACCAAAACCAT
>CAYXJG010000575.1:0-2360 GCA_964465285.1 uncultured bacterium
GCCGCACCGCTTCACCAAAATTGGATTTTATTTAATCCTTGCTCCTTAGGTTGATCGCTAATGGCATCAGTCGAAGGAACCGTCGATGGCCATCGACCACTATTGACTTTCCGCTGAGTAATATCAACCTCACACGACTTGGCAAAGTTCTCAAATTCACAATGCAAGAATAAGGGTTTAGGACGCGCTCCGCGCGCCCTAAACCCTTATTCTTGCGTGAAACTTGCCAAGTCGTAAACCTCAGTTGCCTCAGGTTTATGCTTTTGGAGCTTATCCCAAACTCACGTTATGATACTGTGCGAGCGTCTACAAGTTAACTATGCAATTAACTCCCCAGGAAAAAGACAAACTGATGATTTTTACTGCCGCCCTACTCGCTGAGCGACGCAAAGATAAAGGGGTAAAGCTTAATTACCCTGAAGCGGTGGCATATATTTCTGCTGCGATTTTAGAGGGCGCACGCGAAGGCCGCAGCGTCGCTGAATTGATGAGTTATGGTGCGACGCTGCTTTCCCGCAGTGATGTGATGGAGGGCATTGCTGAGATGGTTCACGAAGTACAGGTAGAAGCCACCTTTCCGGATGGCACCAAACTAGTAACGGTTCATGACCCTATTCGATAAAAGGCCTGTGTGAAGATTCAGAGACAGGGCTTGCTAAAGATGATAGCAACGTTAGCAGTGGATGCCCGTGGCGCTGCTTCCCAACCTTCGAGATGAGAAGCCACTTCAGTACTATTCGGGAAGCTGCCATCCGAGTTGCGTCGGTTGCTGGTAGACGCGCTTCAGTGTAGAAATATCGCGAGGAGAGATGTTAGGAGGAGAGGTGACTTGAGAATAGTAGAGAGCGTCAACGGGCGATGGGCTGTGACCCCATAATCCCAAGGCATGTCCTAGTTCGTGGCGAGCTGTGGCCTGAATTTGAGATGCAGCCTGTCCGGGTTTAATAGTGATTTCATATTTTGGCAGTAAGACGGAAGAGCCGTTGTCTTGCTCGTATTTGTAGAACTCGTATCGGGTTTCCGCCGACTGTGCCCGTCCCAACAAGAGTCCTGCTTCATCAAATTCGACGTTGAGGGGGGGAGCGATCGCCCAAATCGCAATGTCTGCGTTTTCTGCTTCAGGCACTAGCTCTAGCGGAACGTATTCTGACCAATCATCAACGGCGTAAATAACAGCATCATGCCACCGTTCATGAACCTGCGAATCTGGAACAGGAGGAGTAACCGACGGTTCTGGAGAGGGGGCAACGAAAACCGTGACAGGAAACCGTGACCAGACGAGGTACCCCAACGGTGTCGGGGCGATCGCCTCGAAATAATCTCCTTGGTTGGTTGTATCTTGCCAATCAGTTAGAAAGGCAGGTAGTGGATGCGCTCTAGGAAGAGGTAACAGAATTGTCCCATCCTGCGAAGGGGGGCTATCCTCATCCAGTACATCGCTGTAGGAATCGGTTTCCTGAGCCACGACACTGAACGTTTCACTGGAATCCTTCCCATCTGATGGGGAAGCTATGCCCAGGGCAACATGCTCTCCACTCAGCAGGAGTCCAATCACCATTCCCACTGATATTGCAAAGGCGAAGATTCTTCGATGCTGTCGGGTTCCCACTTGCTGACTCTAAAATAATGTTCTAGAGAATCTATCCCTAAACAAAACACAACGAAAGCATTCCCAGAATTCACAGGAATGCTTCCAAAAAGCCTTTCGTCGAAAGGTTAGTCGATTTCTACCTGAATATCTCGCTGCTGCAATCTGGAATGATTGAAAGCTGGCATGCTAGGACAACCACTCTGCACTAAGCACAAGTGTTAGCCCAATAAAAATGACCGACAACGTCCAAGTTGCCCTATTTAGAGTTGTTTCAGCACTTTTGGTGCTGGTGAACAATTGAGCCTGGCCGCCGATGCCACCCAACCCATCTCCCTTAGGACTGTGTAACAGCACCAAAACGATTAAGCCCAGTGCGGCGATCGCCCATATTGCCTTCGTAATCAGAACCAGTGTCATCCGTTATCCTCCAGTCAGCGGCATTATCCTCCAGTCAGCGGAGCACTCTCATGGCATTCTTAGGTACATCCGTTATTCTAGCCCAAAACCCAATGAGAAACTTGAGGTTTTCTCGATGAAAGCTCCAGGAGTTGACCAGATAGATCTTGCCTGGTGAATGGGGCGTGCTTTGAGTACTCCACTCACCAGGCAGCTATTCAACATTCGCTTGGCGAACTACTAGCTCTCCGTGAGGACTGAGTTTAAGCCATAGTTTACGCCATAGACAGATCCTCGGTAAAGCTGAGGTCGGCTTAGGGGCGTATTCCTCAAGGCGGGAAGTTTTCCCAAGGATAGAATCCAGGAGACAGGA
>CAYXJG010000576.1:0-2319 GCA_964465285.1 uncultured bacterium
TTTGCGTTGTGAATTTGAGAACTTTGCCAAGTCGTGTTTTCCACGGACCTGGCAGCAATCAATTCTTATAGCCCTACGGGCTTAGATTCAAGAGTGTATCCCTCGCGCAGCGAGGGATACACTCTCCTCCAATGTCCTAATCTAAGCGCGTATTGCTATATCTTCGTGAGCTTTTCTTTAAGGGCTGATCCCACCTGTTAGGAAAATCGTTTAGCCATGTAGAGGCAATTTCGCTGGTTAGTGTTTTGGAAATACTTTAGGTCATCCGCAATTTGATGGATCAGCGACAGCCCCCGGCCTCCTTCTGCATTTTCATCAACGGTCAGCGGTTGAGTTTGAAGGAAGGTGTCCATGTCAAAGCCAGGGCCCTCATCCCATACCCGAATTTCAAGCAGGGTACTGTGAATGCTGACTTCCAACTCAACGAGTGTTTCAGGAGACTTGTTGCAGTGGGCATGGCGAACTGCATTGGTAAATGCTTCGGCGATCGCCAATTGGCACTGAAGCCAGACATCATACGGCAGCAGTGCATTCTGAAACTGGTCGAACCATGACAATACATCAACTAGAGCATTCAAATCCGTTGGTACCTGGAGTGATGCCCTCTGAGATAGCTTCAATTGCACAAGCCTTTTATTACCTCTGTAGTACCCTACTACTTCATCCCAGTTCCTTCACCCTGATCAGGATAGCCAACCCAGTGGGCTCTACTCAAAACTGGTGCCGATGCAGGCAGACTGTTAACACAGGCACAAAATTTTGAACGGCTTCCAAAATAATAGATCACCTGGGAAGATGAAGGAATGGAAAATTCATTGAAAATTATTTATCGTTGTGGGAACCATGAATTTATCATGGGTTTTCTGACTAAACGCTTTACAGTGTGAAACGAGGGTTTAGAAATAGATTTGATGAATTCCTCACGCTGATGCACTGTGGCATGTTCAATTGAAGCAAGCCTCAGCATAATGGAATAAGTCGCCCCTAATGGCTGTTCTAGCTTAATTCATGAAGCGACTGCAACAGGAATCAACTGCTCTCACATAGCTATTTATGGCAAAAATCCTTGTTATCGATGATGATCCTGTTGTGCTGCTGACGCTGAAGAAAGCGCTGCGAGACCAGGATTGTCAGGTCATCGTTGCCAGCGGCGGGAATGAAGGGCTGGAGAAAGCAAAAGACCTTCAGCCTGATTTGATTGTCTGTGACTGGATTATGCCGGATCGAGATGGCCTGTCGGTCTGCACCGAGGTTAAGTCTGACCCGGAACTGGCGGCGACATTTTTCATATTACTCTCTGCAAAAGGAGAAGTAGCTGACCGGGTGCGGGGTCTGGACAACGGGGCTGATGATTTCCTCTCAAAGCCTGTGGATCTGAGCGAGATGAAAGCAAAGATTCGGGCAGGGCTGCGTATTCGCCAACTGAGCCGAGACCTCCAGCAGCAAAAAGCGCTCCTTGAGGCAGAACTGAACGAAGCTGCTCAATATGTGCGATCGCTCTTGCCTGCCCCTATGGTTGGGACCGTGTCCATTGATTCTCGCTTCATTCCTTCGCGGGAACTAGGGGGGGATTGTTTTGACTATTACTGGCTCGACCCAGATTATCTAGCCTTTTATCTGCTAGATGTTTCCGGACACGGATTAGGAGCTGCCCTTCCCTCGATTTCTGTGCAGAATGTTTTGCGATCGCAGTCTCTCCCTGACGTGAACTTTTACCAGCCTGATGCAGTGCTTAAGGCACTCAACGAAACCTTCCAGATGAATGACCAAAATGACAAATATTTCACCATTTGGTACGGGGTTTATAATCGATCTCGCCGCCAGCTCACCTATGCTAGCGCCGGGCATCCGCCTGCAGTACTGATTACTAAAGCCTCTGGCGAATTCAAGGTGACCCGGCTCCGCACCCCGAACCTGCCCGTTGGTATGATGGCTGATGTCACCTATGAGAGCGATCGCCACTACATTGATTGTGAAAGCCTGCTCTACATTTTTAGCGATGGCGTCTACGAAGCATTTGACCCCCATGACCCGGATTCTGAAGATTTCGACCTGTGGGATTTGGATAAATTTATTGAACTGCTTATCCAGCAGGGCAGTTCTAGAGACCTCGATCGGGTTTTGAAGGCAATACAGCACATCAGAAAACGAACCACCTTTCCAGATGATCTGTCCATTTTGCAGGTCATGTTTTCCTAGCAATCCATCAAAACTGATTTCTATGGGAGTCCTACTTGATTTCTGAAAATACAGCGGTGTGCAATTGGGCGTATTCCTCAAGGCGGGAAGTTTTCCCAAGGATAGAATCCAGGAGACAGG
>CAYXJG010000577.1:0-2300 GCA_964465285.1 uncultured bacterium
TTCAGAAGCCGCTGATTCAGAAGCCGCTGATTCAGAGGTTATTAATAAAGGGTTTTCTGATGGAGCAGGGGTTGATGGTTCTAGGGAAAAGGGATCGGAAGATGGAACAAATGCCTCAGAGAACTCTGACGAGCGTCTGTCTGATAATGCGGATGCTGAGGAATTCGATAATGCCGACTGCCCATTCCCTTGAAGCGGAAAGTCAGCACTCCATTGCTCAATGGACCCTAGGGCAATTGCAATTGCGATCGCCCCCATCGCCAAACTAGGTAATGCAATCCATTTCGTCGGGGAAGACATAGGTTTCATGGGGTTCTCAAGGAGGTAGATGAATGACTTCGAGCCTATCGAACTTCCTCCTGGCACCGACGGGGGAATGTGTAGTTCCCAATGGCGGCACAAAGTACCAAAGGGCACCACGCTGCATCAATTCACCCAGGCGTCAATTTGTCGCGCAACGGTCAATGCTGAATAGCTGACGCCAGCGGTGCCCTCGCCTGGATGGGTACAGTCACCCACCAGCCATAGGCCAGGGACAGGAGTGCGATTGGCAAATCCAAAGGGGCCAAAGGTTGGCACTCGTTGTCCGATGCCGCCCACAGCGCCTTGGTCACGGGCAGTATAGCGGGCAAAGGTACGGGGTGTTGCCGCCTCAATGTGCATAATTGTGTCGTCTGTAAGATGGAAATACTGTGACAGTCGGGCGATCGCCTCTTTGGTGTAACGCTGTTTCAGCGTCTGATAATCACCGCTCTGCCACCAAGCCCGCAAGTCAGTGAACGAGGATGCCGTAATCGTGGCACAGCCATCCGGTGCTCTGCCATCCCCAGAACGGCTTACAGATACAAAGAGGGAATTATTTTCCGCGATGGGGCCATCATAGTCGTAGAGAAACTGGAGGTGGGGCGGACAATCACTGGGAATTGCGGCTTCACGAACGCCTAGGTACACCACGAAGGCACCGGAGCCGTCAGGCAATTTGTCTACTCGCCGTTGATAGCTCTCTGGAGCGCGATCGCCCAACAGCGCCATCAAGTTTTGTACCGTGACATTCGCCACCACATGATCGGCAGGTTCGTTCCAACACTCCCCTGTCTTCTGATTGCGCACGGTGACTGCTCGAACCTGGTTTTCACCCGTCTGGTCTGATGATTGGTTGAAAGAGGGCTCCAGATGAATTGCCTCAGCAGTGTGGCGCATGTGCAACGACCCGCCATCCCGCTTAAGAGCCTCTACTAGTCGATCGCTCAACACCTGCATGCTGCCCTCTAGGTGAAAGAGACCGTGAGGGGCATGGGCAACACCCAAGGCAGTGGCGGCATAGAGCAGAGCCGTTTCGTCAGCGTCCACCTGGGAATAGAGCTTGAGCTGCATGTCCAGAAACGTTTTGAGGCGGCGATCGCCCCCCAACCCGTATCTCCGCAACACCTGTCCCACAGTCGAGAAGGCGTAGGGCACAGTCAGCAGCGTATCAGGACGTATAGCTTTCACTAACTGCCACATATCCCAAACATTACGAGGGGGCAACACCGGATCTCGGGACTGAAAAGCCCAGCTATGGCAAAATAAATTTTCCATCAACTGCCAGAAGGGTTCGCTGCCGGGAAACTGCCGCTGCCGCTCTGCCTGCCACATCTCGGAATCGCGCCACACCCGGATTGGCTCCTGCTCTCCCGGCAAATACACTGCACAGCTTGGGTCGCAGAACGTTGCCGAAGGAAGGTCAACGCCCAGTTCTGAAAAGAGTTGATGATGGATACCATCCGGCTCTAACCCGGCAACCTGGGTTGCCCCTACATCAAAGGTAAATCCCCGCCGTCGAAACGTTGACGCACAGCCACCAGGCACAATTGCCTGGTCAAACACTGCAACCTCATAGCCCCGATGGGCCAACAGTGCTGCGGCAGTCAGCCCTCCAATGCCTGCACCGATTACGACGACACGGGGCGATCGCCCATCTGCGTGAATGGATGGTTGCTGCACTATTTTCGCGGTGATGAGGGGTTTATGGTTGTCCGTGGCGTTGAGGTCAAAGGGTTGAGAAAAAGACACGCTTTACAATCTGTAATACTTCTATCCTTCATTTTACGTGATGTGCGATGGCTGTGATCACGACTTGGCAAAGTTCTCAGATTCACAATGAAAAACTAGGGGTTTGGGGCGCGGAGCCCGCGCCCCAAACCCCTATTTTTTCAGCAATTCTCGTTTTGGGAAACTTCGCGCCCCACAGGCGCTCACTTGTCTATGTTTAAGGGGCAAAAAGGTCGCCTCAGGCGACCTTTTTGCCCCATTGAATTCCA
>CAYXJG010000578.1:0-2296 GCA_964465285.1 uncultured bacterium
ATGCCTCAAGTGTTCTCATCACACGACTTGGCAAGTTTCACGCAAAGATAGGGGTCTGGCGCGCGCTGAGCGCGCGCCAAACCCCTATCTTTGCATTGTGAATTTGAGAACTTTGCCAAGTCGTGCTCATCAGGCCAATATTAGGCCAATATTAGGCCAACGTCAGTCCAACAAAGTATCGGGCACAGTATCGGGCACAGTATCGGGCACAGTATCGGGCACAGTATCGGGCCAGGGTAGGGTGATGTCATTGGCCAGATAGCGGGCGATCGCCTCTGCCCCCTCCTGATTCAAATGGCTAGGGTCAGCGAAAAATGAGTTCTGGGAAAATTCCGGACGGTTTAAGTCTCGCAGCAAAAGACTAGGCTGCTGGGCAAGCTGGGTGAGGTACTGCGAAAACCATCTTTCTCGTTCCTGCCGAAAGGCATCTAGATAATCGGTGGTCAGCGGCAGGTTGACAAACACGATAGGCACTTGTTGGCGGTTGAGATAATTAACCAGTCGATCTACTGCTTGGGTTTGTATACCTGTCAACTGAAATTCAACATAGTTAATGTCGTATGCTCCTGAAACCCGGGGAAAGGTTTGGTAATAGATAGACGGGTTAAAGGTATTGGGCACCACAGAAAACCCCAACGGAGTAAGGCCGTCGCCATACTTCCTCATCCACTCGTCCTGGAGGATGGTGGTGTCATGAACCGCGACTTCAGAAATGCCCAACTCTCGCCAAATTTGCCGTCGGCGATCGCACCGATTGATGCGATGCTCTGGGCGTCGATTTACCTGAGGTGGGGCGGGAACCGGGGAACCGATGCCGTGGTGTTCGCGGAGTCTCTCACTCTCATCATCAGGATTGACGGAGCTTGAGTATGTCCTCTCGGCCCATTCCTCAGACCATTCACGGCGGTCCTGTCCCGCTTCGCCATTCAGAGCATGGGGACACACCCAATTCAGAACAGGCCGCGAGAAGGGATAGCGAATGGGGCGCTCTTCTGACTGGAGTTTAGCGTAGCCCAACGATGCCTGAATCTGATCAAATGTTCGATCGGCTCGGAGACTGTTAAACGCCCTTGACCCCCCTCCCCAGATGATGAGTCGAGGCAGTTGGTCAGGCGTCAGCAGTTCGCGCACGACAAAATCCACCACCTGTGCTGTAGCCCCGTTGATGCTGAAATTGTAGACCTGAATGCCTAAGGCACCCTGCTTGGCGAGGGAGTCCTGCAAAATGGCTGGGTCGATGCCCTGGAGCGCGCGCGAGCTTCCTACAATCATCACGTCAGGGACGCCAAATTCTGCAAGATAGGCAGCATAGATGCGAATCTGGGCATCCAGGCGAGGGCTGTCAAACGAGGGAAATTGAGGGGCCCATTGTTCGGGGTAGTGCCAAGACGACTGGGGAAACAAAGATGTGATGAAGGGAGACAACTCCTGGAGAGCCGACGCAGGGGTCATCAGCCAATCGAGCAGAGAAACCTGGTAGGAGCGATCGCCCAATGGTGCAATGGTAGTGGGGACAAGTGTATGGTAGCTCTGCTCGACAGTTTTCTGGATACGCGAGGCGCGAGGGATCTGGAGTTGCGATGGAGAAAAGTCCTGTGCCCATGCATCGGCAAAAGGGGCCATGAAAGCTGTCGAAAAGAGGGGGGCGATCGCTAACATTCGCCCTTTAAAAAAGACATTTTTTAATGTCTTTTTTACTGTAGATAAAATTTTTGCCGAAGGCATTACCTGCCCAGCATGCTGCCGAGGCATTATCGCCGGAATGCAGATTCGCCAGCCTTTACGTCCATTCGTCCCTGGGGTGCGAATCTGATTTTTTGTATTGAACAGACCCTGTTTTCTATTCATCGCTCTAGCGATATGTCTACGAGGTAACCCTATTCACAAAATAAACCAAAACCGGCGGCAGCATCCCATTTTTGTTGGGTGGGCGGGCTGCGCCCGCCCACCCAACAAAACAAAATTAAGGCGTATTCCTCAAGGCGGGAAGTTTTCCCAAGGATAGAATTCAGGAGACAGGAGCCAGAAGCCAGCTTCCTCCTGAATTCTGACTCCTAGATTCTGGCTCCCTGCCCATCCAGGATTTCCCGGCTTAAATTACAAGCCAAAATTAATCAATTTGCAAAAGTGGGATGCTCCCAAATCGGCAAAGGCATTAGAGACATGATTCAGTTGGTTCAAATGATTTGATTCTGCTCCTGAGGGAGTTTTATTGTTCTGCAAGCGCTTGAAGGACTTGCATTAAGGGATCTGCGGCTAAAAAAGATACCGGAAGAAAAGAGCAGCGGGCTGCGCC
>CAYXJG010000579.1:0-2292 GCA_964465285.1 uncultured bacterium
AGGTGTCCTTCACGGGGTGTCCTGTGGCAAGATGTCGTATCGCAAGATGTCCTGTCGCAAGATGTCCTGTCGCAAGATGTCCTGTCGCAAGATGTCCTATCGCGCGATGCCATAGGGATAACGACACCTGCAAAGAGTTGCATCGGCACTGCACCTGGACAGCAATTCTCATTTTAGGAAGCTTCGCGCCCTACAGGCGCTCACTTGCACAAATTTAGGGAGCAAAAAGGTTGCCTTAGGCGGCCTTTTTGCTCCCTAAGGGATCTGCGGCTAAATAAAGATACCAGAAGAAAAGAGCAGCGGGCGCAGCCCGCTGCTCTTTTCTTCTGGTACTTTATTTTCTTGCAAGTCCCTTATGCCGGAGGCAATGCCGTGAATAACAGGGGAGTGCATGGGGCGATCGCCCCAACGCACCCAACGGTGAGACTCTCCCATGAAACGATCGGGACTAAGTGACCTCGACTTCGTCTGGGAAAAACCAGGTCGAATATTTGTCGTCAAACTCTACAACAAACCCGACATCACTGCCGTCCACCATTTTGAACCCTTTAATGACCCCGGACTGTCCCAACCGCTTGATAACCTCTTCAGACGTGCGATCGCGTAGGCGACAAACCTTGACCTTCTGACCAATCTCCATTACGACTCCAAATTCAATGAACGATAGCGGTATGCATGTGCTGTTGCCAATTGCTAGCCCCACGTAGGCCATGAACCTCCTCAATCAGTCGGCGCACCACCATGACGATGGGCCATTAGGAACAAGAACTCAATATTTTGACCCCAACTCGACGGGAGCATCCCACTTTTGCAAATTGATTACTTTTGTTGGGTAGGCGGGCGCAGCCCGCCTACCCAACAAAAGTGGGATGCTCCCAACTCGACAGAGCGGCGCGCCGGTGCCGCGCTACTCTACCCAAGATTGGATCTTATGTAATCCGTGATCCTTAGGCAAACCAATCTAGAGTTTATCAGTGTCTTGCAATCGATTAAGCTATTCTGAAGGCTTATTCCCATCGAATCTTCATTTTTGAGATAGCTTGGCTACGGTCACGCAGAACCGGAGTTCTGCGGCGAACGTAGCCTGGTCATGCAGGGTAGTTGTGCAGCAACTCGCTGCCATTCAAAACCAATGGGAAAGAGCGGGGATGGACGTTTGGGGCAAGGATAGAAACGTATGCTAGCAAAGCGGATTGTGCCATGCCTGGATGTCAAGGCAGGGCGGGTTGTGAAAGGGATCAATTTTGTCAACCTGCGGGATGCAGGCGATCCGGTGGAATTGGCGCAAGCCTACAACGATGCTGGGGCTGATGAACTGGTATTTTTGGATATTACTGCCACCCACGAAGACCGCAGCATCATTTTCGATGTGGTGTACCGCACTGCCGACCAGGTCTTTATTCCTCTAACCGTAGGAGGGGGAATCTCCTCCCTCGACACGATTAAGAAACTGTTGCGAGCGGGAGCCGATAAGGTGAGCATCAACTCCTCAGCGGTGCGGAACCCAGATTTTGTCACCGAAGCGAGCGATCGCTTTGGCAATCAGTGTATCGTCGTCGCCATTGATGCCCGTCGCCGCACTGACCCTGCCAATCTTGGCTGGGATGTCTATGTGCGTGGAGGGCGCGAGAATACAGGGCTGGACGCCCTCCAGTGGGCTGCTGAGGTAGAGCAGCGGGGCGCTGGGGAACTGCTGGTGACTAGCATGGACGCAGACGGCACCCAAGCAGGCTATGACCTGGAACTGACGCGGGCGATCGCCGACGCAGTGAACATTCCCGTGATTGCATCTGGCGGGGCGGGCACCTGCGATCACATTCGCTCTGCCTTCACCGAGGGCAGGGCGGAGGCTGCGCTCTTAGCATCCCTTCTACACTACGGGCAACTCTCCATTGATGACATCAAATCCTACTTGACCGAGCACCATATCCCCGTTCGCATCAATCACCCCTAGTATAGGAATTCTATTTAATTCCTGAAAACATAGCGCTGTGCAAGCGCACTAAATACAGTCACGACTTGGTAAGTTTCACGCAAAAATAGGGGTTTAGCGCGCGCTCCGCGCGCTCTAAATCCCTATTTTTGCGTTGTGAATTTGAGAACTTTGCCAAGTCGTGTACAGTTCTTTCAATCTGGAGTTTGAACAAATTTCTTTACTCAAACCGTGAAACCCTTTCTAAGAGAGGGTTTCACGGTTTGAGTAATCTCAACACCAAATTTTCTGAAAGGCAGGCTGTGCCTGCCTTTCAGAAAATTTGGTGCGATTTTGTTAAAAGTCAAATTAAATGGCGG
>CAYXJG010000580.1:0-2271 GCA_964465285.1 uncultured bacterium
GGCAAGGGGGGATCTGAAGTAGCACTGAGGACTTCTCAAACATCCTCTAAGGGACTTGCAAGAGAATAAAGTACATCGCCGAGAGCCGCTAGTATCGGAAGGCAGAAGTCAGAAGGATGAAGGCAGAATGGGGATTCTTTATATGCCAGGAGTTCTGCCTATCAAAAACAGTGGGGCTATTTACGCCGTCGAGTACTAGTCCTTGACATACTCAAGCATTTCGATAATTATACAAACATGAGATTAAACGCCGTTTCTGAACATGCCATTAATGAAATAGCGGCGACATTTGCAGCGTTGGGACAACCCTCCCGCCTGCGAATTGTGCGGCTACTGTTATCGGCTTATCCTCAAGGGTTACCTGCCGGAAAAATCCAATGGATCACAACGCGATTGCTGTGATTGAACGATAAAAATTTTGAGTTTTATTTCGATATTTTCCTAAATACCAAAGGAGTGGCAGCAAATGACGACGAACGTACTGACCCGCTTTCACCGCAGTGTGCAGCAATTTGATAGAGTCGCTCTCGCGATCGCCCTCGTGCTTTTGGGGTTGATCATCCTGGTGCCCTCTCAGGCTTTGGCCAGTATAGCCTTCACACTCAATAGTCTATGGGAGGTCGCCCCCTTCCTGCTGCTGTCCATCGGGATTGCCGCCTATGCGGCGACCAGCGGTGCCGATACTCTGATTGCCAAGGCGTTTCAAGGACGCATCGCCGTCATGATTCCGGTGGCGGCGATGTTTGGGACCTTGTCACCGTTCTGCTCTTACGGCGTGATTCCCTCGATTGCAGCATTGCTGTCGATGGGAGTGCCGGTAACAGCGGTGATGGCCTTCTGGCTATCTTCACCCTTGATGTCCCCGCCGATGTTTGTACTCACAGTCGGCACCTTAGGGTTTCAGTTTGCGATCGCCAAAACGATTGCCACCGTCGGCATTGGTCTACTGGGAGGCTTTGGCACCCTGGCTCTGATGCGGTCTGGCTGGGCTGCTGCCGCGTTTGAAGTTCCCCTGCGGGAAGGCATCGGCAACGGTGGCTGTGGCGGTAGTCGCGTTCGCAATCCACTCCTCTTTCCATGACCTCCACCCATCCACTCGTCCACCCATCCACTCCTCTTTACCATGACCTCCACTCAAACCTCCACTCATCCACCCCGCATCCTATTCCTCTATGGTTCCTTACGAGAACGGTCTTACAGCCGTTTATTGGCGGAAGAAGCCGCACGCATTATTGAAGATTTTGGCGCTGAGGTGAAATTCTTTAACCCGCAAGGCTTACCCCTGCATGGCGCAGAACCCGACAGCCATCCAAAAGTTCAAGAACTACGGGAGTTGTCTCTCTGGTCCGAAGGGCAGGTATGGTCCAGTCCAGAAATGCATGGCAACATTTCGGGGCTGATGAAAACTCAAATTGATTGGATTCCCCTCAGTATGGGAGGGATTCGCCCGACACAGGGTCGCACCCTGGCAGTCATGCAGGTTTCGGGAGGATCTCAATCCTTCAACGCCATCAACACCATGCGCATTTTGGGACGCTGGATGCGGATGTTTACGATTCCCAACCAGTCTTCGGTTGCGAAGGCGTATCAGGAATTCAATGAAGACGGCACCATGAAGGAATCAGCCTATCGCGATCGCGTCGTAGACGTGATGGAAGAACTATACCGCTTCACCATTCTGCTCAGAGATCAGGTGGATGAACTGACCGACCGCTACAGCGAACGCAAGGCCGCAGCGGCTAAACAAAAACCCCTTAACCCTGCATCTTGCACCTAGTACCCAATGCCCTAGGGCGCATCCAGCGGTTGGGGGAGTAGGCAAAAAATAGGGTGCAGGGAAAATAGACCTTGCACCCAACACAAATAATTATGAGCATAGCGCCCAAACTGGCAGATAGCCATCTTCGTCGGGTTCAATCATGGCGGTGAATTGTTGAGTGTTGCTCATGCGTACCTCCTCGGCGTTGCTTAGCACAGGTATGATTTGCCCCCCATCCCCCAATTCTGGGGGAGTCGGAGCTTTCAAAGTCCCCCGTATTTGCCCTCTGGGCACGCTTCGCGAACGGGGGATTTAGGGGGCCACTCGGGAGTGTTGCTTTTGAAGGTTCATCCCTCAATTCAGCAACGCCGCCTCCTCAGGGTCTAGCTTGATTGTGTCGGATTTTTCCATTGCGGCATCAGCTTGACCAGTTGCTCGCTGAACTGGTGCTTGAGGTCGTTGATGTCGGCGTAGTGCTGGTAGAAGTGCCCCATGTCGGAGAGCTGCTGCTT
>CAYXJG010000581.1:0-2266 GCA_964465285.1 uncultured bacterium
GAATTAAATAGGGACGATAGGGAATGTGGGGTGCATAGACCCAGCGCATATACTCCTTGACTTGACGATTAAGCAGATGCCAGCGCGGCATGGGGCCAATGGGCATGTCAATTTCTTCATTCATCCGTCGCACAAAGGCTGAAACATCACCACCCGAGGAAACCGCTTTTCAATCGGCAGCACCCGCCCATAGCAACGCCCCATGCGTGACAGATAAGCAATCGGGATATTTCGTTTTAGACACGCCTGAACTGTTTGAGTCGTGACCTGAGAAGAGCCAAACACCAAAATTTGCTCAATCAGCGGCAATTGAATCG
Source organism: uncultured bacterium (assembly GCA_964465285.1). Taxonomy (GTDB): domain Bacteria; phylum Cyanobacteriota; class Cyanobacteriia; order CAKZMO01; family CAKZMO01; genus JBCCWF01. The sequence continues at coordinate 318 of CAYXJG010000581.1, forward strand.
TACTGAGCAAATCGCCGTTTTGCTTGACCAGGATGGTTTCTTGGTCGAGAGAAACGGAGCAGCCTGGTTGAGAAATGTAGAGAGTCTGCATAAGAATAGTAGCAAAGGGCTCTATTCCTAGAGTGCCCGAATCAAGCAGGGAGCTAATCGAGTATATTTGTACCCAACCTCTCTTACTCCCACGCCCCCCACTTCCCCACCTCCCTATCTACCCCATCCCCCCTTATCCCCATGTCCCATTACATCCACTGGCTTTCATCATTCGACTGGTCTTCACTTGGCGACTGGCTCACGGCCCAAACCCCCACCCCAGAAGAACTGCTCCAGCAACAAATGGAGCTGCTCAAAACCCTACGCGAAGAAAACCGCAGCCTGAGCGAAAGCTTCAAAACCTATGTCGGTGCCATGCAGTTTGTGTTAGTGGTGTTTGGTTTTCTAGGCGCTGTTATCGCCTATATCTTCGGCAAGAACCTCAATGATGCCCGACAGGTTGCCCGCGAGGCCATTAGTCAAGAGGTGAATCGTCGCATTGTCAGCATTGTCGATACAGAAATTACCAATGTGAAACGCCTGCTTGGGCGCGAGCGCGTCATTAGCGATGTACAAGTCGATTATTACCATCCCACTGAATCCTATATTCCGCGAGAGGTGGCCTTACTAGAAACCCGAGGATTTCGCCCTGTGCATCGCTGCCACACAGAGGCTGATTTGCGGCGATCGCAAGGTCATGTCGTGGTGATGGATTTGGGACACTGGCCTGAAACCGGAGGTAAGACTTTTGATGAGATGAAGGAGGCGATCGCCCACTTACCTGACGATCAGCAAAAAGCGGAACACACAAGACTTGACCGCCTTGCACTCGAAAGAGTTCAGCCGATATTTGATCGATTGTCTGCTACGACAGCCCTGATTGTTTATGTGCAATCCAGTGTTTATTCGTTGAATCCATTGAAGGGGGGCGATCGCCCCTTTGGCATTGCCAATATGCCAATTACCCTAGTGGGGATGGTCGCCGATGCGGCCTATGTGGTGTACGCCGAACAGACCCGCAGCTAGGAATGTTCAGGGCTTTGAGATGATTCTTCTAGGCGTTGCTGAATCGATATATGATTTGCGCTAGAGAACCGTCAGCGAGACGCTCACACTACCTTAATTGTGAATGAGTTGTGAGTGTGGGCATCTTACTCACGTTCTGATTTCATAGCCTCATTCAGCAACGCCTTCTTCTAAAACAACATCTTCATACAGAGCTGCCAAGGTATCTGAAAAATCAATACTGCTGAGGTAAAAGCGATCGCCTTCTGGCAAGTAATATTGCAGCTCCCAGCGCCCTGCCGGATTCCGCCGAAAGCATTCCACGCGCTGGTGGCGGGTGTTGATCAAAACATATTCCTCTAAGGGAGCGATCGCCTGATAATCGACAAACTTATCTCCCCGGTCAAAAGCTTCTGTAGAGTCAGAGAGCACCTCGACAATCAGCTTTGGAAACCGCTTGTAGTCGGCAGTCTCTTGGTCGCGGGAGTCGCAAGTAACCATCACATCGGGATAGTAAAAGCGGTTTCGAGCTTCGATGCGCGCTTTCATATCGGCAATGTATACTCGACAGTCCGTGCCTCGGACATGACTGCGGAGCAGTGCGGCTAAATTCAACGCAATGGTGACATGGACATCGCTGGCTCCAGCCATCGCGTAAACTTCACCGTCGATGTATTCATGCTTGATGGTGCTTTGGGCCTCCAGTTGGAGGTAGTCATCAATAGAGAGGGGTAGGTTTGGAGAGGCAATCATGGCTAGAAGCGGTATGTGTGAGAGTATGGGCTTATTGTAGCTAGGAAGCTAGAGGTTACACGACTTAGCAAGTTTCAGGCAAGAATAGGGATTTGGCGCGCGCTCCGCGCGCGCCAAATCCCTATTCTTACGTCGTGAATTGAGAACTTTGCCAAGTTGTG
>CAYXJG010000582.1:0-2263 GCA_964465285.1 uncultured bacterium
GGTGGGGCGGGCTCAGCCCGCCCCACCTCTCACATTTCATCTAGGATTGCTATGGTAATCAACATAGCGCAGACTTCCTCCAACACAGACAAAATATGCAAATTGGATATTCAGACGTTTGGTTGAACGTCGGCTGGGGGAAGCGATGAGTCCACAGCGGGGGACCGGGTTGGGACGGATGCTTTTTTCGCCACGTTCAACTGGCCGCCAAACTGCTTTAGCTCAAATAGCTTAACGCCAATCTGGTATTCATACTGGCTGAGCAACCGTCCGTAAATGTATCCTTCCCGCCCATCTAAAAATCCCAGGCGGAAGACGTAAAACAGCATGAATCTCAAGAATGGCTTGCAGGGGAGGCGCACCCAAATGCGTTTGAGGAAGCGCTTGCGCTGGACGGCATCACCGAACAGGTTGGCTCCAATGGTGTCGTTGCCCTCCATGCCCATGAGCAAATTGTAGTAGACCCGCGCTTCCCAGTTGGAATAGCGGTTGTGACGAGCAATCCAGTGATAAAGGTCGCGGAAGTCTTCGTGGAGCATGTCGTGTTTGAGGTAGCCCACCTGCCCCGACAGGACAACGTGCTCATGCACTTCATTGTCTCCCGTATTCTGCACATCTTCGGTGTGGAGGTTTTCGTAGCGCCCCTTGGCATGGCGGAAGAGGCGCAGGTTCCAGTCGGGATATTTGCCGCCAAAACGAATCCATTTGCCCAGGAAAAACACCCGGCGGTTCAGGTAATAGCCTTCATAGTCTGGATTCTGGATGGCGATCGCCATTTCGTCCCACAGGTCATCGGGGATGCGCTCATCGCAGTCCACAATCAGCACCCACTCGTTGCGAAAGGGGAGGTTGTCCAGCGCCCAGTTTTTTTTCTTGGGCCAGCGTCCGTTGAAGTGGAACTGAACCACCGTTTCGCCATACTGCTCTGCGATTTCGATGGAGCGATCGCCGCTCTGGGAATCCACTACAAACACTTCATCGGCACGGGCAACGCTTTCCAGGCAAGCAGGCAGGTTCTGCTCTTCGTTTTTGGCAGGAATGAGAACGGAGATGGGGATTTTTGTGGAAAGAGTAGTCATGGGGAAGAGGGTTGAGGGAAGAGGGTGAAGGGAGGAAGGTGGAGGGAAAAGTTTTGAGGTTTGAGGTTTGATTTGGAGGCCATGCACTCAAATATTCAAGACTCAACATTCAAAATTGTTCAATTAGCTGGGTTTGGCGAGCCATCCTCTCAGCACGGCAAGAAGATAGCCGATTTGGCCGTAGGCGTAAACAAAGTTATCGAATCGTAGGGCGGGGTTGCTGATGTGTTTAGCTGATCGGTACATGCCCCGTAGGAAACGTTCGCTGCCTCGCTGGAGTTGAGCAATGCCCTGGCGTCCGGCTAGTTGCTCCCGGTAGTATTCGCTGATGCCCTGCCACCAACTGCGGTTGAGGAACCAGGACGGGTGAAGCCGTTCGGGGGCGACGTTGTGGGCGACGTGGGCATTGGGGACGTAGGCGACTCGCCAGCCTGATTCCAGCGCTTTTTCTGTCATCTGTAATTCTTCGTTAGAGAGGAGGCGTTTGCCGACGCGCCCTAGCTGGCTGTCAAAGCCGCCGATGGATTCCCAAAACCTCCGCCGCAGGGAGTAGTTGAGTCCCCGTGGGGTTTGTCCCGGATGGCCGACGAATTTCAGCGCGGTACCTAGGTCGTACAGTCCCAAGCTGCCGGAGAGTTCCGTGGAAATCCAGCGGGGTGGCTGCACTCCGTCGGGCCAGATGAGGCTGATGCGGCCTCCGGCGATCGCCACATTTTCGTACTGCTGATACACGTCCCACAGGGCTTGCAGCCAATTCGGGGAGGCAATCGCATCATCATCCAGGTAGGCAAGGATCTGCCCTGTTGCGGCTTGTGCTCCGGTGTTGCGAGCAACGGACAACCCGGTGACAGCTTCGTAAACGTAGGTGAGCAGGGGATGGGGGAGCCGTTCGTGGACGATGGTGGGGGTGCGATCGCTGGAGGCATTGTCTACCACAATCACCTCGAAGTTAACGGAGCACTGCTGGCTTAGCAGGCTGTCGATGGCTGCGCCGAGATACTGTTCGCGGTTATGGGTGCAGATGATGGCCGAAATAGACACATCGCTCATGGGAAACGCCAACCATGCAGGACTACCATCCTTAGTTATCCCAAAAATGCGATAAAACACTCGCAAATTTATTTTTGTACACGACTTGGTAAAGTTCTCAAATTCATAACACAAAGATAGGGGTTTGGCGCGCG
>CAYXJG010000583.1:0-2233 GCA_964465285.1 uncultured bacterium
AGTCTTTGCACTCCATTGACTGCTTTTTTCTTCCTTATTAGTTCAAACTCAAGTTTGTCGTCATTGCATCCATAAGAATTCTCCTTTAAGGAGCTTTAATCTGTTAGGTTTGTCTGCTGCTCTGATTGTATGTTGTGCGATCGCTATCTAGCAGACCGGATAACTTTCACCTGATACGGATCAGCATCCTTGCGTCATATGACTCGATGCCCGCGCAACTCAGCACAGTGTTCCTCCAGGCATTTCTTCCAGTCACGACGATCGCCAATTGCCTTCACATCATCGAGTAAGCCCCAGCTGTGCTCTTGCTGGCTCAGCTTCGCAAACTTCTCATAGCCAGGATAGTTGGGCATCACCACCTGTTCCTTTTGGTACAGCAGGGGCGGATTATCTTCTGGGTCGTAGTCACAGCGCACATGCAGATCGCGCAGACTCACCTGCATACTCAGCCGCAGTGGAGCCAAATGGATGGACAAGTGTTCGACACTACATTCAGCAAAATTCAAGTAGACTAGGGACTGGAGACGCTAAGGATAGTTTGTTAACATTCAACGTACTGAACTTTACAATCTCCGACATTTTGTGTCTAAATGCTGCATTGACAGCTTGATGATGCAGGGAAAGCCAGTCTGGTGAGGAATGCGATCGCATGAGAACGCTCAGCTTATTTGAAGACAACCGTTTGACGCTGCCTAAGAGCGTTGAGCTTTCGGTTGAGTCGTTGAGCAAGTATGGAGAATTTTACAAGCACTGGGCGATCGCCTTTTCTGGCGGCAAAGACAGCACAGCGACCGTGACTCTGATTGCTCATCTGCTGGAAACGGGACGCATTCCTAAACCTGAATCCATCACCGTTCTCTATGCTGATACCCGTCAGGAGTTGCCGCCCCTCCACGCTGCGGCCATGAACATCATGGGAGAGCTTCGGCAGCAGGGGTTTGATACCCGTGTGGTGTTGCCGGAGATGGATCAGCGCTATTTCGTTTACATGCTGGGGCGGGGGGTGCCGCCGCCGTCGAATACGTTCCGCTGGTGTACGCCCAAGCTGAAGGTGATGAGCATGGAGCGGGAACTGGAGACGCTGCGTCAGGAGCGAGGCGAGAAATTTTTGATGCTGACGGGGGTGCGGATTGGGGAGAGTGCTGCACGGGATCAGCGGATTTCGATGAGCTGTACGAAAGATGGCGGTGAGTGTGGTCAGGGCTGGTTTCAGCAAAGTTCGTCAAACGCGGTGGCGGATACCCTTGCGCCGATTGTTCACTGGCGGGTTTGCCACGTGTGGGACTGGCTGATGTTCGAGGCTCCGATGATGGGGTTTTCGACGGGTGCGATCGCCAAGGTTTACGGCCAAGACACAGCGGAGGGAGAAGAACCGATGAATGCGCGGACGGGCTGTATTGGCTGTCCGTTGGTGCAGAAGGATGCAGCGCTAAATCGGGTGGTGGATCAGTCAGAATGGGCGTATCTGGCTCCGTTGCAGAAGTTGAGGCAGCTATATCGGGAGATTAAGAAGCCCCAGTACCGTCTTCGGAAGCATGGGGAGTTCAAGAAGGATGGTTCTTTAGCCGCAAAGCAGAATCGGTTAGGGCCATTGCATCTAGATGCACGGCTGTGGATGCTGAAGCAGGTATTGGGTATTCAGGATGAGGTGAATCAAGCAGCGGAACAGTTGAGAATGCCCACCGTTAGCCTGATCAACGATGAGGAGCAGGCACGGATCAAAGAGTTAATTGCTGCCAAAACCTATCCAGAAAAGTGGGATGGTACAGAACCTCATGGTAATGAATGGTTTGAAGAAATCTTGCCTGACGGTAGTGTGCAACCGGTTTTGTTCAATGAATGGAGTGGTATGTGAAAAGCCGCGTTAGAGTGGGATTTAGATGGCATTTGGAGAAGGCGATGCAGGCGTATAAGGTAAAAGGCACAATTGACGAAACAGGACACTTGGTTATCACCGAACCAATTGGATTGAACCCCGGTGATGTAGAGGTGATTCTGTTGCAATCCCCGATTGATTCAGAACGTCAAGCTGAGTCTGTAGAATCTTATGATGAACATCCAAAACGTGGCTCTTTGATTCAAGCATTTCAAGGATTGTTTGAGAAGGCTCCTCCTGTCGCAGCAGCCATTGATGTGGATCAGGCGAAATGGGAGTATCTTAGGGAAAAGTACGATTTGTGAAAATTCTAATTGATACTAACGTTGTTCTTGACATTGCATTAGAGCGACAGCC
>CAYXJG010000584.1:0-2176 GCA_964465285.1 uncultured bacterium
GCCCGCTGCTCTTTTCTTCCGGTATCTTTTTTAGCCACAGATCCCTAAGTAGTAACGGACGGCGCATCAAAACCAGTCATTAGCGATTAGCACAAATTAGTCGATAGCATCGAGCCCCATACGAGCATAATGAATGCGGAGCTTTAGCCCTAACGTGACCTGCTTCATTCCCCAGTAGAGCACTGTTAGGATGACGAACGTTACGATAATGGCCGCTGCTGGCCATTTCGTTGTCAAAGCGTTCAAGGTTGTCATCACGATACTGCTGGGTTCCGTTACTAAATCCCAGCTATTGAACCGGATGAACCGCCCCAGATAGACACCAATGGCGCTTAAAGCGTGCATGAGTAACTCGGCAGGAAGGATGAGATTACCGGAGCCATTTTTTTTCAAGTAATAGCTTTGGTTGATTAAGGAGACAACGTAGGCTTCAAATCCCAACAGTATTGATGTCAGATGAATGGGAATAAAGATGAGAACAACCGTCCAGGCTGGAATTTGGCCTGAGCTAACTCCCCGGATGAGATGAATGATGTCGGTGAGCAAATAAGGCGCATTAGGCAAAAAAGCAACGAATATTAAAAAGCCTAACCACCAAAACCATTTGCGAGCACTTTGCTGTCGCCGGAACATTAAAATGCTCATAGCGAAGGAAAACAAGGCAAGCAGAAGTAGCCATCCCATGCGTAGCAGTGCAGTGCGATCGCCCTCTAGCACTCCCTCAATCAGCCGCGCCCAGTTCGGTGCGAGATAATACGCTTTTGGCCAAAAACCAACGACACCAATAAACCCCACAAGGACACACAGGAACCACAGCCAGCGCTGGGACATGGTGTTGCGGCGAAAGAGCAAAAAACTCAGCACCAAAGGAATGAAGGCGAGAAACAAATTCCAGATAATCCAACCGCTATAAATATTGGAGAAGGCAGTGGATAAATCGAAGAGGAGCGATCGCATAGGAACCTCAACTCCATCAGATAAACGTCATCTTAAATAAATGTCATTAAGTACCTCGGCACAATTAAAAATCAACTTCAAATCCCTGCACTGCCCGCGCAGCAGGCAGCGCAGGGATTATGGGTTTTATCTTTAATTGTGACCATCTACCTACTCAAATCGGATCGCCATATCATTCCAGTAAGTCCTATGCTCAATTTTTTCCGATATCGCATTCTCCCTTCTCGCGGTGTGCAATTGTTCATGCGCACAGGACAAAAATGGATGGCAGATCAATGTCTGGAGATGGGCGCTGCTATTTCTTACTACGCGCTATTCTCTTTATTTCCTATCGTCATTGTCATCTTAAGTGTGGCAGGCTTTTTTCTGGGGCCAGAGACCGATGTCATGGCTCAAGTCCTGACCTACGCCCAGACATCGTTGCCTCCCACAGCCTATGACATTGTTGAAGATGTGTTGATGCACCTAAATCAAAGCAGTATTGGAGCTGGCGTTGTTGGATTTCTTCTACTCTTTTTTACTGCCAGCAGTGTCTTTGGGGCACTTGATCGATCGGTTGATAAAATCTGGAACGTCCCTGTCCAGGAACGTACAAGTGACAGCGTTAAATCTAAAGTTTTTACGCTGATCAAAGATCGCGTGATTGCGTTTTCACTGGTCATGAGCACTGCGGCACTCATGGTTTTATCGCTGTTATCCAATATTGCCATTAAAACCGTCCGCCAGTTGCTAACGAGCTTTAACGATTTGATTAGCTTTATTGACTTGAACGAAGTCGCTATTATTCGCGATATTCAAGTTGGAGTCACCTTCTTAGTTCTGTGTCTAGTCATTCTAGGCTTGTTCAAGATTTTGCCCTCAACAGCCGTTCGACTTGGAGATATCTGGCTCGGAAGCCTCATGACAGCATTTCTCCTGGTCTTGCTGCAAATGCTCGTCAGCAATAGCGTAATCCGCATTGGCAGCCAATTTCGTTCCTACGGTGTGATTGGGGGGGTGATGGTGCTGATGCTGTGGCTTTATTGGACGTGTCAAATTTTTTTCATTGGCTGTGAATTTAGCTATGTGTATACCCATTTGTTTGGTAGCCGCCGCAAGAGGGATAGAAGCCGAGAACAAATGTCAACACGAGGATAGGCACAAGCAGTTCTCATTATGGAAATTTACACGACTTGGCAAAGTTCTCAAATTCACAACGCAAGAATAAGGGTTTGGGGCG
>CAYXJG010000585.1:0-2166 GCA_964465285.1 uncultured bacterium
GAGCAGCGGGCGCAGCCCGCTGCTCTTTTCCGAGTACTTTATTTTCTTGCAAGTCCCTAAGTACAGCACAGGTGAGGGGCGGCACCCCGCGCCGCCCCTCACCTGTGCTTAATCAACTTGCACACCGCCATAAATTTGTACTACACGACCTGGCAAAGTTCTCAAATTCACAACGCCAAACCCCTATTTTTGCGTGAAACTTGCCAAGTCGTGTGTACTCCCAACCTTACGCCCCACATAGCGGTGCAATAGCGGCTGCAACCTCACTCAGCATAAAAACAATCGTATAGCGCACTCTGTGCTCCGCAAAAGCTGCACTTAATGTCCTTGTATCGCGCTATTGCTCTCATGCCTCATGGCATCCACTGAGGATGAAATCCTTCAACGGGAATGACTTCTGGCTCTGCCTGGACGGGGTTCCCCTGATCATCCAATAAGATTGGGAAAAACCAGAGCTGCCCAGATGCGATGGGCTGTCCATCATTCCCGCGTAACAGGGAAGAATCGCTAGGAGATTGAGCCGGAATCACCTGGTCAAAAATAATGCCCAAACCATCTGGAGCCAGATTCATCTGGATGTCTTGCTGAATCGGCAAAAGGAGAAGGTCAGTGCGTTCAAGGGTGTCCAGGTTAATGACAGACAAATAAGGCTGCTCAGCATAGATTTCTCCAGGAAGAAGTTCGGTGAGAAGGCAGTAAAGGAAGTTACCTGCTGGCCCAAACTCTGCTTTGAGAACAGACCCCGTGGTTTCCACCAGCTCTGTTTCTTCTCCGCGATTTGATACCAAATAGAGCGATCGCGTTGGATTAACAGGGTCAGGATTAAATTTCACCATCGCCGCTGCTGAGCCATCCGGCGCAAAATTCAGCACCATTCCAAACTGGGGCAGAAAGTCAATCGGCTGACTAACCTCTTCTTCCGATTCCACATCTAAAGAAAGAATTGTCATTCCTTCGCCCTGCAAGTAAGCGATGGATTGACTGTCAGGAGTAATCAGAAAGTCGCCACCTGGCTCAGTGTTTAGAGGTTGAGGCTCTTGTTCTGCACGGACTACCCAAAGGCCAAATTCAGCAGGATTTTGGCGGTTAACGCGATAAGCGACAATCGTTTGTCCATCAGGAGATAGGTCAAACTTGAGATTTTGATAGTCTTTGTTATCAAGGATCAGACGAACTTCCCCTTCGGCAGGAATATCATCATTGGAAGGGGCTGGAGCAGTCGTGGACAAGTATTGCAGCGGATCAACCGGAGAGTCGATCTGAATACCTGTAGCGACGGTATAAAGCTGCTGGTTCAGTAGCCCTTGCTCTTGGGACGTGCGGTCAGTGGCAGAAAAGACAATGCGATCGCCCTTTGGATAGGGCTCGTAATCCATGACCACGAGGGTTTCTGGGGTGAGGATGCGCTTTTCCTTTTTTGTTAGGTTGTAGAGCACCAGCCGCCCCTCTTCCTCGTCATCGGTACCCAGGTAAAGGAAAGCGCGATCGCGGCTCCGAAAGTTGGCCCGAAAGGGTTCTAACAGGACCGGCTCTTCTTCAGGGTTGCTGAAGCGATCGATGGCGGAGTCAAGGGTCAACTCAAACTCATAGCCGTAGGGAGCCGGAGCATCGAGAGTATAGGCCATCCGCCGCCCCGACCAGCTAAATCTTCCAGGAATTTTTTCTTGCTCTGTGTCTGAAATGAGGGCTTCGAGGGTGAAGTTCTCCTCTACAGATCGTTCATTCATGGGACGGGTGAAGGTTAACAGTAGTGCATCATCATTCGCACCAATTTGCTTGCCCTGCCAGCTAAAGTCACGCACTCGTGGAGCTGTGCGATCGCCCCAAACCACCAGCACTGCTATCACACAGGTGAGAATTGCCATAAGAATTAGAGCTGTGCGGTCGAGGGGCTGCCCTAACCGATGGCGAAATTGAGAACGGTAAACCATGCAGGACTATTAACCGGAAACAACACGACTCCAAGAATATCAAAGGAAACCCCTAGTGAGTTCTTCATCTTAAGGGAAAACCGACTGTTACGGTATGAAGTACTCGGTTACAGCAATTCTCATTATGGAAACTTAGTGGGCAAAAAGGCCGCCTGAGGCGGCCCTTTTTGCCCATATATCTATATAAGTGAGCGCCTGTAGGGCGCGAAGTTTCCCCAAATGAGAATTGCTGATG
>CAYXJG010000586.1:0-2143 GCA_964465285.1 uncultured bacterium
TAAACAAGTAATGACTTGATTTTTACCCATAAACTAATAGCTTAAATCGGTGTAGCTTAAATCGGTGCAGCTTGCATTGATTAACATATCCTACAGACAAATCCGCTTCTTATCGCACTGTGCCCAGGAAGTATCCCACTTGCGTAAACCCTCACCGTGCCCAGGAGTAGACGAGAGCGTGCGCTCACGATAGATTGAATCATTGCTTGCGTTTGGTGGTTGAATGCGTATACGAGATGGTGTAAATGTCTAGCGGGCTAGGGTTTAAGAATAGCTGGTTTAAAAATAACTGGAGCCGCGCCATTCTTGGACTGCTGATTGGCGTCATATTCTTTGTTTTGGTGCTTCAGAGAACCAGTTGGACACAGGTTCAAGATATTTTGCTGCAAACGGATAGCCGTTGGGTTGCGGTGGCGATCGCCACGTACGGCATGAGCATGGTCATTCGAGTCGAACGCTGGCGGCGGCTGTTGTGGGATGTGAAACCCTTATCATTCAAGGCGATGAGTGTTGCTCTACTCGTCGGTTACGCCATGAACAACGTCTTGCCGGCTCGACTGGGAGAGTTCGTTCGAGCAGACTTTGCTGGACGACGGTATGAGCTTTCTCGTTCAGCTACGATTGGCTCGATCGCCCTTGAGCGCACCCTTGATGGACTCATTGTGGTGCTAAGCCTGATTTTAGGCCGTTTTTTCATCAGCCAAAATGCCTTGCTGAATACCCTGACGATTGCAGGTATTTCACTCTTTGTAGGAATTGCGATCGCCCTCTGGTTTATTAGTGCAGGTCGCATATTGAAACGGTTGACGGGGTTGCCGATGGCCATTCATGACAAACTCGTGAGTTTCCAGTCAGGATTGTCTGCCCTGCGAGGTCATCAGCTCAAACAGGTAATTGGCTTTTCAATAGCGGTGTGGGTCTTTGAGGCGATCGCCCACTGGTCGATATTGCAGTCCATCAACGTATCCCTTAACTGGATGCAAATGCTGTCTGTTGTGGGAGTTGTAAATCTCAGTACGCTAATCCCCTCAGCTCCAGGGTTTGCTGGAACCTATCAATATGCCTATGCCTTTGTGCTTGGCCTATTTGGGTTTTCTGCCGCTACAGGCATTGCCGCAGCAACAGCAGCTCAAGTCTTTCTCTTTGGCAGCGTCACGGTAATCGGACTCGCGTTATACAGCTATGTGAATGCTCAAACGCTCCGCACACCTGCAAAATCAAGGGAGATTCTACCCATCTCAAACCTCACTAATGAAGACAATCATTCTCGCGACTCAATCAAGTAGGATTAGCAGGATTAGAGACTTGCGGGCAAACACAGCGCTATGCGTGTTGGTTAAGTACAGTTGTGTAGGGCGCGCTGCGCCCCACACAACTGTTTTTGTGCTTAACACGATTGCAAACCGCCATAAAATCCCTTGCCGGTCAAAACTCTCGCAATTCTTATCCTACCGTAAGATAAGGCAGGCCCTCCGGGCATGGCTACGCTAGGGGAGCATCCCACTTTTGCAAATTCATTGCCCACCCTACGAGAAGAGCAAGCTCTACATCCCCTACCCCCTTCTCCCAAAAAAGGCTACTGTGTACACACATCTCGGCTCGGATCCAAAACTCTGCGAGATCCCCCTCAATCCCCCTTAAAAAGGGGGACTTCCGATCCGGTTCCCTCCTTTTTAAGGAGGGTTAGGGAGGATCAAGCCCAGCATTAGCTAGGCCAGATAACTTATTTGTACTTAGTAGCCCAAAAAAGGAGAAGAAACCCAACATTATGAGTCGTTAGTGGGATCGCTGCCTTCATAGGGATGATTGAGGCAAAGAAACCTAGATAAGCCGATGTCTCTGATTTATCAGATTACTATCGCATTTGCCCTAGGGAAAGAGCGATTGCGTTTTTTGGAGTAAAAGAAGGAGCGATCGCGCTTTCAGTGATGATAAGAGATGATGTACCCCTCAGAGTCATAGGGCAATCTTGTTGCTATTGGTGGGTTGAAGGGCGATTGGCTGTGCCATGCCTTTGGTAAACGCATGTTGTAAAGGTTAAGGGCGATCGCCTTATTCCTGTTGAGGTTGGCGTTGATGATAATCCATCAACCACCGCTCCAAATCATCCATACTGCTGAAATCCAGTAGCGCCTCACCTAAT
>CAYXJG010000587.1:0-2141 GCA_964465285.1 uncultured bacterium
GAAACCTATTAAGGGACTTGCAAGAAAATAAAGTACCCGGAAAAGAGCAGCGGGCTGCGCCCGCTGCTCTTTTCTGACGGTATCTTTTTTAGCCGCAGATCCCTAATCTGTGCAGGTAGCTCGTTGATAAGTAGGTGAGCACAATCAATTATAAAACCCGCATAACCTTGCGCAGGCAGCACAGGGTTATACGGTTGGTTCTTAACTGTGCCAAGCTACTTACGCAATCAATGGGTTGATCTGCAATTAGCTTCTGTAGGGTCATGGCACGGCCATACTTTTACGGCGTATACTTTTACCACGGAAAAAGCGATCGCACGATGCGATCGCTCTTTTTATCGCTGAATTTCTGCGAGGATGGCATTCAGGATATCCTGGGCACCTTGAGCGCGGAGCTGCTTGGCAAGTTCGGTGCCTATCTCAACCGCGTCAGAGGGGCTGCCGGAGAGCGTGTCCTTGATGACCGTCTGACCGTCGAGGCTCGCAACTAAGCCAGTAAGGGCGAGGCGATCGCCCTTTAGCACCGTATTCACTCCGATAGGCACCTGACATCCCCCTTCCAGTTCCCGCAAGAATGCTCGTTCCGCATAGCAGCGCATCGCTGTGGGTTCATGCTTCAGGGGTTTCAGCACTGTTAAAATCTCACCATCCCCATCGCGGCACTCGATGCCTAAAGCGCCCTGCCCAACCGCGTGCAGAGAGATTTCGGGGGGGATAACCTGGCTGATGCGATCGCCAAAATCCATACGCTTCAAACCGGCTACCGCGAGAATCAGTGCATCATAATCGCCTTTATCAAGCTTGCTGAGGCGAGTATTTAAGTTTCCCCGCACGTCTTTAAATGACAGCTTTGGAAAATGGTGACGGAGTTGCGCTAGCCGACGGAGCGAGGATGTCCCAATGACAGCACCATCAGGCAGCATGTCCAAACTCTTGCCCTGATGCTTTTCGTGAAGAACAAGGGCATCGGCGGGATCTTCCCGTTCAGTCACGCAGCCCAGCATCAATCCCTCAGGGAGGCGGGTTGGCAAATCTTTCAGGGAGTGAACCGCAAAGTCGGTATCGCCCCGGAGCATGGAATCTTCTAGCTCTTTGGTAAACAATCCCTTGTCCCCAATTTTGGCGAGAGCCACATCCAGCACATTGTCACCGTGGGTGCTCATGGTCTGCACCTCAAAGGTGCGGCCAGGAAATGCAGCCTGTAGCTCACCTTGCACCCAATGGGTTTGAATGAGTGCCAACTGGCTTTTGCGCGAACCAATGCGGATGGGACGGGGAGGACTAGCAACCATGTTTTCGATGTAACTCTCGCTCTAAACTCGGTTTAAAAAAGTACTTAAAGAAGTACAGCTTATATGCACTATTGGTCAGCTTACCTTAGCAGGTATCCCGATCGATATTTCGAGTTGTTGCAGAATGTTGAGACACATAACGCACGATGAAGAGAACACTAAAATGCTTGGGAAATTCTGAAGGTGAAGGTTTCTGCCAATAGGTGGTTTATCCTGATGAATGAATAAGGCATGGTTCATCACTGTTTGACAGAAATTCTCGTTTTGGGAAACTTCGCACCCTATGGGCGCTCACTTGTATAGATTTAGCTAGCAAAAATGTCGCATGAGACGACATTTTTGCTAGCTAAGTTTCCATAATGAGAATTAAGTAGGTCGGTATTGTCACTACTCAGGCTATGAATAACCCACCCTGCGGGAAGAGCAAAGCTCTACATCCCCTAGCCCCTGCTTCGCACGCCCTCCGGTCTACTCCCAAACTGGGAGCAGGGGAAACGAACCCATTCAAAGTCCCTCTCCCAGCTTGGGAGAGGGATTTAGGGTGAGGGCGGCCTGAGCAGTGACTCGGTATTAATAAACTCAACCTAAAAATTGGGATAAGCTCAAAACCGCTTAATCCGAACTCAGGTATTTTGAGGTTTTGAGGCTATTTATAGCAACTCTCACATTTCATGTCACAAATCACCTAGGAACGCTATGTGTTGGGTTACCTACACGACCTGGCAAAGTTCTCAAATTCACAACGCAAAAATAGGGGTTTGGGGCGCGCTCCGCGCACCCCAAACCCCTATTTTTGCAGCAATTCTCATTATGGAAATTTAGGGAGCCAAAAGGTCGCCTGAGGCGACC
>CAYXJG010000588.1:0-2139 GCA_964465285.1 uncultured bacterium
CGCCGCCACTCAACACATTTGGGTGTGCTTAACCAATTTGCACACCGCTATAGGTATCACACGACTTGGCAAGTTTCACGCAAAAATATTGGGGGCACGCTCCGCGCGCCCCAACCCCCGATTTTTGCGTTGTGAATTTGAGAACGTTGCCACGTCGTGGTGTCAGTGGTTCCTCAATCAGACATCATTTGCTCAACAAACCAAAAAGTTAGGGCGTGTGGTGCAGCCCACACGCCCTAAAGTCAAGGCAGATATTCCTGATATCGTCAGCATATTGTCAGCACTTAGGAATCAGAAGGCGGTGCAAACTCAGTAGCTGCGACCTTTTCTAGTTCCTTGTCGCCATCACTATTGAGTCGCGCTTTACGCTGCATCATTTCCATAACGGACACTCGCTCGATGATGCCGATGACTCTGCCATCGTCTTCCTCAACTGCAAAGGCTGGAACTTGATCCCGTTCTATCCGAGGAATGACCTCAATAAGCGGCTCGTCTGCTTTCACCGTAGGGATGGCTGCTTTGGGCGTCATCAACTCCTTGACCTGGACATTCCACCAATCACTTGTGGGAACAGATTTCATAGCCTCCGTTTCAATTTCGCCGATGAGTCGCCCTTCATCATTAGTTACAAGGTATTTCCGCCAGCTCACCGTATTGCCGATGATGTAACTGTTAGCAAACTCTCTCAGGGAGATAGATTCAGATACAACTGGACTCTTGGGGTACATAGCATCTCTTGCAGTCAAGCCACTCAACTGTTCTTGAACAGCGGCGGACTGTGCCGATCGCCCTGCATTCTGCAAGAGGAACAGACCAATAAGGAGCGTCCAGGGACTGCCAAACAAATGAATACCAAAGGCGTCAGTGATGCTAAAAATGGAATTAGCACCCAGCAAAATGCCTGCCCAACCAAACACTTGTCCTACTCGACTAGCAAAAGCAATACCCCGGTAAGGTTTTCCGGTAATTTTCCAAACAATAGACTTGAGGATGTTTCCGCCATCCAGTGGCAAACCGGGAATCAGGTTGAACGCACCCAGCACTAAGTTGATGTAAGCAAGAACACTAACAATCGCACCGAAGGGTGTGGGCAGGTCAACAAATACGCCAATAGCTGTGAAGATGGCGAAGAGGACAAAACTCACTAAGGGGCCAGCGATCGCCACCCAAAACGCATCGCCAGGCGTCTTCGACTCGTCACCCAAACTGGCCAGTCCACCAAATATAAAGAGCGTGATAGATTTCACTTCAATGCCCTGGCGCATGGCAACGAAGCTATGCCCCAGTTCGTGGAGTAGCACCGAAGAAAACATCAGCAGTGCCGTGATCATGCCCAAAAACCAGGGAAGCGCCCCCCCTAGATTAAAGAACCGAGCCAGGTCACTACCGTAGAAAAACGTGACCAGCCCAAACACAATAAACCAGGATGGATTAATAAAGAATGGAATCCCAAAGAGATTGCCAACGCGAATGCCGTTCATAAATGCCTCGTGCTTGTAACGATGCCTCGAAACCTGAGACCCTTATTCAATACTGTAGCGGGCATCGCTGCCTTTTGTATAACGAAATGTGTACGGTTATCACGAGTTGGCGTGGTTGTTGGCGCGTCGGATGCGGCGGATTTGGGCGATCGCAAATCCAGAGCAAATAATCACAATCACGTCCGTTGCTAAGATCTGCCGCATGTAATATCCATAGGTATCTGGATAAGCGCAGGCTACAGAGGAATCAGGAGATGTGCAGAGAAAATAGTTGATAATCACCCAGGGCAGGGTTCCAAAAACCCAAAGGACAGAGCACATCAAAAATAGGACGAGAACCGCAATTATGAAAGTGTACTTTGCTTCTTGTGGTGGGACAGACGTCATGGCTAAATCAAATTCCGTTCCTGTATGAACAATAGAATATAGCGATCCTATAGCGTTCCTAAGTGATTTGTGAAATGAAACGTGAGAGTTGGGGCGGGCTGCGCCCGCCACCCCTCTCCTCCGGTATCTCTCTTAGCCGCAGATCCCTTGTCAGTTATAGCAATACACGACTTGGCAAGTTTCACACAAAGATAGGGGTTTGGCGCGTGCTCCGCGCGCGCCAAACCCCTATCTTTGTGTTGTGAATTTGAGAACTTCGCCAAGTCGTGGC
>CAYXJG010000589.1:0-2130 GCA_964465285.1 uncultured bacterium
CAATACACTGCAAAGCAATACACTGCAAAGCAATACACTGCAAAATAGTTCTGGGATGCATTGCATGTAAGAAGCGTTTCGTCATCTGCACCCTGATTGCAGTCTTCCATGTAGCTTTACCTTCTACTGACACTCTGCTTTTGACACGCTGTTTTTTAGGACTGCCTTATGATGAAAACATTGAACATTTTTGCTAGGTCGCTGGTCGCTTATACCATCACTGCCTCATTGGGGGCGATCGCCCTTATCACACCAGCCCATGCTCAAAATGCAGGCGAGGTTGACCCTCTAGAGGACTTTCAGACCAATGACAATGGTTCAGACATCTTCGGGTCAGGCGGGGCAGATTCTACTGACGTATTTAATCTGATCCACAACTTGATGTTGAATAACGGTACCCCCCTGGATCAGTTCAATCGCCAACGCAGCGAAAATATCACCACCGAGGCGGAGAGCTTTCGTGAAGCTCAGATGCAGGAAATTCAGTTTCAGGAAACCGATTCGGCCATCGAACCCGCCCCTTTGCCTGCAGAATAAGGGCAGAAAACGACAATACCAACTACGCCAATTGTTCCCATTGTGGTGTCCAGAGAGCGGTTTGGTCTGTCTCTGAAACTAGTTCTGGGGAACTGGCAATAGGAGGAGGCGATCGCGCCTCTCCTTCTGCAGACAATTTGCCATATTACAGCTTCCTCAAGCTTTAAGAAATTCGGATAATTGCTCAAGCTTTTCCCACGCCGCGCCGCTCTTTAGAATATCTCGCGCCATCTCAATTCCCGACTGACACATCTCAACCGCTGATGACGGCGGAGCGAGTTTGCCGCCGACTTGAAGAGCAAGTGCAGCATTCAGCGCAACGACATCCTGCTGAGCCTGGGTGCCGCGCCCCTGCAATACATCCCTGAGAATCAGCGCGTTATCTTGAGCATCGCCGCCACGTAGAGCATGGGTCGGTGCAGAGGATATCCCGACATCTGTGGGGTGGAGGGTTAAAGACTGAATCATTTCATCTGTAAGGATGCATAAATAGGTCGTATCTGCCAGTCCAGCCTCATCTAATTTTTCATTGCCATGCACAACGATGGCCTGATGACGTTTCATAATTTTTAGCGCGTCCGCTACGATGTCCACCAGCAAACCATCGAACACCCCCATTACCTGCCCTGTTATCGGCAACGGATTGACTAGAGGGCCAAGGAGGTTAAACACCGTTCGCACCTTGAGGGTTTTACGGATGGGAACCACCGCCTTCATGGCAGGGTGCCACCCTGGGGCAAATAAAAAGGTAATACCGACCTCGTTGACTGCCGCCTGCACTTTCTCTGGTGGCGCTCCCAAGTTGATTCCCAGAAATTCCAGCACATCTGCCGACCCCACCTTGCTAGAAGCGGCTCGGTTTCCGTGTTTTGCAACCGCAATACCTGCCGCCGCCGCGACGAAGGCCACTGCCGTCGAGATATTGAATGTTGAAGCCCCATCGCCGCCTGTGCCACAGGTATCAATCAAAGGATGGGGAACGGGCGTCTGGCTGAACTGCCCCCCTAATGACTGAGACTGAAGCACCTGGGCCATTCCTGCCAGCTCCGGTGCTGAGATACCCTTCGTCTGCAGGGCTGCAAGAATCGCACCGGAGAGCACTGGAGGAATAGCCTCTGACAGCCACCCCTGCATGAGTGCTGAGGCTTGGTCAACGGAAAGGGATTGGCGATCAAGGAGTTGTTGAAGGAGGACTGGCCAATCTTGGGGAGAAACGGCCCCATCAACTGCTGGAGTAGGAATGGAACTAGTCATAGGGTCATCTAGTGTACTGTCACCACAGGTGTACTATCACCATAGTCTCACCACAGGTGTACTATCGCCATAGTCTAACGTGAATTCGGGATAAGCTAAAAAGGGATAAACCTTAGTCTGAATTAGATTGAGGCTAAATTGCAGGGAGCAAATTGTGGTCAATCACAATCGACGGTTTCTTAGGTTGATAACAATAAGTAATTAACCCACAGATGATATTGACAAAGCAATTGACCGGCAATCGGTAACGAAATCACGAGTACAGCTGATTAATCAGAGAAAAGATTGTAGGACACGACTTGGCAAGTTTCACACAAAGATAGGGGTTTGGCGCGCGCG
>CAYXJG010000590.1:0-2115 GCA_964465285.1 uncultured bacterium
GAGGATCAAGCCCAGCATTAGCTAGGCCAGATAACTTATGTGTACTTAGTAGCTCCCCTGGGGAGAGGGCCAGGGTGAGGGGCTTCCGGAGGATCTGCGCATGAGTTTTGTCAGTCAATGAGGAAGCTGCCACTGGAGCACCTCTGGCTTGAGTTTATATCTTCAGGGCTTATTGAAGTCCTTTTGCCATGTGGTATAGGCTTCATACACTCCCTGCACGTTGTACCAGTTCAAGAAAACGCGGGCGAGTTCCAGAGCCAGTTGGGGCTTTCCCCGGTTGATCAGCCATTGCAACACCGGAGCCATTGTGCGCTCGTTTAACTGCCCGCCTAGGGACAGGATTCCCCACAGCAGCCGATGAAGCCAGGTCATCTGGATCATCATTCGCACATCCCAGGTGGGATGTTTCTGGTAGAACAACACTCCCATGCGACCCCGCTGAATTTCCTTGTCAATCAGGCTTGGAATTTGATCCAAGGAGAAGGGAGGATGCCAGTGATAGCCTACTGCGTCTGGGCATTTGATGAGCTTTAAACCCAAGCGTTTGAGGCGCACTCCCAGCTCCAGGTCTTCCCAGCCATAGAGCTGAAACCCAACGTCAAACAACCCTGCCTTGATGAGCCAGTGACGGGCGATCGCCACGTTCCCAGTGGCAAAATAGGCAGCAGAATAGTCAGTGACTTTGAAGGGTTCCGAGGTCGGGTCATCAAAATTGCAGGTGTTGATCACGCGCCCATAGGTGAATAGGCGATCGCTTCCTAGTCGTCCCTTTCCTTCCTTCAATGTGTTGGCATGGGACGCAAGAAATACCTCAGTTACCACCAAATCACTGTCAATAAAAATAATGGTATCCCCTGCTGCCTGTTTCACTCCCAAGTTCCGGGCAGCGGCAGGCCCTTTATGGTCTTGCTCAAGCAGCACCACGTGGGGAAACAGTGCCGAGTTCTGTCGCAGCCACGCCACTGTTTCATCCGTAGACCCATCATCAACGACAACAACCTCATACCCCTCGATGGAGTCAACACCCGCATCATTTTGATTCTCCAGGGCATGAAGACACTTTTCGAGAATCGGCTTGCGGTTGTAGGTGGGAATGACGACGCTAAAAAACACAGCAGCAACGAGAAAACCAGAACGTATCTAGCCTATAGCAAATTAGCCATGCCTGGAATATCAACAGGACTGACGCACTTCTCAATAGTGAGGTACACGGCTTGGCAAGAGTGAAAAAGAGGGGCAGCGGATCTAGTCCGCTGCCCCTCTTTTCGAGGACGTGATGGTTCTGCACGTCCCTAATGGAAAAACTCTTCACGTAAGCTGGTGCATTTCCCTTTCCAATTGGTCGATCAGAGTTTGGTTGTCGGTTTGCCGCGCAACGTCTAGCCGATGCTGGAGCTGCTGAAGAATGTTATCTTTATGAATCTTTGCGACTTCACGCATGACGGCTTTTTTTTGCAGGCGTACAGGGCGGGATTCTTGGGGATGAAACGGCTTAGGCAAATTGACCGAAGCCAGGGAAAGCCGTGCTTGAACCAGCCCGGAGGTTGTTGTGTGGTAATGGATGCCCCGGTACTGCAAATCCTGTGCAGGTTGCGGCACCGGAATATGGCGAACATAGGAAAAGTTGATGGCATGGCCTCGATAATTTCCCTTCAGTTGTGTCTCAGCCGCATCAACTGAGGGAGGTTCATACTCGTAGGGCAGACCGCGATATGAAAGTCTCATGTACTATCTCCTAAGCCTGTTTAGATGTTTTTCTAAATCTGAATAAATCTAAAAACAAATTGAAAGGATCAGAACTTACGCACGTCCGCCATACTTGACAGATTTCTTTAGACGGTGGCGAGCGGTGGCCGCTATCGTCCAGGCATTTGCGTAAGCCCCGAGGGATTGTCGAGCATTGGAGCATGCACCCTAGCGTCCCAAAAACAGACATTACATTCAAGATGCCTCGGGTAAGGTGTTGCCTTCATCGCTACGATCACGACCTCAAAATTTTGCGAGAGAGAAGTCAATTCTGTATTCAATTTTACAGTTTTTTGCTTATGTCATCGAATTATGAATAAAATTTAATGCGCTTACCTTAATGCGCTTACCTCTCTCTCTAGACAGCAA
>CAYXJG010000591.1:0-2104 GCA_964465285.1 uncultured bacterium
TAAGTGCAGCACGGCAATTCTCATTATGGAAGTTTAGGGAGCAAAAAGGTCGCCTCAGGCGACCTTTTTGCTCCCTAAATTTGTACAAGTGAGCGCCTGTAGGGCGCGAAGCTTCCTAAAATGAGAATTGCTGAGTACAGCAGGTATCAGGGGCGGCACTCAGCGCCGCCCCTTACACCTGCTTAATCAACTTGCACACCGCTATAACTTCAGTGTGCCTCATAATTAAGTGGGTAAGCATCATTAATTATAAAACCCGTAAAACCCTGCGCTGTCGGCGCAGAGGGCAGCGCAGGGTTGTGTACCTGATTTTAATTGTACCAAGCTACTTAGAATGTAAGACGTTGAGGCCATTTTGAGTCAGTGATCCCCACGGGGCTTCTTCGCGAAGCGTTAGTCCTGTTCTTCTAGCGGCATCAGATCGTCCGCTAAAAAAATTGAATAGCTGCCGAAAATTTTCAAGGTCTCAGTATGAGAGGTCAAGTCATCAAGCATCGAGCGGATTGATGGGTCTGCTAAGGTAGCTTCTATATCTACAAAAAACAGATACTCGCCCAGGGATCGCTTCGTCGGGCGAGACTCGATGCGGCTCATATTGATGCCTCGGTGAGCGAAAATTTCTAGGGGTCTCAGGAGCGCTCCTGGCACATTGGCGGGCAAGCTGAACGCCAGGGATGTGTGTCTTCCGGTGGGCGATGACTCACAGGCATTAGCCCCTAGCTCGTAATGAACGGCATCTTGCCCAAGAACCCAAAACTTTGTGCAGTTGTCTGGACGGTCGTTGATGGGGTGAGCCAGCACAGGCAAACCATATAGCTGTGCAGCACGGCACGAGGCGATCGCCCCTGCTGAGGGTTCGGTCAAGTGCTGTAGAGCTTCGGTCGTTGAACGAGTTGGAATTAGTTTAACATCAGGCAAGTAGCGCTCCAACCATTCCTGGCATTGAGCCAATGCCTGGGGATGGGAATAGACTGTTTGGATGTTAGCCGAGTGTCCTGCTCGGGAAATCAGCGCGTGGGAAATGGGCAATACCCAGGCTTGCTGAATCTGGAGGGTATCGAGTTGCCATAGGGTATCAAGGGTGGTGGTGACGCTACCCTCCGTTGAATTTTCTACAGGCACGATCGCCAGTTGCGTCTCTCGCTGGGCAACGGCTTGAAGGGTCTGGGCAATGCTGGGATAGGGCACCAGTTCTGGAACGATAGCAGATTGGCGCTTCCACCACTGGGAGCATGCCAGAGCAGCCGCTTCAGCATAAGTGCCCGATGGGCCAAGAAACGCAAGGGAGAATTTCATAATTTGTTACGCCGGTGACATCCGCCGACACAGTATACTCATTGCGGCTAGGGTAGTTTCTTGGAATAATTGTTACATTAAGTAAAGAAGCGTTGATATTTAGCTCCTTTTTTTAGATGCAAACACAGTTTAAAGCGAAACAGGCCGTCGATATTACAGTACACGAGCAGCCTGTTCCTATCCAGCACTATCTGCGCCAGCCCCATCGGGTTATCAAGGCGCTAGTCGATACAAAGCGGACGGAGCAGGTGGAAAAAAATGTCTTTCGCTTGAAGATGCGCCCCCTAAAGTTTATGGTTCTGAGCGTTCAGCCCACCGTAGACATGAAAATTGGGGCCCAGTCCGACGGTGAAATTCATCTGGAATCAGTGGGCTGTAAAATCGAGGGCATTGACTTTATTGATCGACGCTTTAATCTCCGGCTAAAGGGCATTTTGTCACCGAAAGCGGTAGGCAACCAGACTCATTTAGTGGGCCAGGCTGATTTATGGGTAGGCGTGGATGTGCCTCCGCCGCTTGCCTTTACGCCCCGCTCAATTTTAGAAGCAACGGGGAACAGCTTACTGGCAAGCGTGCTGGCTACCATCAAGCAGCGCTTGATGAATCAGCTTTTAGCCGATTATCGCACCTGGGCGATCGCCCAGCGAAAGCAGGTTGAAACACTAGCCAATACATCCCTCCTGTCACCCCAGCGTTCATCCATTTAGGGATCTGCGGCTAAAAAAGATACCGGAAGAAAAGAGCAGCGGGCTCAGCCCGCTGCTCTTTTCTTCCGGTACTTTATTTTCTTGCAAGTCCCTTAGGAGTG
>CAYXJG010000592.1:0-2087 GCA_964465285.1 uncultured bacterium
CTCGGAGGATCATGCCGGGGTGGCGGACAGCTTCACGATGATTCTGGCGAATCCGCCGTTTAAGGGGTCGGTGGAGAAATCAACCATCGCCAAAGACCTGACCAAGACCATCAACACCACGAAGACGGAGCTGCTGTTTATTCCGCTGTTTTTGCGGCTGCTGAAAACGGGGGGCAAGGGGGCGGTGATCGTGCCGGATGGGGTGCTGTTTGGCTCCTCGAAGGCTCACAAGGACATGCGCCAGATTTTAGTGGAGGCGCACAAGCTGGACGGGGTAATTTCCATGCCGTCGGGGGTGTTTAAGCCCTATGCCGGGGTCTCGACGGCGATTCTGATCTTCACGAAGGTGGGGGTCAAGGAGAAGGGGACTGACTTTGTGTGGTTCTACGACATGACGGCGGATGGGTACTCGCTAGACGACAAGCGGCAACCCATCGCCGACAACGACATCCCGGATATTGTGCAGCGCTGGCGCGAGAAAGACCCGGCCCAGGATACGGACCGCAAGGCCAAGGCGTTTTTTGTGCCCCGTGAGGAGATCCAGGCGAATGCCTATGACCTGTCGATTAACCGCTATAAGGAAATCGAGTACGAAGAGGTGACCTACGATCCGCCCCAGGTGATTTTGCAAAAGCTGCGATCGCTGGAAGACGACATCCGCCAGGATTTGGATGCGCTGGAGGGGATGTTGAGATGAGCGATCGCGAAGAAGAAACTGAGGACAATCGCCCCTCTGTTGAGGAAATCTGGCAGAAGGTTGGCGAAATCGCAGTTTCCTACCCGCTTTTAGAATGTGATAAGTGCGCAATTGCCCTGGCTCAATGGCTTCAATCAAGGGGCATAGAAGCCACCATTCTCCGACTGAGAACGCACCGCAAAACAGCGGTCTTTATCACCAGTCAGCGCTATGGCGTCGAGGAGTCGATTACTGAAAACGGTACTCATTATGGTGTTGAGGTGCAAGGAAGAGTGTTTGATAATTTGGGTAGTGAGGGACTATCACGAAGTGACTGGGTAGCCGATTTCAACTGTATTAGTGGTCGTTTTGAGATTGAGGAAATTACACTTACAAACCTTTTAGACAGGGGGAAATAAATAGATGTCTACTGTGTTTGATTTATTAAACCGAATTGAAAAAAGCCCAGGGATGTATTTAGGCTATCCCTCGGTTAGTGGCTTGTTTATGCTATTGAATGGGTATGAAATTGCCCGTAGCGAGCTAGGGGTGGAACTCACAAATGAGGAAGAACAGTTCTACGAAGAGTTTCAACCGTGGCTGCAAAACAAGCTAGGAGTAAAGTCTGTAACCTCTTGGGCTAAGCTGATTATGCTCTCTTGCCATGATGAAAAAACAGGCTTTGAAAAGTTCTTTGAACTCCTCGATGAGTTTCAGCGCAGAGAACAGGAAACGGAGTTAATGAGTGCTTGATTTTGCTTTAGGAGAGTAGCGATGCCCCCGCTAGATGCCGAAGAACAAGCCATTTTGCAGTCTGTCGAATTGGGTGAATGGCAGTCTGTCGCCAATGTCACCCAGGAGCTTGAGCGTTACCGCGATTACGCCCAAGCCCAGGCAGGCGGACTGGAAGCTGTCAGTCTGGAGCTGCCAGCGATCGATTTACAACGATTACGAGCGTTTGCCGAGGAGTCGGGGGTGTCGGTGTCGCTGTTGATGGCGACGGTGCTGCATCAGTTTGTCGCGACCCGTCAGGAGTGAGGCGATGGCTCCATGGGTAAAGGTTTATCACGATCGCATCGGCAGGGATTTAGCTGCACTGGCGGAGATGTGGGGATAATGACATTACAAAGGACGGGAGGGAACAAGCCATGACGATCGCAACGGCCCCCATGAGCCTGGAAGACTTCTTTGCGTACACCGCCGAGACCGAAATTCGTTACGAGTTGGAGAATGGAGCGCTGTGTGAAATGCCGCCGGAGAGTGATCTGAATCGCCGAATCGCGACTTTCTTGCTGATTTATTTTGCGCAACTCGGGGTTTTGCCTGAATGCTTGACCCAGAAGACGGAAATCGCGGTGAGTGGGTCGCGGGTGACGGTGCGCTTACCCGATTTGATGGTGCTGTCAGAAGA
>CAYXJG010000593.1:0-2061 GCA_964465285.1 uncultured bacterium
CGACTTGGCAAAGTTCTCAAATTCACAACACAAAGATAGGGGTTTGGGGCGCGCGAAGCGCGCCCCAAACCCCTATCTTTGCCTGAAACTTGCCAAGTCGTGTTCTTTGCTCATTGAGCGGTGTTAATGGCGATCGCCCCTTTCCCCTGGAGGAAAGTTGCCACTGCGGCGTTTTCAGGATAGTAGTTGGCTAAATCGAGTGGCGTATCCCCGTCGATATTCTGAGCGTTAAGGGAAACCCCCAGATTGACCAGCACTTCAGCCGAGGGTTGATTGCCGCTCCATGCAGCCCAGTGTAGGGGTGTGGAGTCGTAGCTATCCACAGCAGTCACGTTTGCCCCCTGGGTGATTAAGGATGTCGTGGTTTCTGCATTGCCCCAGGCCGCAGCCCAGTGCAGCGGGGTTTCTCCATAAACATTTTGAGTGTTGACAGATGCGCCGCTAAGTACCAACACGTTCGTAATGTATTGGTGTCCTTGTGTAACAGGGCGGATGGAATCCACTGAAGAACAGCCGGAGACCGCCCAAAATAGAGGGGTGTTTCCTTCGGCATCGGCCAGATTGATGTCAGCTCCCTTTTTAATCAACGTTTCCGCAACTTCTGCGTCACCCTCACAGGCCGCTTGATGAAGGTCATCATAGGCATAGCCGGGGGAGTCGGACGCATAGCTGTCATCGTAGTAGCCGCTGTCGCTGACGTAGCCCCCACTGAAACAAGCGCGGGCAATGCCAACAAAAAATACAATGGCAGCAATTCCTCCCCGACGAAACAGAAGTTTTGAGAGAACAAGTAGCGCTCCACCCCCCATGAGTGCAGCGGCTCCGGTTCCTGCCGCACGAACTGCACCCCCGCCTGCCCCACCGGATGACCGTCTGCCCTGGGATCGTCCGCTTGATGTTGATGGGTTGGCAGCATAAGAACTAACACTCGACGAATGCGAGGATGAAAAGGGCGTAGGTGTGCCAGGAATCGCAGAGAGTTCCACGGTGGAGGTGTTGTCAACGAGCCGAGCTATGCCTGGACGGGTGGGAGCCTGTCGGGGCACAAAGGTAGGCTTCTTCACGGGCGCAGGGGACTCGCCATCTGCTACGGGTGCTTTTTCCGGCTCCTCTGGCTTGGTTCGGTAAGGCTCAAGGGCCACCATGGCCTTCTCTGCCCAGCTTCGCAGTCCGGGGTTTTCACTGGCGTTGAGTTTTTCACAAACATCGTAGGCGCGGTCAAATTGTTTAAGGGCACGGTATGCTTTCACGCGAGAAATCTGAGCCTGCATGTAGTTGCGCGATCGCACATTGCTGCAGCTTTCTAAATATTCCTCAAGGGATGCGATCGCCGCTTCGTTGTCCCCGATTTTTTGAGCATTAACGCCCTCATCCAGCAGATGAGTTTTTTCCTGGGACAGGGGCGAGGAGGCTTGTGCCGATTGCTCAGGTTCTGGGGCAGGTTCTGGGGCATCTTTTGCGTCTTGCAGCTTGGGGAACGCTTTATCGGCCCAAATCTTAAGGGCAGGGTTTGCATCACTTTTCATGAATACTTCGCACTGGGCGATCGCTTCATCAAACCGCCTCTCTCCGTGGTAGGCCTTGACCAGTGCCATGCCTGCCTGCATGTAGTTCCGCGACCCTACTGAGTTCGACTCTTCACAACGCTTACAGTAGGCGTCTAAAAGGGCGATCGCCTCGCTATGATTTCCCCGCTTAAATGCGTTCAATCCGTCTTCCAATGACATAGTAACGTTCCTCTTAAGCCATCAATTTAAGCGATTTAAGCGATGCCGTTAGCCGTGAAATACTGCATTCTCAAAGCTTTTACCCAACGGCTGATTCAGACATTGACTCATTCAGGTGTTTATAGCGGTGTGCAAGTTGATTAAGCACAGGTGAGGGGCGGTGCTCCGCGCCGCCCCTCACCTGTGCTGTACTTAATGCGCTGGCAAAGCACTATATTTTGATTATTCCCGGACAAAATGGGTATCTATCACACACGACTTGGCAACGTTCTCAAATTCAGGCGTATTCCTCAAGGCGGGAAGTTTTCCCAAGGATAGAATCCAGGAGACAGGA
>CAYXJG010000594.1:0-2060 GCA_964465285.1 uncultured bacterium
AGGGAGGATCAAGCCCAGCATTAGCTAGGCCAGATAACTTATGTGTACTTAGTAGGGCAAAGCTGGAGAATACTGACTCGCACGCCTAAGCAAAATTACGTCGGCTCAAATCATTGGCATCAATGCCTCTTAGCACTGCAAGTACATCATCTCCCAAAGAAATGACGGCTCGATTGCCGTCATTATCAAGGTTGAGTTGCCTGAAGCGGATGTTTGCTCCTAACCCCAAAACGAGGCGATCGCCCCCACCCTGACCTCCAATTTGAAAGTCACGAATGACATCAAATTTTCGCCCAGTGCTAATCAAAAAGAGATCGTTTCCCTTTCCCCCTTTAAGAAAGTCAAGCCCTCTACCGCCATCAAGCTGATCATCTCCTTTGCCGCCGTTCAGCCTATCTTTGCCGCCATTGCCGAACAAATTGTCGTCTCCGCGTTTTCCTTTTAATGTATCGCCTCCACCTCTGCCAAACAAATCGTCGTCACCGCCACGCCCGATGAGGGTATCTTTTTGTCCTAAGCCATTAATGATGTCTCGCTGCCGAGTTCCAATGAGGCGATCGCGCTCTCTAGTACCCATGATGAAATTGGCAGTCGGGGAACCAATAGGAGATACCACTGGGGGCTGTCGTGGCTGGTCAATGCTGTTTCCAGTATCATCTGACGGCGGCGGCGGCGAAACTGGAGCAGGGGGCGTGTCAGGTAAATTAACGGCCACTGTAAAGCTTGTAAACGCCGACAAGCCGTCAGGGTCGGTCGCTCTTACAGTGATGTCAGCGGAACCTTCTACATTGGGGGCATAAATCAGCGACAGCAGTCCTGTCTTGCTGTCGATGGTTGTGTCCAGCAGCATGGGATTGCTGTTGTTGACGACAGCATAGTCCAGGGCACCATCACCGTCGTCAGCATCGTCAAAAGCATCAAACAAATTGACTTGGGTCGGAGTGCTGGTATCTGTGACGGCGACATCATCAATGCCGGAGGCTGTCGGGGATTGAGGGGGAGGCGCACTAGAATTGATAACTGGGGACGGTGATTCATTTTGATTACGGTTAAACCGCCCCTTGGAAACATGCAATCGGTCAAACATCGCATTTGACGACCGTCCCGAAATCTCAATGGTATTGACCCCAACATCTAGGCTGAAGACGGGATCAGGAAAGGGCTTAACGCCGATGCTCAGATCACTGGCCCAGCCCCACTCGCCTTCTTTTTTGAAATGGACGAACTTCTGCCAGGGGCCTTCATTCACTCTGAGCCAAAAATCGTTCTCATTGTCCCCTTCGACATCTCGGCCTTCCAACGTACCATTGCGCAGGGCGCGAAGCGTTACGTAGTAATCATCCGCCTCCTGCACATTAATTTTGTAAGACAGGGTATTTCGTCCTGCCCGCATAATCTTACTCTCACTGGTATATCGATAGTAGGAACGTCCTGTAAAACCTGGATACTGCGTTTCTTCAATCCATCCACCTGTGGCTGGTGCTGTCTCCGCTTCAATAGCGAATAATCCGTTATCATCCGGTAGAAAAATGCCATCTGCTTCAGAAAATGTTTCCATTATTGTTTCCAACCTCTAACATTTGGTGCATTGCGATTGTCCAGGGAAATCTCTTGCACCCAGTTGCCGATGTTTGAGCATGACCCAGGGATTGTGCGGACAACTAACTACTAGGTAGGTGAGCACCATTTAGGTGAGCGCAATTAGCGATAAAGCTAGTGAAGCTCCGGGTCGCCAGCGCAGAGTCTTAAACATGGTTTTGACTGGTACTAGGGCGCATAGTGAATTCTCGTAAACTATTGGCATTATGTATGTGAAGAGTTTGTAAAGATAACGATTTTTTTCTGGATTCTTATGAAGACGTTACGAGACCAACCACGTCCAAAGAATTCCATAGCTTACTCATGAATTATTGCGATTTTTGCAGACGACTTGATAGCTGAGGCTGGCACCATTCGCCGGAATTCTCAGATTTAGCACGGGGGATATGCGCCAAACCTGAGTTAACAGTGCCAATTGTGAGAAGTTCGCTATGTCATGCGACCCACTCCATAAGTACCTA
>CAYXJG010000595.1:0-2055 GCA_964465285.1 uncultured bacterium
TCATTTTGGGAAACTTCGCGCTCTACAGGCGCTCACTTGTACAAATGTCGGGGGCAAAAAGGTTGCCTCAGGCGATCTTTTTGCCTCCGACATTTCCATAATGAGAATTGCTCTTCTTCATCGCAAGTTGCTTCATACTTTTGCGTAAAAACACGACTTGGCAAGTTTCACACAGAGATAGGGGTTTGGCGCGCGCGGAGCGCGCGCCAAACCCCTATCTCTGTGTTGTGAATTTGAGAACTTTGCCAAGTCGTGAAAAAAGGTATAATCCTGCAGATTGGCACAATCGGGGTTGCGATCGCCAGGCAATTAAAATTCAATGAAGGCAATGCTTCCTAAGCATTTGCTTGAATAATTCTGCCTATATTTGATTTTTGATCACAGCACTGTTCGTTTTCAGAGGACGTTATGACTGCTAGCCCCCCATCCTTGTCTCGCCAACAGTCTTGCCAACCTATTGTTCAACATCTGTCAGGTGTTTTCAACACCATTATCTACCTGAGTATTCGCGCTTTTTTTCGCCCGCCTACTCAATTAAATAGGGGGTTGGGAGTTAGCTTAGGCATCAGTACCCTCGCAACACTCTTGGGAGCGATGCTGAGTGCTTTACCAGCCAGTGCTGCTGTGGAGTTGCGTGTTGCCATTGAAGAAGATGTGTCCAGCGTTCAAGTGGGTGGTTCAACAAAGTCGCTGCTGCGGGATGGAAGCGGGCAGGTTGTGGCTGAAATTCCGGCGATGGGGAGTGTGCTGGCAGAGTCCCAACCAGGTTTAATCAAGATTCACCAGTATCAGGGCAATCTGTTTTGGCTCGAACCCACGGGAGGCGGCTATGTCGCCATCAGCAACAAATGGTATCGGGGGCGAACCAAGCTTATCTCAGTTGGTGGGCAACTAGCGGCAGTTAACTACGTTGATCTGGAGCATTACCTCTACAGCGTGGTGGGGAGCGAGATGCCTGTCAACTGGCCGCTAGAAGCACTCAAAGCGCAGGCTGTAGCTGCCCGAAGCTATGCGTTGCACAAGCGTCAGCATACGAGTAATAGTGTGTTTGATGTGGGAGATACGGCAACCTGGCAGGTCTACAAAGGACTGGAGGGGGAAGCTAGCATGACTCAGGCCGCAGTAAATGAAACAGCGGGACAGGTACTTACCTTCAACGGACAAATTATTGAAGCGGTGTTTCACTCCTCATCGGGTGGGCATACAGAGAATGTGGAAGATATCTGGTCGAGTCCTCGTCCTTACCTGCGAGGAGTTACCGATTTTGACCACCATGCCCCAGTATTTCAATGGCAGGAGCAGTTCTCGGCAGAAGAGATACGAGAGCGGATTACGGGAGTTGGCAGCATTTTGAGTATTACTCCGACCGAATGGACACCAAGGGGACGTATCGTATCTGTCCAAGTTGTCGGAGACCAGGGCACGCGAGTCATTAGTGGAACTGATTTGCGGCGATCGCTCGGCCTCCGTAGTACCTTATTTGCAGTTGTACCTCAAATGGGACGGCTTGCCAGTGCAGGAGGGTCGGGCTCTTTACCTGTAACATTTTATATTAGTGGCAGGGGATTTGGTCATGGCGTTGGTATGAGCCAGTGGGGCGCATACGGCATGGCTGCCCAAGGATACACCTATCAGCAAATTCTGGGCCACTATTTTCAGAACACCACCCTTTCACGAATTCAAGGGCAATAAACCTCTAGGCTGGTCAACAGACGTAGCGCCCTCATAGGGGCATGGCAAGGCCATGCTTCCACGGGCAACACTTTTACTTTTGGATTGAGGGCATCCTGCGCTGCTCGTAGAATGCCCACGACTTGGTAAATTTCACGCAGAAACAGGGGTTTGGGGCGCGCTCAGCGCGCCCCAAACCCCTGTTTCTGCGTTGTGAATTTGAGAACTTTGCCAAGTCGTGTAACCCCTAAAAAATCAAAAGGCATCGCGCGTCGCGCGTCGCCTTTTGGTTCGGTTTTGGTTTCGGGGGTATACAGATGAGGATTTGGTAAGTACTTATGCAGAATTAATTACAAACAAGTTTCCCAGGGGCACACCCCGTCG
>CAYXJG010000596.1:0-2050 GCA_964465285.1 uncultured bacterium
CATACATCTATAGCGGTGTGCAAATTGGTGAAGCACACCCAAATTTGTTAACCGGCGGCGCAGTGCGCCGCCGGTTAACAAACTATATTTAGTGCGCTTGCACAGCGCTCTAATCATCATGTTTCGCCATACTATCGCTAGAATTATCCTGTAACTGCCCGCTAACATTGCCCGCCGAGATCACTCAGGTTTCAATTTTCAATTTTGGCTTCAAACTCATCCAGGCTGCTGCTGAAACTAAGCCGTCGTCTATTTTCGGAAGATGCGGATCGAGAAGCATTTGTCAACGCCCTGACTCAGCCTCGCCCGCTGCATCCCTGTATTCTCTGGTGTGGCGATCGCCCCTCTCCTCTGCCTTTTGCAGTGGAACCTCATCGTCCAGAGCAGCCCGACTTTGTCGATCGGCTGCCCCTGAATGCCCAGCCAGGAAAGCATTCTCTTCATAGGAAAGGACATTATTACTGCCTGGATTATGCGTCAGTGCTGAGTGCCTCTGTGCTGTCGGCAGTCCCTTGTCCGGTCAAGGTAGTGGTGGATATGTGTGCGTCACCCGGAGGAAAGAGCCTGTTTGCCTGGCGATCGCTCTCGCCATCCATCCTGCTTAGCAATGAAGTCATCAGCAAGCGCACAGCGGCACTCATTTACAACCTCAAGCGGTGTGGCGTCGGCAAATCAGAAGCTAAATGGCCAGAGAGCAATCTGGGCAAGGAGACACAGTCATTTGTCCTGAGTCTCGATTCATCCATTCTGGCAGAGAAGCTGCCCAGGTCAGCAGACGTAGTGATTGTAGACGCACCCTGCACAGGCCAGTCTCTCTTGGCAAAGGGCGGAAAGGCAGAAGGGTGCTTTCATCCGGTCACCATCAACCGCAATGCCAATCGGCAGAAGCGCATCCTGGCAAACTCAGCTCAGCTCGTAGCGCCCTACGGATATTTGGCCTACATGACCTGTGCCTATTCCCCAGAGGAAAATGAAGGTGTCATGGAATGGCTGCTGAAGCATTGCCCAGAATTCATCCCCGTTGAGGTTCCGGGTCTTGCAGACTTTCAATCGCCCTTGAGCGATCGCCCTTGCTACCGAGTATGGCCCCAGTCGGGCGTTGGTGCGGGAGGGTTTGCAGTGCTGTTGCACAACACTCAGCAGGGTGCATCATCAGTGCTCCTTGACCTATCACCTGATCTCGTCCGAGGACTGCCCACGGTTCGAGACGTAGGAGGGCGATCGCATTCCTGAGACAAAGTTACAAATCATCACAACTTTGTCGTGCTCAAACCGCTCACCCTCGAAGATAAATAGCGAGAGTTAAATCATTCAGGATTGACGCAAACTCTTTGAAAATGGCGGGTGCAGTCTGCCACTCTCAAAGAAATCCTTCTACTAGAGAGGATCTGCGTAAGTCCTGGACCATTTTGAGCCAAGTGCTTGTCGGGACGTTGCAGCGTTGCCGTCCTAGAAGGAGTTGGATGTTATTTAGTCTCTGATCCTTTGTCAGATTCAGCGTTACACCGCGCGTAGAAAGGGTCACTTTCTGATAGGGTACTATTCAGAGTCTTGTGTGTTCGGAAATGCTCATGGGAAAGGCGTGTGGCGCGCTCCCATGACTTTCTGGGTACCTTGTTGGGATGCCTCGTTGGCTGAATCGAGTAGCTCCATTCTAGGAGTAGAGAAGAGCGGCTGCAGTGGCTTATGTCTGAGCACACATGCTCTGTAATTGGGAGCTTATTTTATTGGGAGGTCTTACGGTTTATGGTGACACTGTTGTTCCAGATTTCTTTGGCACTGCTGGTTATTCTGTCGTTTATATTGGTTGTCGCGGTTCCAGTGGGGTACGCATCTCCCCAGAATTGGGATCAGTCCAAGCGTTTAATTTTGGTAGGTTCTATTGCCTGGGTGATTTTAGTGCTGCTTGTCGGCGGCTTGAATTATCTCGTGGTTTAACATGAATAAGTGGGTTCTGTAGACAAGTAGAGTTTTAATAGGGTTCTAATAGGCGCATGCCAGAAGCCCTAAGGTTCTCTGCCGATAGCAGTTCGTGCATGTTGAATCCATA
>CAYXJG010000597.1:0-2046 GCA_964465285.1 uncultured bacterium
GGGTACTTTATTTTCTTGCAAGTCCCTAAAGGGAATCAGAAGGGGGAGAATGGCGATCGCTAAGCGCCTTACGTTGATGCGAACTGCGTATTTGATTGATTCGATTGATGCTCATTAGATCGAGGAATCCTGTGCTGCGCAGGAATCCCTGCTTCAGAAATTACAGTACTACGTCCTTAGGAACGAGAATTAAATGACTTGAACCCAATTTTGTTGGGGCCGCGCGGCGATGTCGCGCGGCCCCAACAAAATTGGATCACGACTTGGCAAAGTTCTCAAATTCACAACGTAAAAATAGGGGTGCGGAGCAGGCCCCACACCCCTATTTTTGCGTGAAACCTGCCAAGCTGTGTGGTGTACACAATATCGGTGGATCGTGCTGACAATGCAAGTCCTTGCGGCTACTCGCTAGTCAGAAATTTTTTGCCCCATGGGTTGTAATGTCAAACTGATAGCGGTTTGGATAGTCTGTAATACCATATAGGTTGAAGCTAATGGTAGGCTCGTTGCCGATTGCTTCCACACAGTGGATGGCATTGGGTGTAAACCCGATAATGTCTCCTGGCACCAGTATCTGCTCTCCCACCTGTTCGATACGTCCTGGATGGTCGGGTGTAGGAGTGCGCCGCCAAAGGGTATTTTTCTCGGTTCCGCGAATAAGAGCTACGATACCCCAGGTTCCGTGGTTGTGAATGGTTGATACTCGGTTGGGCGACCAAGACACCATTTGCACCGTTAACGGAAAGGACGGCTCCCGGTATAGCATCTTCACTGCCCATCCAGTTCTGGGTGAGGGGTCAGTATATTCAAACTGGAGCCAGTCTGAACTGGTCAGCAACGTTCGCACCAGAGGAGCAATCCGATAAACGCGCTTAGCGTTATCCGGTTCCTCTGCTAAGACATCGTCTAAATTGCTCAAAAAGCGGTAAAGCCGATAGGGTTCAGAGGGCGGAATAAAGTCTTCAGGTACAAAACCCTGACATACGCTGTCGTCAGTAACGATGTAATCCTGGTACTCGTCCAGGGCACTCATATCTTGTTCGTTGCGAACCGAACGATTCGCCCGTTGGCTGACCATACGCGCTCCTTATCGATTGAAGACTGGAAAAGTTGACTACGAACATCCTCACAGGATTGCCATGTCCTGAATGAGTGGTGTCACTTCTCTTTCAAGAGCTATCCAAGGGGTAAAAGCTCCCTTCTAACAGTTCTAGGGGACTCACTAGAACATAAAGTCTCAGGGAAAGGGCAGCGGGTGCAGCCTATCTCCCCTTCTCTTAAGGATTATTCTAATCACAGATCCCCAAGGAGCAAGAACTAGATAATGTGATCCAAATTCTGGCGCGGCGCGGCAATGTCGCGCTGCCTTACCAGTATTGGGTTCGACTTATTTAATTCTTGACCCCAGTCAAGGTTCACTTGGCAGACTATCTGAGCGAACTTCTGAGCGAACTAATCACGCCAAATTTCAACCAGTGGTTGGCTAAATAAATACGGCTTGGGGCTTGGGGTGCGCGAAGTGCGTCCTACACCCAAGCAGCTACTCAAAGGCCGCTTGGTAAACTACTAGGCTTACACTCTAGCAAAGAAGTCTCGTCACAATGGTTTATCAGCAACCTATTCGACCATGAACATCGGCGTCATTGGACTCTGCTGGATTCATCTCAGTTGGTCGGGATGGTGATCTGTCAGAGTTAGAAGATTTTTTCACTTCCTTTGCCACCGGATCGATCTCTTCGTCCAGTAAGAGTTGGGGATCCGTTAGTGCTTCACCCCACCAACTCGGCAACGTTGCTGATGGCCTCCAGAAATAGACACGACTTGGCAAAGTTCTCAAATTCACAACGCAAAAATAAAAATTTGGCGCGCGCGGAGCGCGCCGCAAACCCCTATTCTTTCGTAAAACTTGCCAAGTCGTGAAATAGAACTGAGAGGTGTGCCCAAAAAATCCCAGGAGGTAATCTCTTTGGGATATGCTGCTTGCATCCATTCCCAGGCGAGATTATCGCCGTTGGGGGTAGTGGCCTACAGCTTGCGGTAGGGCAC
>CAYXJG010000598.1:0-2021 GCA_964465285.1 uncultured bacterium
TAGCTAGTTTTCCAGCAAGAAGCTGGAAAAGAGAATTGAAGAGAGAAGCAGAGCGGCATGAGTCAAGAGTAAGAAAAGTAGGGTGAGTCAATGCAGCCATTCGCCTTAATCGTGACTAATGTTCAACGTCTGTAAACGTATTGTCGCCAAAAAAATTATTTCAAAACAGATTCAATTCAGTTAAATTGTTATGGGTACAGTTTAGGAAGAGCTAACTGTTCTGGCAGCTTTGGCCGCAACTGTATCGGTTCTAAGAGACTTGCAAGAAAATAAAGACCAGGAGAGGGGCGGCGGGCTGCGCCCGCCGCCCCTCTCCCCTGTTATCTTTGTGTAGCCGCAGAGCCCTAATTTCAGGGGATAGTTTACAGGCGATAGTATGATGCTTTCTCACATTCAGTTTTCTCCCATTGATGCAGCAACTGATAAAACTTTGTATGAAGAGGTAGCGGATCGCATTCACAGGCTGATTCGTGAAGGAACCCTGGTGCCCGGCGATCGCCTCCCCTCCGTGCGAAGGCTAAAGCAACAGCTTTCCGTCAGCATGTCCACAGTGCTCGAAGCCTACCGCATGCTGGAAGATCGGGGCATCATTGAAGCCCGTCCCCAATCGGGATACTACGTCAAAGCGACCGCGCTTGCCCTACCCGATGAGCCATCCGAGTCAGCTCCACCACCGGGCGTTTGCTGTGTTGATATGTCCCCGGTATTGCGGTTCTTGAGGATGGGGCTTGCCCCTGACGTCATCAAACTAGGGGCAGCAGTGCCCTGGGTAGAGCATTTCCCCTTAAACACGCTGAACCGCCTGATGAGTCAAGTGATGCGGGCGGATCCAATAGCCGTCCACTCCTATAGCACAGTGCCAGGATGCGAACCCCTGCGGCGGGAACTTGCCAAACGGATGCTAAATGCGGGCTGTTCCGTATCCCCTGACAGCATCGTCATCACATCGGGAACTACGGAAGCCTGTTACCTGGCACTGCAAGCCGCGACACAGCAGGGCGACACGGTTGCTATTGAGTCACCGATGTACTACGCCATGCTGGAGGCGATGAATTCTCTAGGGCTGAATGCCCTGGAGCTGCCGACCCATCCCCGGCATGGGATTGACCTGAATGCCTTGGAGTCAGCGCTGAAACGTCAGTCTGTGAGGGCGTGCATGGTGGTGTCGAATTTCAGCAACCCCATCGGCAGTTGCATGGGCGATCGCAAGAAAAAAGCCCTGGTCGAATTGCTGAACCGCTATGAAATTCCGCTCATCGAAGACGATATCTATGGAGATTTATACTTTGAGGGCGATCGCCCCAACGCCATCAAAGCCTTTGACACGGAAGGCCGGGTCATTTACTGCTCGTCTGTAAGCAAAACGCTCTCGCCAGGACTGCGCGTCGGCTGGTGCATTGCAGGGCGGTATCAGCAACAAATCGAGCACCTCAAAGTGGTCGTCAGCCATATGTCAGCGCCTGCCCCGCAACTGGCGGTCGCCGCCTTCTTTGCTAACGGCGGCTATGACCGTCATCTCCGCTCCCTGCGCCGCGCCTACCAGCAGCAAATGAGCCGAATGCTCCAAGCCATTTTAGACTATTTCCCCCCGGAAACCCGGGTGACTTGTCCCAGTGGCGGCCACGTCCTCTGGCTCGAACTCGACGGTGGGTTTGATGCGGTGGAGCTGTTTGAAGAAGCGATTCAGCATCGCATCAGCATTGCACCAGGGCCGATGTTTTCGCCCTCCAACGGGTTTCAAAATTGCTTTCGCCTGAATACAGGATTACCTTGGTCAGACGAGATAGATAAGGCGATGAAAACCCTTGGGCATTTGACCAAGCAGCAACTTGCCCGAAAATTGCTGGCAAATTCTCCTGCCCCAGATAAGGATAGCTAACATTCGGAAGTCCGGTGGGGACGATCACCACGTCAGGATTAGACTAGGAGGTTCCGAGAAAACGCAGTGGGGTGACGCTGCAATGTTTTAGACTTTACACGCCTTGTACCAATTTTGGATTTTGGATTTTCGATTTTGGATT
>CAYXJG010000599.1:0-2010 GCA_964465285.1 uncultured bacterium
TTTGGGGCATGGTGGGGGTTGAGTGAGTGAGGGAGCGGGGGAGTAGGGGAGCGGGGGAGTGAGGGAGAGGGGGAGTGAGGGAGCCGATACTTCATCATCATCTACGTCCTGACATCCTATGTTTCTGAGGAGAATACGTCGCGAATAAGAGTGGTTTGGATGGTTTGGGCAAGGGCTTGGGCGGTACCTCGGGCGGATTGGCGATCGCCCAAGGGCTTAATCGGAACGAGAAGGCTGACGGCAACCCAGGGCATACGGTGGCGATCGCTCAGTTGGGTTTTCTGGTCTGCCCAAAACCATTGGCTGGCAGCGGGACTGCCTCCAGTGGGCCAGGCGTACCATTGCATCACAGCGTAGGTCTGCTGGCGGCTCCATCCTCGAAAGAATCGGGTGCGGACGTGAATAGGATGTTGTGAATTGTATTGCCTAACTGCATCAGTGTCGCCTCCGTCGGAAGAAGGTGCCAACTCTGGTGTGCCCATCTCTGGCGTAACCGTGAATGTGAGAGTCGTTTGCTGATCTACGTTCCAGTTTTGGGTACCGTTTAAGTCCATCCACTCCACTTGGGGCATGTCTCGGTGCCAGGTTTGGGGCCGCAGCAGCACAACAACAGGCGTGTTAGGGGTAATGCTGACGGCTTCAGAGGACCCCTCTGCTAGCACTTCCGGTAGATCAGCGGTGCTATTGGGAATGATAGCCTGGACACTCCAGCCGTGGCCGCTGATAGTCGCTGGGGATTGTTCGAGAATCTGCCAGCCCGGCAAGGTTAACCCATCGTCGATGAGCGCATTCAGTTGGCTCTGGTAAGGCACTAAGGGGGGATGCGCCCAGACCCAATTCCCGGTGACATAGTTGGGAAGGATCAGGATGGTGGCGATCGCCAGCAAAAAAATCGCGCCCAGGAGCCGCATCATCCATGCCCGTCGCGTTGAGTCCAGTAATGGCAGTGTTTTGAATGACATCATCATGTTTCAGACACCCGATCTTCAAGCTGACGTACCAGGATAACGAGGGAACCGAGAAGCAGTGCCGAATACACGTCGCCGCCCCAGCCTTCGTGGAGCCAGTCGAAAGCGGTATCCCGCCCGGTGCCGTGGAAGAAGGTCAACAGAGTATTACGCAGAATGTTAGCGACGACGCTCAAGGCGCTAATACCCACAAAGAAGGTGAGAACTTTTCCCCGCTGTCGCCAAATGCCCGTCCAGTAGGCAAGCATCATACCTGCATAGAGGCTGGTGAACAGCATCTTTAGTCCTGCACAGTAGGGAGCCACCTCGACAATGCGATCGTTGACGTAGAGGTAGATCTGGTCGATGGTGACATCCAGCCCCAACTGCCACAGCAAAAATCCAGCGGTGCCTGCAATGAATTTTTGTAACGGTAAGGTGTAAGGCGCAATGAGGTAAGGGATTTCGTTGGGCGTTGCCAGCAGGACGAGGAGCAGCGGGAATGCCTGGAGCCGCAGTCCAGCAATGCCTTTCAGCCACAGACACAAGCCCGCCAGGATGACCGGGAAGGAAAGGTTCACCAGATCCACCATGGGGCTGAGGTAGAGCACAATGCCTGCTGCCAGCAGCACCGCCCCCAGGGGATGGCCTTCTGCCAGGAGTTTCTGCCAGCGATCGCGCCGTGTCCACACTAAATAAGCTGCGAACGGTAGCCCGATAATGCCGTGGCTGAAATACTCATGCTCAATGCTGATGGATTTGTTCAGCCAACCGTCATACCAATACATCAACAGTGGGGCATAGAGAATGACAACGAGGGCGGCGATCGCCAGTTCCACCGCATGGTGTTTCAAAATCGTTGGGACAGATGTAGGGGCTTGAGAAGTTTCCATTTCAAGGAATGAGGTGGAGGGCATTTGGGTGAAGGCAAAGCAGCGCACCCTGCCTTCAGGACATTAGGAATGAGAATTAAACCACTTGAACCCAATTGTATTGAGGCGACGCGGCGACGTCGCGCCGCCCCAACAAAGTTGGATTTTATTGGGTCCTTGTTCCTTAGCTA
>CAYXJG010000600.1:0-2006 GCA_964465285.1 uncultured bacterium
ATCTTTTTTAGCCGCAGATCCCTAAGTACCTATGCAGAATTAATTGCAAACAAGTTTTCTAGGGGCACACCCCGACGGGGTGTGCCCCTAGGAAAATATATAAATAATTTTGCTCAACTACTTAAAGCCAGGATCTGATACCTATGATGCGCCTATGATGCCCTTTAAATCCTGGTCTTTAAACCGTCTCTCAGTCTTAACCATTGACGACATTGCTCCCTCCAGCTCAGCATAGAACTTTCCCGTGACCCAATGACAGATTGAAAAGTGAATACTCATTTGGTTTTAATTCAGGAATCAAAACTGGGCGTACTGTTGAAACTTGATAACCTCTGAAACCTGATCACCACACCTTGGGTAAAGACCTTGTGACATAAGCGGTTAGCACCAACAATTCCCCCGGGAGATGAGCATGAGCAACACCAACCTGAATCCATTAATTTCCTTTATCAAAGATGAACTCTCAATTCCTGAGCGTTCAGTTCAGGTTGCCTTGCGTCATCCTGAACATTCGACCCAATTGCCTATGATCCTCTGGCAGTACGGCCTGATTACCCTGGACCAACTCAATCGAATCTTCGACTGGCTTGAGATGGCATAGTCCTGCTGATGGCATCTTGATGGCATCGCTCGGTCCATCTATGCCGATACCTCGGCTAACAGATCAATTGTCGCCAGTCCCTAAAAGAGCATTAAGCTTATGTTGTATCTGGCAGTATTCAATAATAGGATTGAGGATGTCTGAGGCGCGTCACCATTGCATAAGTATCTCGGCATAATTAGAAACCAACTTAAAATCCTGCGCTGCCCGCTACGTGGGCAGCACAGGATTTATGAGTTTTATCGTTAATTGTGGCTATCTACTTAGTTCACTGAAATAGCAATGCTCAACCTGAGCAATTGGATAAACAAGAATCAATTCCCTCCAGTAGCTGCTCAATTTCCAGCGGGCAGCGTCACAGGACCCACGGCTACAGCGACAATGAAACTAACGTAGTCTGACATTCACTCTCACGCAAACCTCTATTTTTTCGTTGTGAATTTGAGAACTTAGCCAAGTCGTGAGAATTGAATAACTTGAACCAAACTT
Source organism: uncultured bacterium (assembly GCA_964465285.1). Classification (GTDB taxonomy): domain Bacteria; phylum Cyanobacteriota; class Cyanobacteriia; order CAKZMO01; family CAKZMO01; genus JBCCWF01. Next base: position 1,091 of record CAYXJG010000600.1, read on the forward strand.
TGTTGGCGCGGCGCAACATCGCCGCACCGCGTCAACAAAATTGGATTTTATTTAATCCTTGTTCCATAGTTTAGTCACGAATAACAAGACGCGAAAGAGAAGACGCATGATTGTTTGCCCAAACTGTAACCACCAAAATCCCGACGGGGCTGTTCAGTGTGAAGCTTGTTATACCCCCCTCCCTGCCATGGTTGAATGCCCGAATTGCTCCGCTTCAGTTCAGTCTGACGCGAGCTTTTGTGGACAGTGTGGCTTTAACCTGAAGGCTGTGGCGAGCAGTAGTGAGCCACAGCCAGAGGCGAATCCTGCAACTGCTGCTCCAGGGGTAGAAGTGCCTGACTTGGTTTCTCCTGACCCCTTGGTAGAGTTAGAGCCTGTTGCAACGCCTGTACCCGATCCGGTGGTTTCTTCGTCGGCTCAGGGAGATCCTGACTCGACAGCCGGTGCAGCGCCGCCACCGCCGCCTGTTCCTGCCGCCTCGGTACCGCCACCGCCTGTCCCTGCTGGCGAGGCACCGCTGCCGCCCGTAGGGGTTGCCAGCACTCAACTCCAGACTCAAACAGCCCGGCTCCTTCACGTGCAAACCAATACCTTGTTAGAGCTGCCGTCTCACCTTTCGGTGATTCACATCGGGAAGCCCAACGATAGCATTCCTCCAGATATTGATGTGTCAGGATTTGCCGATGCCGAGATTGTCTCGCGTATTCATGCTGACATTCGGGTGGAAGGGGATGCTTATTACGTAGAAGATACAGGGAGTTCAAATGGTACCTACATTAACAATATGGCGCTGCCAGCAGGTAATCGACATCGCTTGCGTTCGGGCGATCGCATTGCCCTAGGAAAAGGGGACAAAGTATCGTTTTTGTTCCAACTTGACTAAGGACCGAGAATTAAATAACGTGAACCAAATTTT
>CAYXJG010000601.1:0-2001 GCA_964465285.1 uncultured bacterium
TTTTCATTGTGAATTTGAGAACTTTGACAAGTCGTGACTACAGATAGCTAACCTGTAACCTATGTCCAACTGTAGGTTTGCCAATCCAAAATCGAAAATCCAAAATCGAACATTGGCATCAGCCCTTCATCATGGATTTGAGAACTCTGCCAAGTCGTAAATTAACCCCGTGAGAGCTGTCGGGCTGTGAGCATGGAGTTTGCAGAGTAAATTGCCAGTGCAGTCCAGATGCAGGCAAAGGTAATGGCATGGGTGCGCGTAAACGGCTCCTGGTACATGAATACGCCGAGGGCTAGTTGCAGGCTGGGAGCAATGTACTGAAAAAAGCCCAGGCTTGAGAGCTTTAAACGTTTTGCGGCGTTGTTGAACCAGAGGAGGGGCATTGAGGTAACAATACCCGCACCGATGAAGATGAGTCGGGTGCGAGTGCTGTCTGCAAAATGTCCTGAATCTGCCAGACTGAGGTGAGTCACGTAGGCGATCGCCAGGGGAGCGATGACTATGGTTTCAACGGCAAGGCCAATCATAGGAGCGATCGCCACAACCTTGCGCAACAAGCCATAGAGTCCGAAGGTAAAGGCCAGTCCCAGGGCAATCCAGGGAACTTCGCCAAAATCTCGCACAAAGTTGGCAACACCCAAGGCGGCCAGACCAACCGCAACCCACTGGGTACGATTCAAGCGCTCCTTCAGAAACACCATGCCCAACATCACCGTCAGTAGGGGATTGATGTAGTATCCCAGACTCGTTTCGACGACTCGGTCGGTGTTGACGCCGTAGATATAGATGCCCCAGTTAAAGGCCAGCAGACAGGCAGTGACGATTAATCCGCCGAGTTTTTGCGGCGATCGCCAGACTTTGACCAGACCAGGCAAACGTCCCTGTAGCGTCAGTACACCCAACAAGAACACCATCGACCAGATCATGCGATGGCTTAGCACCTCAATAGCAGAAATTGCGCCAAACAGCTTCCAGTAGACTGGCAATAGCCCCCAAGTCCCGTAGGCGAGAACAGCAAAAAGAATGCCGAGAACATCGCCAGAACCTTTGACTGGACTACCCTGCTGAGAAGATGCTGCTGGAATAGGAGAGGGCTTTTGACCCGTCATCGAATCTATTGGTTGAAGGAGCTTTTGCCGAACTGCGCCCTAATGGCTGCGGGAAGCATAGGCGGCGATGCCCATGCACGTCCCCAGCCCCAAAACGCCTGCAACAGCTAAGGGATTGACATCCGCAAAAAAAGAGGGACGTTCAGGTTCGACATTGCTAATGTTCTCATAGTCGATGCCCATCGCGTTCACTGGAACCGTCCAGATGTCGCCGTGTCCTAGATCTTTTTCAATGCGGATTTCCCAATCGCCAGGAATAGAAGCATCAGGCGTAAAGGAAAAGCTACCTGTCTCATCCGTCGTCAGTTCACCCCAGGGTTTATCTGGATTATCCGGCGCATAGATGAGAACCTGGGCCTCTTCAACAGGTTCCCCTGTGCTGAAGGTTGAGGTAAACTCTAGCTCTTGCTCAAACATGTTGAAATCCGTTTCAATCATGTGAGCTAAGACCTTGGGAGCAAAGGTGGCGATCGCCATCAGAGCGATAGGAAATGCTATCCGTCGTTTCATAAATCCCTCATATTGTTCAAGGAACACACATATTGATAACGTTTTCTAGGGACTAAGTAGGTCGATACTAATAAACTCAACTTAAAAACCTGGGGAGCGTCCCTGAGGGGCGCTCCCCAGATTTTTAGGTTTTGAGGCTACTTATGCTGGGTTACTTATCAAATCCTGAATGCCGCAATTTTAATGCAAGTCCCTGAAAAATACACGGCGTATTGTCACGACTTGGCAAAGTTCTCAAATTCACAACACAGAGATAGGGGTTTGGGGCGCGCGCCAAACCCCTATCTCTGTGTGAAACTTGCCAAGTCGTGTATTGTCCAATTCCATCACTGGAATGGTTAGGGACTTGCAAGAAAATAAAGTACCCGGAAAAGAGCAGCGG
>CAYXJG010000602.1:0-1984 GCA_964465285.1 uncultured bacterium
TCTTCCGGTATCTTTTTTAGCCGCAGATCCCTTAGGGGATGAGAGCTAAGCTAAGAGACTGAGTAGTTGCGGACTCTCATGCTAAGCCTGGATCGGAAGTTGATTAGAACGCGGGGATGTGGTGTCTGTGTAGCGGGGCATCCGAATTCGAAGCCATGCGCCTCCGGTTTCTGGATGGTTTTGTGCGGTAACCGTTCCTCGGTGTGCTTCAACAATCTGCTGCACAATTGCCAATCCCAATCCACTTCCCTGGCTATTGTGCTGATTTCTTGCAGCCATGGATGCAGCCATCGCCTGGGCAGAGTGAGATGGGGGTATCGATTCTGCCTCCTCCGAAAGCATCTTCTTGAGGGTTGGATGGGTGCCGTCGTCAAACGGGCTGTCGTCAGGAGCAGGTTGCTCCACACCAGTCGGGGAACTTTTGGCAATCCTCGCCCGTGATGGATCTGCCCGATAAAACCGCTCGAACACGTGCGGCAGATCCTGCTCGGCAAATCCTGTCCCCATGTCTACCACACTCAGGCAGACCATTGAGGTTTCAGAAAATTCCTGTTCCGATTCCGAGGGCATCTCCAGCGTTATAGTCACCCGGATGACTCCCCAGGGCGGGCTAAACTTAATGCTGTTATCAAAAAGGTTGATTAGAACTCGATAGAAGCGGACATCGTCTAGTCTCAAAATGAGGCTCTTCGGCCCCTCGTAACTCAGTTTAAGGTTTTTCTTGCGGAATAGGGGCTCCAGGCTGTTCCAGGCACTATAGATGAGGTCAATAAAATCTACGGCTGAGAGGTTCAGATTTTCAAAGGCGTTCTGCTCCAGTTTGCCAAGCTCCAATAGATCTTGCACCAGGTTGCTCATGCGGATGGTTTGATTCACAAGTCGGTCTGCCCAGCCTTGCAGGGGTGAGTCTAGTCGGGAATGCAAGGTCTCTGCAATGAGGCGGATAGAGGTCAGGGGAGTTTTGAGTTCGTGGGCAACATCAGATGCCCAGCGATCGCGCTGCTGCATCAAGGTGATGGCTTCCTGACGACTCTCAATAAAGATACCCGTGGTGCGATCTGCTAAGGGAAACCCATAGCCCCTCAGGGAATAGGACTGCTGCTTGGATAGCCGGGTGGGATCGGGATTATAAGGGTAAAATACCCAATCTCGCTGGCTCGGTTTCTGTGATGTTCGTATCGTCTCGATCAAATCATCCAGCTCATAGGAACGGACTAACTCGAGCAGCAGTCGAGGCTCTCGGTCGCAGTCGATGGGCATTTTTAGAAGGTTTCGGGCTTCAGGGTTACACCATAGGAGCTGATTCTCTTCATCCACTAGCAGAAAGCCGATAGGTGCAACTTGAAGAAGTTGCCGATAAATTTCGAGCTGATGTTCGAGGGATTGATGAGTTTGTTGTTGATAGGCGATCGCCAGCGACAACTGCGACGTTACGGAAAAGGGGGTACTCGTCGCCTCAGGCCGGAGTCCACTAAGAAGACGCTTGATTTTTTGGGTAGAGCGTGAGCGTTGCCATATAAGAATGACAAGCCCAAATCCCAGACCCATTAAAAAGCCAATCACTCCCACAGGCACTTTAATACAAGAACATCATTAAACCATCATTCATTGTCGTAGCGCGATCCAAATCACTTGCGAAGACGATAAAAACCGAAGACAAAGCGGTCTATACCCTCATCAAAGCCACAGTACGTTGAGTTACTGAATTCAAAGGAACCATACGCTCCACCCGCGCTCGTTTCACCAGTAATAGATCTCACCAGCAATAGGCTTCACAAAGTGTTATGCCTATTCTAGGACATCCCCATGCTTGCCAGAAGCCCACCCATTTATAGCGGAGTGCAGGTTCAGCGCACCCAAATGTGTTGAGTGGCGGCGCTCTGCGCCGCCACTCAACACACTGTACATAATATTTAGGGACTTGCAAGCAAATAAAGTACCCGGAAAAGAGCAGCGGGCGCAGCCCGCTGCTCTTTTCTTCCGG
>CAYXJG010000603.1:0-1984 GCA_964465285.1 uncultured bacterium
CGCGCGCCAAACCCCTATCTTTGTGTTGTGAATTTGAGAACTTTGCTAAGTCGTGAAGGATTAAATAAGTGGCTTGGCATAATTAAAAACCAGATGTAAAACCCTGCACTGTCCGTGCAGAAGGTAGCGCAGGATTTTACAGGTTTTATAATGAGTTGTGTTCACCTGCTTAAAATCCAATTTTGTTAGAGCGACGCGGCATCGCCCCACTGTTCTACCAAAATTGGGTTTAAAGTATTCAATTCTCGCTCCTAACTGGTTTAATGGATATTGCTTAACCTAATGCAGCGTCACAGCTGGAGATTGGGGTGAATCCCTGAAAAATTTACCCCAGCCTCTAAAATTGACAGAGCATCAGGGATGAATCTAGTGAAAGAGTCGCATCTAGCATCACTCCCGCACCAGGTTCATTACTGAAATCGACAATGCCGTCCTGCAGATGACGCTTTAAGCATGCCGCTGCTCACTTATTCTTCATCAGGTTAACTTCAGCTATGCCAATCGCCGTTGGTGTTATCGAAACTCAAGGATTTCCAACCGTTTTAGCTGCAGCCGATGCAATGGTTAAAGCAGGTCGGGTTACTATTGTTGTCCAGGATCGTTCTGAAAGTGGACGCCAGTTTGTAGCCGTGCGTGGCCCTGTTTCAGAAGTCAAGCGTGCCGTCGAAGCAGGCATCAAGGCAGGCAATGCGTTGCCCGGAGAAGGGACTGTAACGACCTACTATATCGTTCCGAATCCTCCAGAGAATATCCAGGCGGTTTTGCCAATCGACTATACAGACCAATCGGAGCCTTTTCGGGTCTAATCGACTAGTGTCCTCATGCCGTTTGGTTTCAATGTTGGCTGTACGGGAATTTAGGACACGTTATGAGTGCTTACCCAAAAACTCGCCAGGTTTTTGGAACCAAAAACCCGCAATGGGGTTCAGATCGGTTTTTAAGAGGAATGAGATTGGCAAAACTCATCAGTCAGATGATGATTGTTCATGAAATATCTCTGTCAGCCATCCGCATACGGGGAGCGCCGACTCGTACAATGAAGATTAGCTCAAGCTTTGGTTCTTATTGATTTAAATCTATACATTTAGGAGTTTCAGAATGCCCGAGGCAGTTGGTTCATTAGAGACAAAGGGGTTCCCTCCTGTGCTGGCAGCAGCCGATGCAATGGTCAAAGCAGGACGCGTTACTTTGGTCGGCTACATTCGGGCAGGAAGCGCTCGATTTGTAGTTAATATTCGGGGCGATGTATCTGAGGTGAAAGCAGCAATGGATGCAGGGGTTGAGGCTGCAAAAAATACTCCAGGCGGTACGCTGGAAACATGGGTCATTATTCCCCGTCCCCATGAGAATGTGGTGGGTGTATTGCCCATCGACTTCAATGCCGACGTCGAGCAATATCGTCGAGCCGTTGAAGAGCCTGTTTTCCCAAGTTTGCAGGCAGGCCGATAGCTTTAGAGCGTTTCTAGGTAGCCTAAAAGGTCAGCCATTTCTTGGGGGGCTGGCTGAAATTGTGGCATGGGTGGGGTCTGCCCACTTGTAACCTGGTGGATTAAGGCAACTCTGGACTTTCGATCGGACACATGATGAAGGTTCGGCCCGACGTGCCCGTTTGCGTGAATGCCGTGGCAGCTTGAGCAATTCATTTGAAAGATGGCACGACCATGATCAATATCAGCAGACAAAGCCAGGACATCTCTAATGTATGGATCAGAATACTGAAAATGATAGACACCAACTAAGTACACCAAAATGGCCATCAGTGTGGCTAAGATGGCTAGGGCGATCGCTTGCATTACTGCATCTAACGTCACAGGACTCTCGCTTGAACGCTTTCCGGTCAATAGTGCTGGTTTAAACACGTCGTTCATTAAAATACATTAATACTTTAACCTTCTTAACTCAGAACTAACAATTTTTATCGTTCACCTAGTGAAAGGGACACGACTTGGCAAGTTTCACGCAAAGATAGGGGTTTGGGGCGCGC
>CAYXJG010000604.1:0-1982 GCA_964465285.1 uncultured bacterium
CTGCCAGGTCCGTGGAAAACACGACTTGGCAAAGTTCTCAAATTCACAACGCAAAAATAGGGGTTTGGGGCGCGCTGAGCGCGCCCCAAACCCCTATTTTTGCGTGAAACTTGCCAAGTCGTGACCCTACATTTTCATAATGAGAATTGCTGCCCTCAAAACCCGCATTCTGTCATCCGCGTCGCGGACGACAGAATGCGGGCTTGAGCTTATCCGAAATTGACGTTCAAAAGGCTCTCAATCCGACTCTCCTCGTCCTTTGGGAGAAAAGCGTTGATGAGGGATGAGCCGCTAAATACGTACTTCGAGCGTCCCGCTCACCATGCAAAATCTATTTGGTCAACTACGTATTCCGCTTTGATGGGCTACTCGTCGTCCCATTCTTGCGCTGCCTGCAGTTCAGATGAGGAAATCCGTTCTTTAATCTGCTGCCAGTCTGCCATTGCTGCTGACTGATGCAAATGTACTATTCCATTCTCCATTGCAATCACATGGGTGCAAAATTGCTCCGCTAGAGCTAAATCATGATTTGCCATGATGATAGTCATGGCTTGAGATTCACTAAGGTGATGAAAGAGTTGGATTAAAGCTTCGCTTCTGCCCACGTCTAGAGCGGAGGTTGGCTCATCTAGTAGCAGGATAGATGGTTCAATCATCAGCGCACGGGCGATCGCCACAAGCTGACGTTGCCCTACGGAAAGCTGCACTTCTGTGCGATTCATCCAGCCATGGGGGATGGCGAGGGCTGCTGCCCATTTCTCCAGGCGGGCGCGTATCGTATCGGTATCGAGCTTGCGAAGCTGGAGGGGATACATCAGCGCATCCTGTACAGTCATACCCAAGAGCTTCGATTCCTGCAGCACAAAAGGAACCCGAAAACGGTGCCAGGCAATGGGTGTCTGTTGAATGTTTTGTCCGTCCAGGAAAATCGCACCGTGGGAGGGTTCGCTGAGTCGGTTGATGAGCCGGAGCAAGGATGTTTTCCCTGACCCTGATGGCCCCACAAGAGAAATGCGATCGCCCTGCTCTACCCGAAACGACACCTGCTTGAGGATATTGTGTGTTCCGACCGATGCCTTCAAGCTCACGTCTTTAAACGCAAGATGCGTCTTCTGTTCGTTTGTCACTCCAGTCCCCAAAGCACCTGCATCACTGCCCAGCCATCAATCAGCCAGAGAAAAATTGTGAATCCAAACAGAATGAAATACATCCAGGGTTGAGACAGTGGCTTAACATCAGTCGTATCAATGCCTGTGCGGTCTTGCACCAAGCGCACGAATCGGGCAAAACCTGCAATTCTCATGGGTAAAAGGTAGGCCTGCTCCGAGGAACCCAAAAAATAATAAACAAGGCCGCCCTGCCCTGTAGACCGGGGTTTAAGCGCTGTAATCTCTTCCCAGGGAAGAGTCCAGCCCCTTCGCCAAAATGCCGGCACCCAGCGCCCATAGCGAACCTGAATACCCTGGTCATCCAGCAAAACCTGCTCCGACAGAGCAGCTAGCAGTGCAATCCAGCCTATGCCCACACCGATCAGCAAAATCCACGGGCTCACAGGTGCTTCAGTCTGATAAGCGAGCAGTGGAAGAGGCAAAACGAGGCATCCATACAGGCTATTCAGCGTTATGCGGATAATGGGCGATATTTGGAAATGAGCAGCCCCAGAGTCAGCAGATGGCGGCTCATGATGAGCGCAATCGGCTGGCATCATGGGTCGCGCCGAGCTACCTGACGGAGCCGAGGGAGTCGGCTGAGCTGGAAATGTTGGCTCTGAAGGATTCGAGGTCATCGGTAGGAGAAAACTAAACTGTTTATAGCTGCAGTAATGACGCTTAGGGACTTGCAAGAAAATATAGCAATACGCACTTAGGTTAAGACATTGGAGGAGAGTGTATCCCCCGCAGCGGGGGTTACACTCTTGAACCTAAGCCCTGGAGTTTGAACAAATTTCTTTACTCAAACCGTGAAACCCTCTCTTAGAGAGG
>CAYXJG010000605.1:0-1972 GCA_964465285.1 uncultured bacterium
CCAACAGCGTTACAGCCTACCGTGAGAATAAGCGCCATAACAGCTAAAAAAGGAAATGGTTTCATTATGACAATGTCCTTTGTGTTGGTGATAACGCTCCTATGCTTTGACCGATTCCCTTCAGAACGCACTGGCCGTCGGTCGGACGATGATTTCATTCACGTCAACATCATCGGGTTGGGATACGGCGTACAGCACCGCTCTCGCGATCGCATCTGGGCTGAGCGAAATTTTGCGAAATTCCTGCAAAGCACCTTTCGCCGACTCGTCTGTAATATCAGAACCCAGCTCCGTCTCAACCACACCCGGAGAGATCGTAGTGACGCGAATATTTTGCGATTCCTGGCGCAGTCCTTCAGAGATAGCCCAAACCGCATATTTTGTGGCGCAATAGACGGCCCCCGTCGGAACGACTACATGAGCCCCAATCGATGCGGTATTGATGAACTGCCCGCCACCTTGCGCTTCCATAATCGGTAGCCCCGCTGCGATACCATTCAATACGCCCCGAATATTCACATTAATCATGTTGTCCCATTCCTCGACTTTCAGGGCACTCATCGGAGATTCAAGATGACATGAACACGACCAAATTTGGCTTTGGCAAACTCCACAAATGCTTTTACGTCGTCGCGATCGGTGACATCGACCGCTTTGGACTCTGCTGTGCCACCGGAGGCATGAATCTCCTCGACTAGCTTTCCTAACTTATCTGTCCGCCGTGCTCCCAAAACGACTTTTGCGCCATTGTGGGCGAGTAGCTTCGCGGTTGCTTCACCGATACCGCTACTGGCTCCAGTAATGACAATTACTTTGTTTTCTACATCCAGCATGGTAAGTTTTCCTTGTGTTTTAGTCAGTGTGAATTAAAGAACATGCCGCCAGAGACTTCAATTCTCTGAACATTTACCCAACGGTTATCTTCAGAAAATAAAGATGTGATACCTTCGGCAAGTTTCGCTAATGCCTCGCCAATATCATCAGGAAGACCCCCTCGGCCTAACGCAGTGTGCGAAGCGATAAAGGTGTAATTAACTTGAGTATAATGAGCTCCAATACTCAAATTATTTCAGATTCTTCTTGTGATTTATCAGATTCTTATGATACTTTCAGAAATCTTCGAAAACTTCCAAATACAGGCAGCCACTAATCAGGCGCGATTTTATTGAAAAGTATCTGTTGGCCCCTTTTATGGCTTCAATCGATCATTGGCAAAGACTTTCGAGACTTAACCAGAGCTGGTAAGTTTGCCCTCAAAAGTCCGCTGCAATGACTTTTCATACCAATCGTTCATGACGTTGTCGCGCCACCCCCAATGATAAAAACTTGGGGAAAGGGATAGATAGGCCAAGGGACCCGGTTCCATGACGGTGATGTTAAGAGTCAGCTATCCCCACAGGGACCGGATTCCTGAGCAGCGGTTTATTTTTAGAGCAATATTGTGCTTATCTCTTAAGGAATAAATAAGGAGTTGCGTCCTGAAATTCAAGGAAAAGTCAGAATTTCTACCCCTTTCTCAGTCACAGCAACGGTATGTTCAAACTGAGCAGAGAGTTTTTTGTCTTTCGTAATTACAGTCCAACCATCCGCCAAGAATTTAAGCTCATGAGTCCCTTCATTTAGCATCGGTTCAACCGTAAAAACCATTCCTGGACGCAGTTTCAACCCGCTGCCTCGTTTGCCATAGTGAGGAATTTGCAGCTCTGTATGCATCTGTGTGCCTATGCCATGCCCAACCATATCTCGAACAACTGAGAAGCCACTTGCCTCGGCATGGGCTTGAATTGCAGCGCCAATATCACCAATTCTTGCCCCAGGCTTGATTTCAGCAATGCCCCGCATCATTGATTCTTGAGTGGCTTCAACCAGTTTTCGGGCTGTTGCGGATACATTACCAACCAGGAATGTTTTAGACGTGTCGCCATGATAACCGTCTAGGCGTCGTGTTACATCGATAACGCCCACTGATCAA
>CAYXJG010000606.1:0-1964 GCA_964465285.1 uncultured bacterium
GGCGCGCTTCGCGCGCCCCAAACCCCTATCTTTGCCTGAAACTTGCCAAGTCGTGTTAGGCGTATAGTTGGGGCATCAGTTCCAGGTATTAGCGATTGAGCCGAAACCATAGCGCCAAGTGCAGTTGTGATTTTGCTCACATCGTAACGGATATCGCTGAAATAAGTTCATCTGAGCTTGTATTCATCACGCGGACTAGGGCAGCGGCATGATCCCAAATTACAGTTTTACTGCGTTTTTGAATGAAGGTGAGATCCTGAATCGCTAATTCAGAGGAGAGGCCGAGTCTGTCATAGGACACCTCAAAGTCATGGATGGTGTCAACGCCTCGTTTGGCTTGCAGCACAAAGGTATCTGCGCCACTGCCGCCATACAGGTGGTCATGACCGCGATCGCCTGTTAACACATCGTCTCCAGCGCCACCCCACAGCGTATCGTTCGCTGTGCCCCCGATCAGGTTATCGCTACCGTTGTCACCAGCCAGCAGGTCTGCCCCAGAATTTCCCACTAGGTCATCATCACCGCCATCACCCCACAGGGCATCGTCGCCAATGCTGCCTCGAAGGGTATTGTCTCCTGAATTGCCCCAAAGCATATTGTCGGTGGGGTTGCCTATCCCGTTGAGAGAGTGATGGCCACCCAACACCAAATTCTCAAAGCCCTCTTCCAACTGCCAGTCCACCAGGGTGATGATGGTGTCGTGACCGTTGTCGTCATCTAACTTAGGGGCGTCGGTTTCCAGGGCATCGCTGATGAAATATAGGTTGGTGCCATCTCCATCAATCCACTCCAGTCGCCACGCGCCTTCTTCATCTCGGTCGGCATGGGCGACTCCTTCGTGAAGTCCGGAGTCGGTGCGATCGCCCCCATTGCTGTAGCGATCGCGGGCAAAGGAGTTCCACAAAACAGAGAAAGTAGGGGCATTGGGGGTAAGATAGCGGCTCAGGTCTGTTGCGAGGTTAATGACGGCACCGTGGGCTTCTGCCGCATCAAACAGGGTAGCGAGTCCATCAAACTGGGTGACCAGCGACGTTTGTGCGGTAGCCGCCTGATCGTTGTCCCCGGCAAGGCCCACTTGAAAGAATTCATCTGCGACGACAAAAGCGAGACTTTCCGGGGACGATTCGGAAAAATTGGGGACGAATTGTTGTCCGGGTTCCAGGCCATTGATGTCGTAGTCATGGGCTGGAAAGGCCGGGTCGAGGGCAATGAACCGCTGGGCGTTGAGGGCAGCAGATATTTCTGCACCAACGTAGCTCCCCAAACTGTGACCGATGATGGTGAGGTTAGCGGTACTGTCCAACTCTGTAACAGCCCAATGGGCAATCCCTTGAATGCGTTCTGCGGCTGAATTAGGAGGCAATGCTGGATCAGTGAGGGCTTCCCCGGCATCAAGAAAGAGGAGGCGGGTGGATGGAGCAACTGCCAGTTCCGTAGCGAGTTGGAAGAGGCGCGGATAGAGTTCCTTCAGGGGGCGAGTGCGATCGGGGGCGGCATCTCGGCGGCCATGAACAATCAGAATGGTGTCTTCGGGTTCCGGTTCTTGCAGTGTGCCGACATGCCAAAGTCGAATGGGATAGCGCTTTGTCTGGGAATCGCCAGCGTTTGTAGTGCCCTCAAAGAACCCTAATTTTACAAGTACTGGGTCAGTTAAATTGCGATTCATGGTGGCTTTTGCAGGATCTTTTTGAAAGATTTGTAATTTTTAGTAGAGAAATCAATTTTTCGTGGTACTAAACCTATTGGTCTGGATCAAGCTGTTGGTTTGGATTAAGCAAAGTCGTAACTACTCAGCTCACCCTCACCCTAAATTCCTCTCTCAAGCTGGGCTACTCAGTACACATAAGTTATCTGGCCTAGCTAATGCTGGGCTTGATCCTCCCTAACCCTCCTTAAAAAGGAGGGAACCGGATCGGAAGTCCCCCTTTTTAAGGGGGATTGAGGGGGATCTCGCAGAGTTTTGA
>CAYXJG010000607.1:0-1933 GCA_964465285.1 uncultured bacterium
ACCCTTATTCTTGCGTGAAACTTGCCAAGTCGTGTGAATTCCATACTGAGAATTGCTCACACAAGTGACTGCACACAAGTGGCTGTCAATGAATATGTTTTGATGATTGATGATTGCTTCGCTATGGCTCCTCTGTTTCCTCTGGCACCCCGGTACCGCTTAGGAACGAAGATTAAATAAAATCCCTTTTTATTAATTAGGGCGGCGCGGCATCGCCGCGCCGCCCTAATAAAATTTGGTTCACGTTATCTAATTCTCGGTTCTTAGACGATGATTTACCTTGGTTAGAAGGCATTGATCCGTCTCGGCAGTATTGAATTAGGGTCAATGGGTACTCCGATATGATGGACATTATTCCTGGCCCTATTGCCTCCTCCCTTGAACAGTTCAAATCCACTGTTCGCGCCTTCCGTGCAATGCCGCCGGGCGATCGCCTTGTTTTAGAGCGAGCCGCATCAGGGGCAGCCATTTATTGCATTAGCTCCAATTGTTTTGCCCTCGAATCTACAGTTGAGGGGGCCGCTGTTTGACATTTGTTTGACGCTGAAACAGTTGAAGGCCTGCTGATGACTGCAAGCCCTGACTGGCAATGCTCGCAAAAGGGCATAGAACTGGGTCGTAAGCAATTGATGCAGTCTTGGACACAGCAAGTCGTTCCTTCGTTATGGATTTGAGAACGTTGCCAAGTCGTAATCTTTTGCGGTCTGCGGTAACAATATGTCCAAAAAGTGGGCGTATTCCTCAAGGCGGGAAGTTTTCCCAAGGATAGAATCCAGGAGACAGGAGCCAGAAGCCAGCTCCCTCCTGAATTCTGACTCCTAGATTCTGGCTCCTTGCCCATCTGGGATTTCCCGGCTTAAATGACAAGCCAAAAAGTGCAATTCCGTGCCACCACTTTTTGCTGGCACGGAACCGTGTCTGTTTAGGGATCTGCGGCTAAAAAGATGCCCCAAGAGAGGGGAAGCGGGCGCAGCCCGCTTCCCCTCTCTTGGGGTACTTTATTTCCTTGCAAGTCCCTTAGATACCTGATGTCAGATACCTGATGCGAAACTGAGGCAACACTCTCACGAAGTGATGTTGTGGAGGCAGACGAATCGCTGCATCTATAACAGCATCAGATCGATGTTTCAGCTAGGTCAAGCCACACCTCAGGCGGCTTGGAGAACGTTAGCCAGGGGAGTCCACTGAAAATAACGCTCTCCTCCCATCTCAACGACGACGTTAACTTGAGGATGCGCTTTCTTTAAGGATGCCAAGTACTCTAGCTCCTGGGTAGAGAGAATCATCCCTTCTAAAAGCCAAAGTACAAGCCCTTTCGACTTGGGTGATAGCTGTTCCAGCCGATATCCTGCGATGGGGGGAACATAGTAGCGATAGCCAACGGCTCCACCCGTATTAATGTCTTTTTTGCCTAGATGGGGCGGACGGATGCCATGAACCTCGAAGAGGTAAGCAGCCAGGTCGCCCAGCCCTCGACAGGTTAGCGTGAGCACCTCATACCCTGCGGCCCTCAACCGTCGCTGATAGCGGCCTTCGTAGCCTCCTTCCAGGGGGACATAGATACCCAGCGCACCGTGCTGGTCAAGTTCCTTGATAAATTGTTTACCTGTCACAATCAGCGGCATGGCGATCGCCCTCTCAATGAACAGTTCGTTTCGTAAGCTTCATTCATCTTACCGTACTTCACGTTTCTGCTACCCTCAGCAGTGATAAGAGGTGGTGAACGGTTCTATAAAATTCAGATAGAGTTTTGCCCTTGTGTGAGATTTACGACTTGGCAAAGTTCTCAAATTCACAACGCAAAAACAGGGGGTTGGGGCGCGCTCAGCGCGCGCCCCAACCCCCTGTTTTTGCGTGAAACCTGCCAAGTCGTGTGCCTTACTCTATGAGTAGAGGCAAGACGATAGTCTGTTTCTGCTGCACATGGCGCTTG
>CAYXJG010000608.1:0-1915 GCA_964465285.1 uncultured bacterium
ACGAAGATTAAATAAAATCCCTTTTTATTAGGGCGGCGCGGCATCGCCGCGCCGCGCCACCAAAATTGGGTTGAAATTACATAATCCTCCTTCCTGAGTCTAAAGTGCCCACTCCTTCATGGGTAGGCGACGTTCCCGGATGAAGTCTTTACGAACCGCTGAGAAAATTCCGTGAACTTACGGTTGTTGCGATCGCTCTGCCCATCCTTTCATTTTTCCGGGATTGAGTAATCCATAAGGATCTACCCTTTCTTTAAACTGGAGCTGGTTCATATCCACAGTCTTACGGCCTCCATCTTCTAGCACGTATGTATGGGGATTAGCGATAAACGCGCCTTTTTCTTCGTGGTAGCGGATAATCTCATTCAGCCGTTCCTCGGTAGAGTAGCGCACCAGTTGCAGTGCTGCGGGAATTGCTACGCCCTCTACCCGCAAAAATTCCAGGTGCATCATCACCTCCTCTCCAAAGTGATGGAACATATGCTCCACGAGCTTCATCTCTTTGTCTGCTGGAAAGAGGGTTTGCAGATACGTCAGAGTGGGGTCAACGCTGCGGGCATGGAGGGTGGTGTGATTCCAGGTGTATTCCATGAGCATTGTGCCTTTGCCCAAATCTTGGGCTGTCCGTGTGTAGGTGAGGGTGCCGCCCCACTTCTTGACCAGTTCTCCAAAGGGTTCCTGACAGGATTCTGAAACCATGAGCAGAGCACAGCTTTGGCCCTTAGGAATGGAGCTGCGCAGCGCTGCAAAATAGCTCGGAATCGGCCAGGCACAGATGCAGACTAGCTTTTTGATGATGCCGTCAGCGTCGCACAGGGCTTGTCCAAACCGGGCAGCGGTCATGAAATCAGGAAAGGCAACAATGAACTCATTCCAGGGGTAGGCAGGGCCAAGGGGAATTTCCAATTCTGTAATGATGCCATTGGTGCCATAGGCATGGTTTACCTTCTGCACATCATCTCCCCGAAGCTCAATTACACGAGGCTGGTCTTCCATGGTGACCACGCGCACCGCATGTAGATTGCCGCGATCGCGCAACTGCCCATACATGACCGAGCCAATGCCGCCGCTGCCCCCACCAATGAACCCGCCCACGGTAGCTGTTCGGTAGGTGGAAGGAGCCATTCGCACTTCCCAGCCCGACTCCTTTGCTTGCTTATCCAGGGCGGCAAGCTTCACTCCGGGTTCCACACAGGCTCGCCCAGGCTGAATCCACTTCACCTGCTGCATCTTGCTCAGGTCAAGAATAACGCCGCCTTCCAGGGGAACGCACTGCCCATAGTTCCCGGTTCCAGCCCCCCGGATGGTGAGCGGAAGGCGATCGCGCACGCAGGCTTCAGCCACCTGGAGTACCTCTGCCTCGCTCTTAGGACGCACCACCACATCTCCCCGCTTACCAGATAGCTGAGCCGATAGGATCGGGCTGAAGGTGTAGTAGTCCTGGGACAGCTTTATGAGTTGGTTGGCATCCCGAATCACTTCAATGCCGTCTAGAGACGCTGCAAATGCCTCCCAGTCGAGCGATCGCCCTGTTGCTGCCGTCATTCCAAATCCTCCATGTCATCAGTCGTTATGTAAGTAGCTTGGCACAATTAAAACCTGAAAGACAGCAAGCATACACAGTCTTCCGTCGCGTTACTCAATACTTAGGGACTTGCAAGAAAATAAAGACACCGGAAAAGAGCAGCGAGCGCAGCCCGCTGCTCTTTTCCGGTATCTTTTTTAGCCGCAGATCCCTTAAACCATAAACACGACTTGGCAAAGTTCTCAAATTCACAACACAAAGATAGGGGTATGGGGCGCGCTCCGCGCGCGCGCCACACCCCTTTTTTTGCGTGAAACTTGCCAAGTCCTGCCAATTCTCATTATGGAAATCTAGGGAGCAAAAAGGTCGCCTCAGGCGACCTTTTTGCTC
>CAYXJG010000609.1:0-1910 GCA_964465285.1 uncultured bacterium
TCGCAATACACTATCGCAATACACTATTGATGACACTAAAAGCTTCACGATAAGCCTCACGATTTCGTGGAGCTTTTTTGAAGGGACGCTGCACTAGCCTGCTACAGAGGCAGGTGTTGCCTTGAGAGCCTCCAGCACCCTGTCGTGAATCGCGCCGTTGCTGACAACAATGCCTTGGTTATCTACCAGCTTGGCATTCTTGGCAAAATCAAGGGGCTTGCCGTGCATGTCTGTGACACGGCCTCCCGCTTCTTCGACCACGATAGACCCTGCCGCGTGATCCCAGATTTTCTCACGGTAGTTGGGAGACTTGGGTGACGGCAGACGCAGGTAGAGGGCTGCCTGCCCCGCCGCAACCGCACCGTATTTCGCCTGACTATCCATGCGAAGAGACTCAGTGGTGATGCCCACAGCCTTAGCCACAGCTTCCTGGCGAGAATGGTCGCCGTGGCCTGACTCTACACTTTCCACAAAGCGGAACCGATTAGTGGCGTCAGCACTGACCACCCGGATAGGCTGAGGTTCACCTCCAGAAATGGGCATCATTATGGTGCCTTCACCCCGCACTGCGACAAAGAGGATGCCTGGCTCCTGATTGGCATCGAATTGAAGAGCTGGGCACGCCAGGACGCCAACCTTCACCTCACCCTGATCGATGAGAGCCAGGGCGATCGCATATTGGTCTTTCCGCAAAAAGCCTTTAGTGCCATCAATGGGGTCGAGGGTCCAGAAGCGCTCAGCTACCGCACCATTGCCCCGGTCAATCCAGTTGGGCACATCATCTGCCGTAGCGCCTGGGACAACGCCCTGAACAAATGACGTGACCTGCTTGAGGCGATCGCCCATCTCAGGGGTTCTCAGTTCGGCGGCGTCTTCTTCGCCCACAATGGGGTCATCGGGGAACGCAGCGGCGATCGCCCGACAGATCACCGCCTGCGCCCCAAAGTCTGCCACGGTGACAGGACTCTTATCTTTTTTCTCAATCGCTTCAGGAGAAATAGTGTGGCGGACGCTTTCGCACAGCGTCGCGGCTGCGCGTGCTGCGTCAATTGCAACGGTTTTCTCTGCTTGATACGCCATAAATTTAGTAGTTCCTATAGTGCAATACTCGTTAGGCTCAAAATGCCTCCCTCAGTTATAGCTTTTTCTGAAGCGGGGCAATGAGAAGATACGGAGAAGGAATTGAGAATGCGCAGATGTCAACTTTATTGCCCTGGTCGAGTCCCCTTTGATATCGCTTGGAACTGGCAGCGATCGCTCCATCAATCCCGCCGGGAAAACCCATCCCTTGATGACGTGCTGATTCTGTTGGAACATCCTCCGGTGTATACCTTAGGCTATGGGGCAACAGAGCACCATCTGCATTTTGACCCCGAATGCAGTCCGATTCCTATATATCGCATCGAACGGGGCGGCGAAGTCACCCATCACTGTCCGGGACAGGTCGTCGGCTATCCTATTCTGAACTTGCGCCATTACCAGCAGGATTTGCACTGGTATCTTCGTCAGCTTGAAGAAGTAGTGATTCGCCTCGTGGCACACTATGGTCTCACTGGCGAACGCATCAGCGGATTGACAGGAGTTTGGGTCAACGGTTACAAGGTTGCTGCTATGGGCATCAAGGTGAGCCGCTGGATTACAATGCATGGCTTTTCATTAAATGTCTGCACTGACCTGGCAGGATTTCGGGATATCGTGCCCTGCGGCATTGGCGATCGCCCGGTTGGCACCCTATCCCAGTTTGTTCCTGAAATCAACCTCACTGAGGTTCAGACGCTTCTCCTGAAGGAGTTTACCCAGGTCTTTGGTGTGTCATTCTATCCAGTTCGTACCCTTGAGTCGTACCCTTGAAGACACGACTTGGCAAAGTTCTCAAATTCACAACGCAAGAGTAAAGGTTTGGGGCGCGC
>CAYXJG010000610.1:0-1888 GCA_964465285.1 uncultured bacterium
GGGCGCAGCCCGCTGCTCTTTTCCGGGTACTTTATTTTCTTGCAAGTCCTTAAGTCGTGTTGGAACAGACTGCATAGGAGATTATGAGAGTTATGAAGGGTAGCTAAGACATAGAACTTTCCACATCTGCTGAAAGGATAGAGATGGGGGTTAGGTCTCTGACTGGAGGCGATCGACAAAGTGCCGATGTTCTTCAGAGTTTAACGACTGTTGCTGGGTCGTCAGCACCTCTGCCATCTGACCCGACAATAATGCGGCAGCGTTAAGCCACAAGCCTGGAAAAGAAGAACTTTTCAATAGCCCCGATGCATCGGGCTGTTGCAGCACATACTCATCATCCTGGAGCCGGTACCAGCGAAATTCGTGATCCTCTGTTAGCCAAACCAGGTATTCTTGAACTCCATTTCGTTTGTAAGCTCGCAGCTTGTCATGCAAATCGTAGGATGCACTGCTTGAAGCAATTTCCACAATGAGTTCGGGTGCGCCTTCAATATAGTCATCATCGCTGATAAGGGATTGCCCTCCATAGGATGCTTCAATTCGCAACAGGGCATCGGGTTGGGGTTCATTCTCCAAATCCAGACGAACCGTTGTGTTGTCGGCGGGTTCGACTCCTGGAGTGTAGGCTGCATACACATTAAGCCAACCCATGACGTAACTATGGGGATTGCCATGCTGACGATATCTGAGGGCTGCGGCCACGTAAACGATTCCTTCAATGAGTTCCGCCTTTTTTAAATGAGGCATGTTGGCATAACGTCGCTCGAACTCCCTGCGGGTCAGGCGATCGCCATTCTCTAAGATGGGTAACTGTGGGGTTAGTTTGAACGAAGTCACCATAGAAAAATACTCTCTGCCATCGCGTTTCACTGTCTTCAGGGCTGCCCGTACCAATGAAGTCTTGCTCCCATGATAAAGTCATTTTCATGGCTTTGAGAATCATGGCTTTGAGAACTTATGATGAGGGCGATCGCCCTTCAACTCCCTAACCCTTTCTGCGTTCAGCAGCGCCACACGAAGGGCGACGCTTTATCTCACCGACCAAGCGCTAGTAGACCAAGCGCTAGTATGAGTATTAAATTGTGATTTACAAACAGTGATGGCACCATCCGCTCAACTTTCTGATCCCACGAGTCCCAAGCTTAAACAAGCCCAGTGTGTTGTGCTAGAGGATGTGAGTTGGCAAACCTACCAGGCGTTGCTCAAGGATTTGGGCAATCATCGATCGTCAAGGTTGACCTATGATCAGGGAGTTTTAGAAATCTTCATGCCATCGGAGCTGCATGAAATCATCAATCGGTTGTTGGCGCTAATCGTAGTCGCCTTGACTGATGAGCTGGAAATGAAAATAAAGGGTTACGGATCAACGACGCTGGATCGAGAAGATTTAGAAAGAGGAGTAGAGCCAGATTCGTGTTTCTACATTCAGAATGTGGATCGGGTGTTGGGGCGACGCCTGGATAGTACGGTTAGTCCGCCGCCGGATTTAGCGATTGAGGTTGATATTACAAGCTCTTCACGGCGTCGGTTTGGGGTGTATCTTCAGCTTCAAATTCCGGAGGTCTGGCGATATGCCGAACAAACTGGAGTAATGATTTATCAATTCCAGGATGGGGAATATGTGGAATGTGAATTCAGCCCAACGTTTCCAATGGTGTCTGGAGCCGTGTTGATGGAATTGTTGCAGCGGTCAGAAAGTGAGGATGATAATGCAGTGATTCGGGCGCTACGCCAATGGTTACGGAACAGGTAAGACCTTTTTCGCGACGGGTTCTTTGTTTAGGATGCGATGGGTTCGAGTTTTAATGTGTTTGAGTGTTGATAAGGAGGCTCGATCACGACTTGGCAAAGTTCTCAAATTCACAACGCAAAAATAGGGGTTTGGGGC
>CAYXJG010000611.1:0-1021 GCA_964465285.1 uncultured bacterium
GCCCCAAATCGGTTTGAGGTAATTCCAACCCTACCTGTTTTTTCAACCGTAGGCGAGCTCCAAAACCCCGCCAAACTGTCTGAACGGACTCGTCGCCTCGTTATCTTTGGCGGTCGCAGCAAACGCTCCAAAGTCTACAAACATTCCCTGGAACAACTGCGCCAGATTTGCCAACACCTCGACATTCAACAGATATTCGACATTGGCCCATCCCTCGACTCACTCCCCCCTAACCTTGGTGCTGTGCCCATTACCGCTGCGGGATGCCTTCCCAGTAAAGAGGTCTCTGCGGTTCTGTCTGACGCGATCGCAGGCTTTTTCAGCTACCATCCCGCTTTCCTTGGCAAATCCACGATCTTTGCAGCCTATTGTGCCCATGGAGTGCTACCTGTCAGCGCCACCATGACCAATCTCCCAGAAGAGGGTCTACAACCCGGCAAACATTACGCCCTACCAGTGCAATACAACACTGAGACAAGTGACATGGCATTGATGCAGGCGATCGCAGATAATGCCTATGCCTGGTATCAAACGCATAATTTACTCTGTCAGGCACTTACTTTTTCTAATCTCATAAAATCCGTTTCTAATTAATAATTACGATGACAAAGCAGAGACTTGTTGAGCGTACTAAAGCTGGTCTACATGCTGCGCTTGTAGAGGAGATACCTCCAATTTCAACTGATGCTTCAGTTTTAGATATTGGTTGTGGAACAGGAGCCTGGTTGGAGAGATTGGCAGATTTGCATTTCTCAAGTCTTTATGGTGTTGATCTTGATGTACAACAAGTCCAATCAGAACGAGCAAAGATTTTGCAACTAAATTTGGATCAGGACGAGCTTCCGAATTTCGGTATAGAAAAGTTTGATCTGATTACAGCTATTGAATTAGTCGAACATTTAGAAAATCCTGGACGTTTATTTTTCCATATTTCCAAACTCCTCAAGCCTGATGGATATGTGTTGCTAACAACCCCCAATATCCATTCCCTAATCGCTCGACTAAGGTTTTTGCTCACAGG
>CAYXJG010000611.1:1031-1883 GCA_964465285.1 uncultured bacterium
AGGTCGTCTTAGAGGTTTTGATGAAAAAGGTGACCCAACGCATATCTACCCCGTCTACCTCACTAGTTTAGAGAGAGTCTTGCTTCGGTATGATTTCGAAATTGCTAAAATTTCTACTTATCCTAAGCAAGGTTCAATAACATCAACAAAAGCTTTAAGCCTGGTGAGTTATTTCCTATCTTTTCTCCTGAATGACGAGTTATCCGGTGATAACCTGTTTTTGCTGATCAGACGGCGTAACCTTGCATAAAGCAATGAAAATTCTGATTGCTTCTCGCTATTTCTATCCCAGTTTGGGGGGAAGTGAGACAAATGCCGAAATCCTGGCTCGTGAGTTCGTGCAATTAGGACATCAGGTTAAGCTGATAACTCACACTCCCGGCACTGCCAATGATGTCCATGGCAACCCGTTTCCTTTCGAGGTAATCCGACGACCCAATGGACTGCAATTCCTGTCGTTAATTCGCGGGTGTGACGTTTGCCTGCAAAATGGCATTATTCTCAAGCAAGCCTGGGCAGTGTGGCTCACCCAAACACCCTGGGTCATTCGTCACCAAACCTGGATTCAGCAGCCTAATCAAGCTGCCACCTGGCTCACTCGACTCAAGCTACTGGCAGTCAAGGGAGCTACTTCTATTTCAATCAGTGAGGCGATCGCCCACCATCTCCACCATCCCTCCACCATCATTCCCAATCCCTATCGCAACGAACAGTTTTGCCTCATGCCGGAAGTGCAGCGTTACAAAGATCTAGTCTTTGTGGGCCGCCTCGTTTCCGATAAAGGCGTTGATCTTCTCCTTCAATCTATTGCTAACCTGAAGTCCTTTAACCTCACCCCCAAGCTCACCATCA
>CAYXJG010000612.1:0-1847 GCA_964465285.1 uncultured bacterium
TATATAAGTGAGCGCCTGTAGGGCGCGAAGTTTCCCCAAATGAGAATTGCTGATGAAGTACTCAGTTGCCCGTTCGAATCAATTCACCAATGGTCTCGAATAGCCTCTTTGCTAAGGGTATTACTGCTCTAAATGGAACGATACATAACGCCTATCAAGTATAGTCAAGGTGTTCAGCCTGCTGGGACTAATGATCTTGGTAGTGAAGAAGATTATATCTATTCAACTTCTTCTAGTAACACCACTTGGCAAGTTTCAGGAAAGAATAGGGGTTTGGCGTTGTGAATTTGAGAACTTTGCCACGTCGTGTCATCACGATAGGTTGAGCAGTGAAGACAATGGAGCGCTATTGTGGAGATCATACAGATATTCTTTAACGGGAATTTCAGTTCATTACGATCAGCATGGCTTCCACTGAGAAAACAATCTATCGGGATAATGTCGTTGACCGGGCGTTCATCTGGCTCTTTTCGCGGAAAATGGCAAACGCTCTGGGAAAAGAGACAGCGCGCAAAGGCTACGACGGCTTTGTAGATCTGTCAAAGCAGATTATGGCAGGACGCAATGCTCGGCAGCAACAGGAAACTGTTGCGGTTGTCCTGCAATCCCTGGTTCCGGCTCCTGTGTTGTACGTGATTCGCACGGTTTTTTCACCGACGAAGCTGGTCTGTGAATTGAACGCCTGGTTTGCCACAGTGCTGTTTGAGTGGCTAGTGGGGCCATGCGAAGTGGCGGAGGTGGAGGTGCCGACGAAGTCTGGGGAAACGCGGCGGCAGAAGAGTGGGGTTCACATAAAAAAGTGCCGCTATCTGGAGAACAGCCAGTGTGCAGGTATGTGCGTCAATATGTGTAAACTACCGACCCAGGCATTTTTTACCGAAAAATTTGGCATTCCTCTGACCATGACCCCTAACTTCGATGACTTTAGCTGTGAAATGGTGTTCGGACAGATAGCCTCCCCCTTAGAGGAGGAGGAGTGCTATCAACAACCCTGCCTCATAAATCGGTGTGCGATCGCCCCTATCCGCTCGACACCCTGTCCCAAAGTCCGCGATTACTAGAATCTCCCACTCCTGAGAAACACGACTGAGGAATTGCCATGAGGTTTTCTCTCCCCTCCTATCCCTACCGCCTATTCACCCCCTTGACGATCATCACAGGTGTGTTGGCTTTTGCTAGTGCCCCCGTTTGGGCGATCGCCCCTCCTGCCTCGACGACGACATTCATCAACATCAAAGATGCACATGTTGCAGAACCTGACGACTCCATAGAGCCCCATAATGCAGGGTTAGTCGTTATGGCAAGTCCATATAGCGTAGCGGAAACGGGCGATCGCTTCGAGTCAATTCTTGTCGAGAGGGGAGTGACAGTATTTGCTCGCGTTGATCATACAGCAGGGGCCGCGAGTGTCGATCTTAGTCTGCGCCCGACGGAGGTGGTTATTTTTGGCAATCCCCGCGTCGGTACACCCCTAATGCAGTGTGGACAGAGCATCGCCATCGACCTTCCCCAAAAGCTGCTGATTTGGGAGAACGAAGCTGGCGATGTGTACCTGGCTTACAATGACCCCAGCTATTTGGCGATGCGTCACGGCCTACCCGGCTGTGAAGAGGCGATCGCCCGCGTAGAGGAAATCTTGATGGGCTTAACGTCTGCGGTTGTAGCAGAGTAAGGGCGATCGCCTTCCCTACAGTAGACCTGGGGGCCTGGCACCTTATGCTTCCCGCAGAGTTAGCTAAGCATAGCCTAAGGGACTTGCAAGAAAATAAAGTACCCGGAAAAGAGCAGCGGGCGCAGCCCGCTACTCTTTTCTTCCGGTATCTTTTTTAGCCGCAGATCCCTAAGTA
>CAYXJG010000613.1:0-1811 GCA_964465285.1 uncultured bacterium
GCCTGCCTTTCAGAAAATTTGGTGCGATTTTGTTAAAAGTCAAGTTTGAGAACTTTGCCAAGTCGCGTGAATATCCTGATGCAGAGGCATTGGCATGAAGATGTAACTGGGTGTGCGAGTCGCGCGACGAGGATTCATCAATGACGCTAAGCCACAAAAAGCCCTTTGCGCATAGAGATTATAGGTCTGGCAAAGACACTGACTTTAACGACGAGTCACGCAGAACATCGTCAGATGGGGCGAATGGAACTAGACCCAGGCCATCCTGTCCACAGGATGCGCTGGATGACTTGCCTGCTGTGTTTCTTCCTTCTCAACAGCGGTGGCAGCTACGGTTGCCATTGGCCTTAGCAGGGGGAGCTGCGATCGCCACCTCCCTCGGCCTGATTTATGCAGAGGGAGTGCATCCCCAATTTGAAGGCCGAGTTCAGCTTCAGCCCCATTACACCACGGGGAGCAGTTCTTCGGGTCTCTCAACCCGCCCCGCAGAAGTATCAGGACAGTCGGCGATCGCCACCCCTGAAGTTCTTTCCACACCAATCTTCAGTTCTTCTCAACAGGCTCAATTCCTCACCACTCACATCTTGCCCAGGGTGGCTCAGCAACTTCAGGCCCAGGGCATAGAGCTATCTATGGAAGAATTGTCAAAGCATATTCAGGTAAGTTGGCATGAGGTGGATGGGTTGGAAGTCACCTACCACGCTGACAATGCAACCGTTGTGAATCACGTCCTTAGGGCGATCGCCCAAACCTATGAAACCCAAACGGGCAACTGCATCAGCCGGGCCTGTCAGGATGCTCGCTACATTCAGGCACAGATTCCTCCCATAGAGCAAGAATTGGCCCGATTACGCACGGATTTGAATATGTTGAGGCATCAGCACCAGGTTGTCGATCTCAATCGGCAACATCGGGAATTAGAAGCCACAGTGCATGAATTTCTCAGAATTCAACAGGCAGCAGAGCAGGAATTGCTTACGGCCCAAGCCGATTTAGCTCGCCAGCAGGCCGCCCTTGGATTATCTCCAGACAGCACAGCAGCGCAAGAACTCCTGAAGCGATCGCCCGACTACGCTCAACTGCTGAGCCAGTGGACTGTGAAGGATCAACAGATTGTCAATAGCTCGCTGAAGCAGGATGCCGCCAGACCATCGCCTAATACTATTCCAGAGTATGAACGCCTAAGCCAGGAAATTTACGGTGAAATTCGGTGGGCAATGGATGGAGTGCGGCTGTATGACTTGCCATCAGAAATGCGCCATGCCATCGTTGATGAGCCCGCGCGACTTGGGGCTGTTCCCGATTGGCTGGAGCAAACTCAGCGGGTGCAGTTTCTTACCCTACGTCAACGCCATCTAGCACAGGCCAGAGAACAGCTAGGCATCAGAGTGCAGCAGTGGCGATCGCTCTTGACACAGCACAGGCGTCTTGAATCTCAAATCAATACAGCGATGGAAACCCTCAGGGACTATCGAGAACGATATGCTCGGCTCCAGCAACAGCCGTCACCGCAGCAAACCGCATGGCGACCCGTTGCGCCTCCAGAGATCACTCCTGTGGAAACACCACTCAGTCGGGCAACTCAGTGGCTTTCCCAGAGGTTCTCAGAGACTGCCCACGCCCGTGGGGTAGGCGAGCAGTAGCTCAGCGTTATCAGGCAGTATAGTCCCACGGGCTTAGGCTCAAACGTGTATCCCCCGCGCAGCAGGGGATACACTCTCCTCCAATGTCCTAACCTAAGTGCGTATTGCCACGACTTGGCAAGTTTCACGCAAAGATAGGGATTTGGGGCGCGCGGCGCGCGCCCCAAA
>CAYXJG010000614.1:0-1809 GCA_964465285.1 uncultured bacterium
GACTGCTTCGGAGACTGCTTCGGACGGAGTGGGATATCGGCCTTGGGCCATCCGCACCATGTCTTCGGCGTCCACAGGATACATCGGTGGAGTAGACCTCAAAATATGTAAAGATACGACTTGGCAAAGTTCTCAAATTCACAACGCAAAAATAAGGGTTTGGGGCGCGCGGAGCGCGCTCCAAGTCCCTGTTTTTGCGTGAAACTTACCAAGTCGTGTAAAGAATAAGAATTAAATAACTTGAACCCAATTTTGCTGGGGCGGTGCGGCATCACCGCGCCGCCTTAACAAAGTTGGATTTTATTTAATCCTTGCTCCTAAATAACTTTGACGTTTATTTGGTTCTGATTCTCAATATTTGTATCTGAACCCTATTTACTGTAGCGATCGTTCGTTTGGCGTTCGCTCGTTGAGCTGTTCTGATAGAGCCGGGCAACTGTTGTGTTCTATGAAGCGCATGGAATCGAGTAAGATTACCTGCCGCTGTCCCTGGCTGCGGGCATGAATACAAATAAGGCTAAGAGGAGTCGAAAGCAGATTACTCCAGCCTTGGTTCTTTAGCATCATCGGCGCTATGTGAGTCGGGACTTCCTTGAGCAGCCAGCGGACGAGCCGTTTGACGTATTCATAGGATGATAGGTCTGGGGTCAATTGGATGCCGTGTAGCTCATGCAGATAACGATTTGAGCGTCCATAGCGCTGCCACTGGCTACGGAGGTCCGCCAGGGTAGAGCGGTGGCGATGGTATACCTGGGCTTCTTCTGCAAAGGCGATCGCCCACTCAGTTTCCTGTTGAATACGCCAGCAAATATCGGCATCACCCCCCGTCGTTAGGTGTGGGCGGAATAGTCCAACAGACTGTAAGGCAATGCGCCGAATCGCTAAGTTTGCGGTCTGTCCATAAGGATAAAAGGGGTGAGCAAGGGTATGCTTCTGGGAAAGGGTGTTCTGGCGATGGGCATAAGCTTCGAGCCAGTTTTGGCTGGGGAGTCCAACTACTTCTCCCGCTACCAACCCCACAGACGACTGTGCAAAGGGCTTGATGATTTCTGTGAGCCACCCAGAGGACGGGCGGCAGTCGGCATCCGTGAAAACGAGAATGTCACCGTGGGCTGCTTTGATGCCTGTGTTGCGCGCTGCGTAGGAACTTTGGATACTGCTCTCTTGCAAAGTCGTGAGGGTGATGGCTTTTTTGCGGCTTTGCATCGCATAGTCTTGAAGGAGCGCAGGAGTGCGATCGCCACTCTTATTGTCCACTAAAAGATATTCAACGCGATAGGGGGGGTAGTCTTGTGCCCAGAGGCTTTTGACTAGCTCTGGCAGGTCAAATTCCCCGTTATATATGGGGACAATAACCGACAGGAATGGCAGTGCCTCCTCTTTGCTGGGTGGAGCAGAGCTAGGGTTAGATGGATTCGGCATCACCGGGCGATGGTAAGGTCCAGGCTTAGAATGCCCAGATCAAGGAGAGGAGACATCAAAGCTTGGGAGTGATGCATGCGCCTGCTGTGCCCCGCCAAAATACGTTTTGTATTAGTCTCCACTAGCAGTTTGCCACAGCCGCATTGCCAAGTTCATGGGAGGGACTTCGGAGTCCAAAAGCGCTGGCGAACGTTCGGCTAGGCAATAAACTCAGGTTGAGAACTGGAGTTTTCCCACGGGGAAATCCCCGGCTCCCAACAAACCCCCGGCTCCCAACAAACCCCCGGCTCCCAACAAACTCCCGGCTCCCAACAAACCCCCAGCTTCCAACATACTTGACTTTTAACAAAATCGCACCAAATTTTCTGAAAGGCAGGCTGTGCCTGC
>CAYXJG010000615.1:0-1768 GCA_964465285.1 uncultured bacterium
CCGGAAGAAAAGAGCAGCGGGCGCAGCCCGCTGCTCTTTTCCGGGTACTTTATTTGCTTGCAAGTCCCTTATTTGGGACACGGTAAACCCGTTCGGCAGGCACGATATCATACTTAGCTTACTCTGTGGGCTAGGGCTTCACAATGTCGCTGAGGGCCTTGGGCAACTCACTATATTCATAGGTAAACCCGCTGTCCTGGGTTCGTTTGGGGAGTACTTGCTGTCCTTCTAAAACAACCTGGGCAGCGTCGCCCAGGAGCAGTTCCAATGCAAAGTCTGGGACGGGAAGCCAGGAAGGGCGGTTCATCGCCTTGCCTAACTCATCACAAAAGGTACTCATGCGGACAGGATTGGGCGCTGTGGCATTGTAAACCCCTTCCATCTGGTTATCCGTGAGTGCTTTGATGATGAGGTTCACTAGGTCGTCTCGATGAATCCAGGAAAACCATTGCTTACCACTCCCAATGGGGCCGCCTGCAAAGAGCTTGAAGGGCGTTAGCATTTTGGCGATCGCCCCTCCCATACCCAACACAATGCCTGTCCGCAAAATGACCAATCGGGTTCCTGTGGTTTTAGCCTCCTGGGCTGCCGCTTCCCATGCCTGACAAACCTGAGCCAGAAAATCATCGCCGGGGGCACTGGATTCGTTGAAGGTTGCCGTTTCGCTAGTGCCATAGTAGCCAATGGCCGAGGAATTCAAAAGCACCGATGGCTTGGAGTCAGCATGGGCGATCGCCTCTACAATTTTCTCCGTGCCGATCGTTCGGCTGTCCATGATTTCCTGCTTTCGCTCTGGCGTCCAGCGGTCATCAGCAATGGGCGCACCGGCAAGGTTGACAACTCCGTCACAGCTTGAAATCGAAGACTGCCAGGGGCCAGAAGCAGTTGGAGTGTAGGCCACAATGTCAACGGTCGGGAATCGGGCACCGGGAAAAACGCGACGTGCTCGCTCTGCATTGCGCGTTAGCACGACGATGGAATGCCCATCGCTAGATAGCTTCTCTACTAAACGGGTACCCACGAACCCTGTCGCTCCAGTCACTGCAACCCTCATGGTGTTCCCCCAAACGGCCAACATTTCCTGCATCTTAGCAAACAAACCCCCTCGCGATACTCCACGTAGATGGCTTGCGTCAGTTTTCATGAGGCACTTGCGTCAGAGGTGCTGTTTTTAGGTATGAATTTGTGTGTGGAAGGCGCGCCTCCCACACACAAATTCATGCCCAGATTAAGCAACGCCCTTGCGTCAGTTCTGGGTCAGAGTTCGATAAATCCCAACGGTTGAGGGGGGGGGTGGGCTGCTCTCCAGCAAAATTTAGTTCAAATCACATTATTCTGGCTTGTATTTGAAGGCGGGATACTGGGACGCACGTCCCAGTATCCCGCCTTCAAACATTTCCGGCTTAAGTTATAAGCCGTCAGCCTAATTCCTTGAATATTGTGGATCTGCTTGAGTTCTTGTTGTCTTGCGAGTATTATCATCCTAACGTCACGTCTTAAGGGAATTGCACGTTCGTCCGCAATTTTTGCTCCAAGGTTAATGATTACGTCACGGCTTGGGGTCACAGGTTTTGGGAGCATCCCACTTTTGCAAATTGATTAATTTTGTTTTGTTGGGTGAGCAGGCGCAGCTCGCCCACCCAACAATAATGGGATGCACCCCGGATTTTTCATGACTCTTGAGTTTTTTGTTATTAAATTTTTAGTTTTACTCAGAGGATAAGTTTTCTTTGAAATGATGCCTCTTAAATCAATTCTTCTCAGCTAT
>CAYXJG010000616.1:0-1737 GCA_964465285.1 uncultured bacterium
TAGGGAGGATCAAGCCCAGCATTAGCTAGGCCAGATAACTTATGTGTACTTAGTATCCCAGAGTGGGAGGGGGACTTCAATCCGGCTCCTGCCCGCTTGCTCGGCCTGTTAGCGGCTTAGCGCGGCGATCGCATGATATCTGACTCGCTCATCGACATCAGTTGTGAGGGCGCGTAAGGCAGGGTGAGCGTCAGGCTGACCTAAGCATCCCAAACTGTAGGCAATCGCCTGTCGCAGAGGAGGGTGTTGGTCAACGGGTTCGCTGGTTTGCAGCACGTCCAGCAAGCATTGAGTTGCCAGGGGCGCAAGGGAGTCTGACTCGATCCGACCCAATACAGCGATGATTTCTTGCGCTAATCTGAACGGTGCAGAAGTCAAGGATGCGGACCGAGCTTGAACAAGCTGTTGCCGGAGTTCCTGAGACAATTCTGTGATGGCTTCGGCAGTTTGACTCCAGCCCAGAGTGCGAATCAAATGGATGCGGAGGAACTCAGGCAGGGTAGGCGATCTCAGAACTGTCCCCAGATGGGTGATCGCTACGGGGGTATCTAGACGTCCAAGGGTAAGAATCGCTTGCTGCTGCACCGCTGTATCGCCATCCCACAGGAAGGGATGCACCTGATCGATTAAGGCAGTGCTCGACATTGGTAAATCGGAGAAGCTAGCCCATCCCCCTAACCCAGCCAGAGCAGAGCAGCGAATGCTCGCAACGGGGTCATGCAGTGCTTGTATCAACAGTGAAAAGACCTGATCAGGATGGCGGTAATCGTGGCAATGGCTGAGAGCAGCGATCGCCAGAGTTCGGATCGATGGGTCGGCAGCATTCGCAATCTGCATCAATACCTCCATCGCTGCTGGATGCTGGAGCTGTGCCAGACTTTGGGCGGCAACCCTACCAGTCGCTGGACAATGAAGCAGTTCGGTGAGAGGAGCGATCGCTTCAGCCCCCTGCTGCGACAGTGCCATGACTGCCGATTCAGTGACCTCCTCATCCAGAGAGGACCGGGCCAAATGAACCAAACGGGCGATCGCTTCGGGGTGAGGGAGGTCCCCAAGGATTCGCGTGATAAACCAGGCTAGTTCCCAATCTTCATCCTCCTCCAGGAGAGTCACCAACTGGGAGATGAGTAGCTCAATTGGATACTGAGCGCGATGGCTTAGCTCAGGAATTTTCTTAGCCGCATCCCATCGCTCATAAAAGCTTCCCCATTGCAGCACAGCGAGGAGGTCATCCAGGGACGAGTCAGAACTATGGCTGAGCGATAAAGCGACCTCAGCCCCTTCGGATTGCTTAGCCGTTAACGGGGAATTCTGCATGAGAATCCTGTGTAGGAGATGACATCGTATACCCAATGCTAATACAAGCGGCTCCAATCTAGCGGCTCCAATTTAGCCGATCCAACCCAGGCAGTTCAAGCCAGCAATTCTCACTTATGGAAATTTAGGGGGCAAGAAGGTCGCCCGAGGCGACCTTCTTGCCTAAACCTATACAAGTGAGCACCCATGGGGCGCGAAGTTTCCAAAATGGGAATTGCTGAGTTCAAGCACATCCTGACGATCGGTCATGGGAATGCGTCGAGTGTACCGCGATTTGTACGGGAATCTCTGACCTTTCCGATTACAGACGCTGCCGATTGACCCATGAAATACACACGATCTGGCAAAGTTCTCAAATTCACAAGGCAAAAATAGGGGTTTGGGGCGCGCGGAGCGCACCCCAAACCCCTATTTTGCGTG
>CAYXJG010000617.1:0-1731 GCA_964465285.1 uncultured bacterium
AGGTAAGAATCTTTCACCACTTGGCAAGTTTTAGGAAAGAATAGGGGTTTGGGGCCCGCGGAGCGCGCCCCAAACCCCTATTCTTTCTTTGTGAATTTGAGAACTTTGCCAAGTCGTGAATCTTTGCGGAATGGTGTACGAATAATTTCCCTGGGTAGCATATCCCAGAGGGATGTCCCCTAAAATTTGGGCCAAAAATGTTGCCTGCTTTCCTAATGAGCATTGATGGGGGGTTATATCAGGCGTAATTGATTAATGGTTGGCTCTACGTGTGATGCAGGGTGATCGGAAGCAGAATGCTCAGATGCAGAGTGCTGAGGATTGGCATAGCCAGAAGATCCGTCGTAAACAGACCGAGCAGGGGGCTGTTCTGATAGCTCAAGGGAGGAAGCCGCTGTCAGTGAGGGGGCATAGGAGTCATCATCAGACAGTAATCCCTCCGCCGCTGCCAGCAGGTCCTTCGACAAGTCGTGCAGCCCTTCTTGATGTTCTAAATAGTTCTTTAGGGCTTCAAGCGGTGACAAGTCGTGGCCTAGCCCTAACTCGGGAAGGCGAGGACGGGCGAGCTGACTTACCAGTTCTGGATGAACCGTATACGTGTGCGATCGCCCCAATGCTTCTTGAATATCTGACGACCGTATCGCATCCAGTTGTTCGGGACAAATGCGATAGATCAAGCGCACCACAGCATCATCAATAGGAGCCGATTGAATTGCGTCAAGCAAGACGGCGTGGGGATTTTCCTCATTTGAAACGTCTATGCGAATGGTACGAAAAGGCCGGGCCGGGAGAGCGCAAAATTCGAGAGATGTCGCTCCTCGCTGCACATTTACCAGGACAAAGCCTTTTTCTTCTCCTTCCTCGCTGAAGTCTACCCGCTCGATGCTTCCGGGATACACGACCAAAGGATCATGGGCAAGGACTTGATGGCGATGGACATGGCCTAGGGCAACATAGTCAAAACAGGGGCGACACAGTAGCGCCATCGGAACTGTTAATCCCTTGCCGACCGCAAGAAACCGTTCGGCTCCAAATCGAGCAGTGTCTACCATAACGTGAGCCAGCAAAATGGTGGGAATCTGGGAATCCAACTGACGAATTTCACCTTCCAATGCAGCTCGCAGGCGACTCAGCAGCAGCTCATTGATGTCGGCAATAGAGCGCCCCTCGGTCTCAGGCCGCGTGAGCAGGGTTGAGTGGTTTACCCAGGGCAAGGTCACAATCTGAACAGTACCGCTCTGAGTATGAATGATGTGGGTATCCAGGCGATCGCCCACAATCACATCAGGCACGCCCAGGGCCCGGTAGATGCACAAACTTGCCCCCCCCTGGCCTTGAGCAAACTGGTCGTGGTTCCCAACCAGCATAACCGTTGGTATATGGGCATCCACCAGGCGGCGAAACTGCTGAGCAAAGGCATCCTGCGCAAAAGGGGGCGGCGTTGCTGTCGGAAAGGCATCACCCCCAAACAAAACTAAATCCACGGGCTCTGACAGTGCTCGGTCAATGCAGCGCTCTAGCATCGCCACAAAATCTTCAAAGCGTGTGTTCAGACCTGTAGCGGGGTTGGTAAATCCTTGGGAAATGCCGCTACCCAGGTGAATATCAGAAAGGTGCAAAACCTTGACCATGATGCAATGTCGCCCCATGTTAGTACAAGTGCTCTTCATCATCATAGCCCAGCTTATTGAGAAAGCCTAAGGGACTTGCAAGAAAATAAAGTACCCGGAA
>CAYXJG010000618.1:0-1722 GCA_964465285.1 uncultured bacterium
CAGCAATTCTCATTTTGGAAAACTTCGCGCCCTATAGGCGCTTACTTGTATCGGTTTAGGGGGCAAAAAGGTCGCCTCAGATGACCTTTTTGCCCCCTAAATTTCCACCATGAGAATTGCTGGAACGATGAGTACATGGGCAACCTACATTCGCCGTCGCAAAACCTGAAGCAACCGCTCAAAATGGCGAGGAAGAGGGGCGATCGCCTCAATCCACTCCTGGGTAAGCGGGTGGCGCACGGTCAGCCGCCACGCATGGAGGGCTTGTCCCGGAAGATTGATGCCGAGCGATCGCCCGGAGCTGTAAATTGGATCACCGACGATGGGATGCCCCATCTCTGCACAGTGAACCCGAATCTGGTGGGTGCGTCCTGTTTCAAGCTGGAAGTGCATCAAGGTGTAGTTGCCCAGCCGTTCCTTTACATGCCAGTGGGTGACAGCAGTGCGTCCCCATTTCTCTGCTGAAACAATGGCCATTTTTTTTCGATCGGTGGGATGACGGCCAATGGGCTTGTCCACTGTTCCGCTGGCTGGGGCAGGCGCGCCGTAGACCACTGCCAGGTATTCCCGGCGGGCTTCTTTCGCCTTGATCTGTGACTGGAGGGACTGCATGGCCTGTTCTGTCTTCGCCACCACGATTGCCCCGGTTGTATCCTTGTCAATGCGGTGGACAATGCCAGGACGTTCTACTCCGCCAATACCGGCTAAATCAGGACAGTGGGCCAGCAGCGCATGAACAAGGGTACCCGAGTCGTGTCCTGGTGCTGGGTGGACAACCATCCCGGCAGGCTTATTGATGATGATGAGCGACCCATCCTCCACCAGAATGTCCAGTGGAATAGCTTCTGGCTCAAGGGACAGGGGCTGGGCATCGGGAATTGAGATGGAGAGGCGATCGCCTACGACGACCGTCTGCTTTTTCGTCGTGCATTGTTCTCCATTCAAAAGCACCCGACCGGCTTCAATGAGTCCTTGAATGCGCGATCGAGACAGATGAGGCATCTGCGCCGAGAGCCAGCGGTCAATGCGGTAGTCTGTTCCTCCGCTCAACGTTGCCTCCGTCGCGGTCAGATCAGTCGTCTTCAATTCATCAGCATCAGATGCGCCCTCGCTCAGGGTAGAGGTATCTAGGGCATCTGACTGTGAGCCAGCAGTGTTCGATTTCATGGAAGAGTTGTATGTCAAAACGCAGACAGTTGAGCGAGAGACTTTCGGGCGATCGCCCTCAATATAGCCCTACGGGTTTAGGTTCAAGAGTGTATCCTTCGTGCAGCAGGGGATACACTCTCTTCCAATGTCTTAACCCATAGCGGTGTGCAAATTGGTTAAGCACACCCAAATTTATTAAGTGGCGGCGCAGAGCGCCGCCACTTAACATACTGTACTTAATGCGCCTGCACAGCGCTATAAGTGCATATTGCTATATTACTTGAAGATAAGAATGGGGAAACATCCATAAGGGTGCATCCCATTTTTGTTTTATTGCACGACTTGGCAAGCTTCGCGCGCGCCAAACCCCTATTTTTGCGTTGTGAATTTGAGAACTTTGCCAAGTCGTGAATAAAACAAAATTAATCAATTTGCAAAAGTGGGATGCTCCCCATCCATAAAATAGAGGCAAGGGATCTGCGGCTAAATAAAGTACCCGGAAAAGAGCAGCGGGCGCAGCCCGCTGCTCTTTTCCGGGTACTTTATTTTCTTGCAAGTCCCTAAGTAGCCGGG
>CAYXJG010000619.1:0-1677 GCA_964465285.1 uncultured bacterium
TGAGGACATTCTGCTGAGGACATTCTGCTCCTATCGGATGCAAACTTCTTGATTTGCACGGTGGCTGAATGTCTTGTCCTAAAGGATCGAGAATTCAATAATTTGAGCCAGGTGTTGGTCGGGCGGCACGGCATCGCCACGCTGCCCCACTAAAGTTGGATTTTATTCAATCTTTATTCCTTAGTTAAAAATTTTTAGTTAAGTAGGTTGCTATGTACGAAAAAATCATTCCCCCAACCCGAGGTGCTCGCATTACCTTTAAGGACGGTGAGCCAATCGTTCCCGATGAGCCAATCGTTCCATTCATTCGAGGAGATGGGACAGGCGTTGATATCTGGCCTGCTGCGCAGCGGGTATTTGATGCGGCAGTGAAGAAAGCCTACGGTGGACAGCGGCAGATCGTCTGGTTCAAAGTTTATGCTGGGGACGAAGCGTGTGATGTGTATGGCACCTACCAATATCTGCCTGAGGATACGTTGAAGGCGATCGCCCATTATGGAGTTGCTATTAAAGGGCCTCTAACGACTCCAGTCGGCGGCGGCATTCGTTCATTGAATGTGGCTCTTCGGCAAATTAATGACCTCTATGCGTGTGTGCGTCCCTGCAAATACTACGCGGGCACACCCTCCCCCCACAAAACTCCTGAGAAGCTAGATGTCATCGTCTATCGAGAAAACACCGAAGATATCTACCTCGGCATTGAGTGGAAGCAGGGGAGCGAACAGGGCGATCGCCTCATTAAGGTACTGAACGAAGACTTTATTCCTGCTACTCCAGAGCATGGGAAAAAGCAAATCCGATTAGATTCTGGCATTGGCATCAAGCCCATCAGCAAATTTGGCACCCAGCGCCTTGTGCGCCGCGCTATCAAGCATGCCCTGCGCCTCCCTAAACCCAAGCAGCAGGTCACCCTCGTTCATAAGGGCAACATCATGAAGTATACCGAGGGGGCGTTCCGGGACTGGGGCTACGAGCTTGCCCGGACTGAGTTCCGCGACGAGTGCGTTATCGAACGGGAATCCTGGGTGCTCAGCAACAAAGAGGCAAACCCAGACCTTCCCATCGAAGACAATGCCCGCAAGGTGGAACCGGGCTACGATGCGCTGACCCCTGAAAAGCGGGAAGAAGTTTGCACCGAGGTGAAAAGTATTCTGGATAGTATTTGGGACACCCACGGCCATGGCAAATGGAAAGACAAGGTCATGGTCAATGACCGCATTGCCGACAGCATTTTCCAGCAGATTCAAACGCGCCCTGATGAGTATTCCATTCTGGCGACCATGAATTTGAATGGTGACTATCTCTCTGATGCCGCAGCAGCGATTGTCGGTGGCCTGGGCATGGGGCCAGGAGCGAACATTGGCGACACATGTGCCATCTTCGAGGCGACCCACGGCACTGCCCCCAAACACGCGGGACTTGACCGCATCAACCCTGGCTCTGTCATTCTTTCGGGGGTGATTATGCTGGAATTTATGGGCTGGACGGAAGCGGCAGACCTGATTAAGGAAGGCATCGGAGCCGCGATTTCCAATCGAGAAGTCACCTATGACCTGGCACGACTGATGGAGCCCCGGGTAGATTCTCCGCTCAAGTGTTCGGAATTTGCCTCTGCCATTATCCGTCGGTTTGGCGGCTAAAGGTCGAGGCTCGCCCAAAATCCACCGTCCCTACTTA
>CAYXJG010000620.1:0-1666 GCA_964465285.1 uncultured bacterium
TTGCCCAGACCTTCGTAGAACTCTTGCTCAGTGCGGCCAGAAACCTTATTGCCCAGACCAGAATGAAATTCTTCAGCATGACGACCTTCAAGGGCGAGGGCGGGAGTGGCAATGGTAGCGGCGGCGATCGCAGTCAAAGTTACAGTAATAATTCGCTTCATAATTCAAACTCCTTGATGTTTCTTTAGTGAGTTAAGGGGATGTTTGATGTGTTCCCTTGCTTAACTTCTATGGTGCTAGGAGAGTCTGAGTCTCTTCTGACCTGAATCTGAGGAAGTGATAAGAGTTTGATTGGAAAGGCTGAGAGCGGGCGGGTGACTGCCAACGACAAAAACTGGCAGGGATTGTGCCGAATTTCCATCATCAGAATTTACCACTTGGCAAGTTTCGCTGGTTAACGACGCACTGGAACTCCCAGGGGCGATCGCCCCATATCCCATGATGCGGTTCCCTTAAAAAATCAGCGATTTACGAATCCCGGAGATGGGGTGCTCCCAAAATCTGCTGCAATTGGGTAGCAATAACCTGGAAATCACTAGCCATATCAATCGACCGTAGCAGCTTAGAGTCAAGCAGCTCCTGAGCACGCGCATCAACGATATCGCCATCAAGGGCATGGGCTAAGATATCAGCCGTGCGTCCGCTCCCTTCTACGACAATAACTGGACGATCCGCTTTAATATTTTGCTGCGCATCAAGCCAGGTAATTTCGCCTCCATTCGCCAGAATTGCCACAGAGGGCTCGTCCTTTGCGACAACTGAGGCAAGCTTTGCAATCCAGGGCGACTCACATCCCCAGTCAGATCCTGGTATGAGTATGAAGTGTGTATGGTTCGCTTCTAGGGGCGACGAATCCGTTGCCAGATTAAAAGGCGTCCCTGGAAAGTCTGCTAGTCCAATTGGAACCACCCCAATCAAAGGAAAGGTGGCTCTCATTTTATGACGGGCTTGACCAATGAGCTTCATCACTCCCGCATCTGTGCCGCCGTCAACAACCGTCATGTTGAGGCGTTGGGCGAGGGGGGCCAGGACTTGGGCAAAGAGTGACTGAAGCCGCTCAAAATCCCTCTGGCTCAGCTTGCTTGCTCCTCCAACAATGACCAGCACAGGCGATGGAGACTGAAGACCAAGCATATCAGCGGCTACCCGCAGGTCTTCATCTGCATCAATCTGAATTGCTTCTGCAATATGCCCCACGTCTAAATTGAGGGTAAAACGTCTGATCATCTGGGGTAGCGATTTCATAGTGAAGGGAAAATATCCTAGAACTCAGCAGCAGCTAGCTACTGGATAGCTTGAATACCTCTAGAGTTTCCAAATAATTTCCACTTAAGACATCTTAAATGGGAGTATCGCACTTTTGGGATGGGTTGTGTCTATTTGGCAACAATGCCCTAGCGTTGGCCGATGACTTAAATCAAGAAAACACCTAAGAGGGTTCCTACAAGAATGATTGGGGCAATGTCCGGCAGGATAGCTGTTATTGCGATCTTCTAATCAACACTTCTATTCGACAACAGATTCTATTCAGTTAATACTAAAAGAGTCTATCTAAATAAGGAGAATTCATCAAAAAATTTTCGAACTTCAGTCCTTTTCTCATTATCACCAATGTCCACCCTTAGGGATCTGCGGCTAAAAAAGTACCCGGAAAAGAGCAGCGGGC
>CAYXJG010000621.1:0-1649 GCA_964465285.1 uncultured bacterium
CTCGCGGAGACTACGAGACGGCGCTTCAGTATCTGGAGCAGAGCCTTCGCATTGCACGCGAAATCGGGGACAAAGCGGGGGAAGGGAGCACCTTGAACAACATCAGCCAGATATTCAAGGCTCGCGGTGACTACGAGACGGCGCTTCAGTATCTGGAGCAGAGTCTTCGCATTGCGCGCGAAATCGGGGACAAATCTGGGGAAGGGACCACCTTGAACAACATCAGCCACATCTATTATGCTCGCGGAGACTACGAGACGGCGCTTCAGTATCTGGAGCAAAGCCTTCGCATTCAGCGCGAAATCGGGGACAAATCGGGGGAGAGTACGACGCTAGGAAATATTGGCAGTATTCATAAAGCTCAAGGCAACTATGAGGAGGCGCTGCGGTTCTTTGAGCAAGATTTGAAGATTTGCCGCGAAATCGGGGACATCAATGGCCTGGCCATCACGCTGACCAACATGGCGGTCATCATCTTCCAGCAGCAGGGCAAGCCCGAGGAGGCGCTGCCATTGTTTCTCCAGTCCTATCAGATATTCAAGCAGATCGGCTCGCCGAATGAGGGGGTGCCGATGAGTTATTTGGAAAAAATCAGACAGCAAATCGGCGAAGCGCGCTTTGAGGAGATTGTGGCGGGGCTATCTGCTTCGTAATGTGAGCGGGGAGCTATCCCCTTCTGTGCAGCAGTTGCAGCTCTCGGGCATGCTGCCTATGTTTTCAAGGATTCCTGATTAAATTTGATCCTATGATCGCCACCCAGCTCCGCGAAATCCGCTGAAACTTCAGCCAGCAGCCGGTTGAGATCGACCAGTTGGACGCATGGTATGTGGATGTCCGCGCCGCACGCGGCCAGAACCCACGCGGACGGCTGCAGCGGCGGCTGGAGGACGATATGGACGCCCATCAGCGGATCTTGTTTGTGGGGTACCGGGGATGCGGCAAGAGCACAGAGCTGAATCACCTCCAAAATGACCTGAAGGGCACGTTCCTGACGCTCAATTTTTCCGTCACCCGAGAACTCGATGCAGTCAATGTCAACTACATCGAATTGTTGGTAGTGCCTTAAAACAGTTGCTAGCATCACTGGAAAAATTGACAATCAACTCATCTAAGAGCCTCAACCACCCATTTGAGGCACTACCGAAGTAGCTAGGGGGGGTAAAACCCTTCGCTAAGGAATACCTCCTGCTACGAATATACTCGCAACGGAGAGGGCCGCAAAACCGAGGAACAGGAACCCAAGCACATGGCTTACAAATCTTTCAAATCACGCTGCACCATTCCCAAAAACCGCTGAAACTCTACTACCTGCGGTGCATCCTGCACCAATTCGAGCCAAAGCGTTTCCGCTTGCTGTAAATAATGGCGTGCTTTGGTTTTGTCTTTTAAATTATCCCTGTTGAACACGCCTAATTTGGCGTACGAAATGGCCAATCCGTTTTTATAGGATACATGCTTCGGATAGGCTTCATAAAGCTCTTTTCCAAGTTTAGATCGTTCTTGAAAAAATCCGAGCGCCTTGTCCAGATGGCCCAGGGCGCTATGGGTATCACCGAGTTTTTCATACGAAATGGCCAATCTGTTTTTAAAGTCAGGATTATTGGGTTCTGCGCCTAGAAGCTGTTGGGAGATGTGACGGTATTTTTGAT
>CAYXJG010000622.1:0-1641 GCA_964465285.1 uncultured bacterium
AATGTTCTCAACTAAATGTTCTCAGCTGTTTGAGTAGTGAATTTTATTTTCGGTTCTACTGTTGAAGGAGAACCCAATTTTGAGTAGATCTAAGCAGGCAAGCGCTTTGCAAGCCTGTTATTTTTGCTAGTTTCTGCCTCCTATCAGCCCAGGCACCAAAGACACTAGCTACTTTGGAGTATCTAAAATTCACGTTGGCAATTCATTAAGTCCCTATCTCCACTGAGTCCACACAGACATCCAGTTCACTGCCCTTTTCATTATTAGCTGTTTTTAAGTAGCTCGGCACAATGAAAACCAGATATAAGACCCTGCACCGCCCGCTGCGCGGCGACGCAGGTCTCATATTTGACTGTGCTCACCTACTTATCATTCACTTATCATTCATTCGATTTATCATTCATTCAATTTATCTTCATTCGATAATTTTTAGATAGCCAGGAGGTCAACATGGCTCTTTACGCAGAATTGCACCGCCATCTAGGCGGCTCGGTCGTTCCTAGGGTGCTATGGCGCTACTTCCAGCGTAGCGGCGATGAACTTGCCAAACGGTTCCCACAGTACAACGAATTCGAGGAGTTTTACACCCGTCCGCGCAAAACTCTTGATGAATATTTAGAATTACACACCCTTGTCGAGCATGTTCAAACCGAAGATACACTGCCTTATTTCGTCTATCGCCTTATGCGAGGTGCGTATATTTTCGAGAATCTAGCCTACCTAGAACTGCGCTACACGCCATATCTTCGGACACCTGAGCATTTGAGCCAGAATGAGCGGATTGATCAGATGAACCAGGTGGTGCATACGGTCAGCAAAGCTAGCCAAGTGGGAGAATATCCTATCGTGATGCGCCAAATTCTCTGCATGCACTCCCGCTTGCCCTATGAAGTCAATCGCGCCATTGTAGACTTAGCGGCTCAGATGCAGCCCCATGTCTGTGCTGTTGATGTTGCAGGGGGAGATGCCCATTATCGCGATCGCCTCCATGAATTTGTAGACTTGTATGCCTACGCGCGATCGCTTGGCCTCAACACCACAGGTCACGTCTATGAAACAGAGGATGGATGCTATCCAGAACTGCTGCCCTATCTAATGCGCATCGGTCATGGCATTCAGATTCCTCTCAAGCACCCCGAATTGCTAAAAGATATTGCAGCTCGGAACCAATGTCTTGAGGTGTGTCCAACTACCTACACTAAGACAGGAACCCTAGAGGACATTCATCAGCTAAAAACTGTCTTTGACCGATGTTTTGAGGCAGGGGTAGACATTGCCATCTGTACAGATAACGCTGGATTGCACAACGTCCGTTTGCCCTTTGAGTATGAAAACTTACTGACCCACGACATCATCAGCTTCGAGCAGTTGCAAGCCTGTCAATCTGCTGCATTCCGTCACGCCTTTGCATGGCCCCATGAAGAGTATCCTGCCTCCATTCTGACTAATGCCCTGCAGGCGAACGATGCGGATATCGATGCTCTGGAATCAAGCCTTCACGCTAACCAAGCCAATATCGCCGTAGATGTCGTAGGTGACTCTTCGACGACCTCCTCAGAGCCTGAGATTACTCTGTCGCGTTAACAGCCACCATAAGGGATCTGCGGCTAAAAAAGATACCGGAAGAAAAGAGCAGCGGGC
>CAYXJG010000623.1:0-1621 GCA_964465285.1 uncultured bacterium
AACCCTAGCGTCTGTATATTTCTATCTCACGGATTTAACACCTAGACAGGGATCGCCCCTGGACTTGAGTGGAGCCATTGGCATGGGCGCGCTGGGCAGGTTGGATGATCCTCGGCAGCGTGGGCGGTGGAAGCGAGATGCAGAATTGATGTCTGAGAATCTTGATATTTGGAAACTGCTGCGGCGATCGCGCCACGACCGCAAGTTTCGCAAAATGGTGATTCAGGCGAAGGGTGGCATGGGCAAAACCACTCTGTTGCGGCACATTGCCCTGATTTATGGACAACGGAAACAGCGGCGCTACCGTGCCCCAAAGCTGATTCCTATCTTGTTGCGGCTGCGAGACTACAGCAACAAAGAGAACGGCATCTTGACCCAAGAAAACCCACCCACGCTGCTAACGCTGATCAACAAACACCATATCCCCAACCTGGCAGAAAGCTTAAAACCACCAACTAACTGGGCCAAAACTATTCTGGAAAAAGGTCAGGCACTGGTTATGTTTGACGGCTTTGATGAGGTTCCCCCCAGCAAGCGTCCCAAGGTGAGCCAATGGCTGAGTCAGCAAATGAATGAATACGATCAATCGGTGTTTATTCTTACCTCTCGTCCGGCAGGGTTCAAGGATTATGTGGCGCAAAAGCCTACAATTCCCCTCTACGTTAATAAATTCAACCCTAAGCAACAGGAAGACTTTATCCGGCGGTGGTATCTTTGTCAGGAAAAATGTTGTCGCAGTCGGCGGCAATATCGTCGTGCCAAAGAAGTCGCCCAGGAGCGGTCAGGCAGTCTCATCAGCCAGTTGCAAAGCCGCCAGGATGAACTGGGCTACATGGCAGAAAATCCTCTGCTGCTGAATATGCTGGTTACATTCCATCGGTTTGACCCGACGAGAGAACTCCCCAGGCAGCGGATTGGCCTCTATCGTGGCATTTGTAAACTGCAACTAGACGATCGCCCACGGTCACGGGGTATTCAGATGGTGTTGCCCTTCGAGAACAGTCAGGCACTTTTACGGGAACTGGCTTTGACAATGGTAAGGGCTGATCGGCTCAATGTTCCCCATCAATCCCTGTTGAAATTTTTGGGACAGCGATCGGTTCTTCAACAGGAGGAGGTTGCTCCAGCAGACTGGCTCAAGCAAATGATTGAGGTGAGTGAACTACTGGTCGAGGGAGAACCCAGCGAGTATGAATTTCCCCATGCTAGTTTCCAGGGATTCTTTGCAGCGACTCAGTTGGTTAAGACTCCAGATAAAGCGACGATTCAGAAAAATGCTCAACTGGTTTTGCAAAACTGGACAGGGGCCATCTGGAGAGAAACCGTGTTGCTCTACACGGCACAACTGCCGCCTAAATGGTTAAATTCAGTAATCGAAGCGGCATGTAAGCAAGGGAGTGAAGCGGCAGACTTAGCGGCTACCTGCTTGAAAGAATATCCTCGCCCTGAAAAGCTCAGTGATGATGTGATGGCACTGCTGCAAAATCTGAACACCATCGCGCAAGACTCGAAATATCAGACCCTTGAAAACCTCTTGAAGGCGGGTAAGTGGCGAGAAGCGGATCGGGAAACCTATCGGTTGATGATTACTACCGTGGGCAAAGAAGAAGGGCAATGGTTT
>CAYXJG010000624.1:0-1620 GCA_964465285.1 uncultured bacterium
ATCCGAGCCGAGATGTGTATACACAGTAGCCCAGCTTGGGAGAGGGGTTTAGAGTGAGGGCCATGAATTTGCAAACGTGGGGTGCACCCGACGATAGGCTCTCAGCAAGGTGCTAGCTGTTGGGTACACGACTTGGCAAAGTTCTCAAATTCACAACACACAGATAGGGTTTGGCGCGCGCGGAGCGCGCGCCAAACCCTATCTGTGTGTGAAACTTGCCAAGTCGTGTGGGTAAACGTTTGGGATTTTGTGATGTTTTAAGCGAAGCAGGAACAAATTTGCTAAATTTAATTTGATTTATTGGTGGCAGAATTTTGGTAGTTCTGCCCTTACTCATTGCCCATGACGCTAACAGAATGCTATCGACTATTGGGGTTGAAGTCTGGGGCTTCGTTTGAGGAGGTCAAGACCTCTTATCGGCGACTCGTGCGTCAGTATCATCCCGATGTCAACCCAAGCAATACGGAATGGGCAAAGGAGAAGTTTATTGAGTTGACCCATGCCTACCAATACCTGATGGAGGCATTGACAACGCCTTCTGCTCGAATACAGCGAGCAGTTTCATCAAATCCTCGACGAAATAAGCATGAAGCTCATTCCTGGGAGCGGCGCTCTCAGCAGAGATACCCTAACCAATGTTCCGCTGAAATTCAGCCCAGTCCTAGTCTTTCTAATGTTGATAATCAAATAAAGAAGACGAGTTATCGACAGCTTCAGGAGTTTCTTCGGGAGAAGCGGTTTGCACGGGCGATCGCCCTAGTGGATGGCCTGGCCCAGCGTATTCCCTCTGACCTGGAGGTGAAGCAGTGGCAAGCGATCGCTTATCAGCAGTATGCCCGACACTTTACTCATCAGCAGGAATATGCAAAAGCTAAAATATACCTTAGGAAGGCGCTGCGGGTTGATCCGAATAATCGAACCCTGTGGGCAGACATCAAAGCAGAGTTTGATCGGCTAGAGCAAACAGGAATGTCTTAAGTCCTCTGTATGAGGTGGTTTTTTGGGGCAGTGA
Source organism: uncultured bacterium (assembly GCA_964465285.1). Taxonomy (GTDB): domain Bacteria; phylum Cyanobacteriota; class Cyanobacteriia; order CAKZMO01; family CAKZMO01; genus JBCCWF01. The sequence goes on from CAYXJG010000624.1 coordinate 1,013, forward strand.
TGGATGTGCCCCTGCTTTTCCATACCAGAATCCATATCAGAAGCGTCCACGACTGGGCAAAGTTCTCAAATCCCCATTTTTGCGTGAAATTTGCCAAGTCGTGAAGTGTCGATATCGGGAGTGTCTAAATCTATGACAAAATCTGGGCGATCGCCTCTTCAATCTGGTTCTTTGTCAGTGTGGTGATGACGAAAACTTCTTGAGCCGTTTTGCCTTTGCGAGCGATAAGCTTATGACCACCCTGGATGGGGACAGATACTTTGATCCGCATCTGCTGAGCATTAGAGCGAGCCCGACTGATGACCGCTGGCGTGATGGTCTGAATGCCGTCTACAGTCACCAGCTTTTCTAAAATTGGAATCAATCCAGGAAGGTGGGTGGAGTGGTTCCAAACAATCCGTCCGTCAGTAGCCACAGGTTTCTCTCATGTCTTGGTCTCATCATAACGCGAATAAATTTTTAAACCGGGCACTTTTTCAGCATCCCATTCGTCAAAGGAAGTGGTATCGAGGCCAGTATCGCAAGGGGAGTGATGTCACTCCCCTTTTTTATACGACTTGGTAAAGCTCTCAAATTCACCACGCAAAGATAGGGGTTTGGGGCGCGCG
>CAYXJG010000625.1:0-1603 GCA_964465285.1 uncultured bacterium
TCTGCTGTGCGATCGCTCACCCCAGAACTTCAGCATTACGAAGCTCAAGCCCACTCAGTCACCCCCCAAGTAGATGCCGCTACCCTTGTTAAATTTAGTTTTGCCAAGCCTCAGGTCATCTATCTCTTCTACCCCGATTTCGACACCGATCCCCATCCCGCGCTCCAGTGCAGCATCCAGGTCAACCTGGAGACGATGACGGCCACCGAGCGCGACTACAGCACCACCCACAATCCCCCTATCCTTCACCGCAAGGATGCCTTCGTCACTCCCGATTACCCCCTCTACAACACCTTCCTCCACCTGACCCGCCAGGAAGAAGTCCTGGGTCTGCTCGATGACTCTCGCGGCATTGGATTCCAAAATGCCTGGGAGCAACGGCTCGGCGATCGCCCCATCGAAATTCACAACCACGCCCTTGCCTGCCCATTCCCCTCTGCTTCTAATCTCCAAAATCCAAAATCCAAAATCCAAAATCCAAAAATCCAGCGGCACAAAGCGGCGATCGCCCGCGTCACGGCCTCCAAACCCCTCCGTCTCGCCGTCGAAGCCGGACTCTTCACCCCAGACACCACCTACTTCGACTACGGCTGCGGCCACGGAGCCGACATTGAATACATCCAGCGTCTCGGCCACACCAGCACCGGATGGGACCCCTACTACCGTCCCGACACCGAACACACCCTGGCTGACATCGTTAACCTTGGCTACGTCATCAACGTTATCGAAGACACCGCCGAACGGCGAGACGCCCTGCTCAATGCCTGGAACCTAACCCAAAAAGTCCTGATTGTTGCCGCCCAGGTCTTGATTGATGACCGCACCCGAGGCGTCATTGCCTATGGCGACGGCATTATCACCAGCCGCAACACCTTCCAGAAATACTTTGAGCAAGAAGAACTCAAAACTTACATCGATCAAATACTCGGCGTCGATGCCATTCCCGTCGCCCTGGGCATTTATCTTGTTTTTCGAGATGAAGCCCAAGCAGAAACCTTCCGGGCCTCCCGCTTCCGCTCCCGCACCAGGGCACCCCGGATTCGCATTCAGGTTAACAAGTTTGAGCAGTACCGGGAACTGCTGCAACCCCTGATGGACTTCTACACTGAGCGGGGACGACTTCCAACGAAAGAAGAGACAGCCATTCAGTCAGACGCAATCGGATGTGCCCCTATCCAAGAGCAATTTGGCTCCCTCAAACGGGCATTCAAAATCGTTTTACAAGCTACCGATGAGAGCGAATGGGATGCCATCTCAGAGAAGCGCCGCCAGGACTTACTGGTGTATCTAGCCCTGAGTCACTTTGGGCGTCGTCCCAAGCTCAAAGACCTCTCCCCTGTCGTGCAGGCTGACATCAAAGCCCTCTTCGGCAGCTATCAGCACGCCTGCACTGCCGCCGACCTGATGTTGATGAGCCTGGGCAACACTGAAATCATCGCAGAACGCTGTCGCCAAAGTAAGATCGGGCAGCAGCGCCCCAACTCTCTTTGGGTGCATATCTCAGTCCTAGATGCTCTCGACCCGCTGCTCCGCCTCTACGAAGGCTGCGCCTCCCGCACTATCGGACGCCCCGAAGAAGCCACCGTGGTCAAGTTCCACATCA
>CAYXJG010000626.1:0-1601 GCA_964465285.1 uncultured bacterium
GAATAAAATTTAATGCGCTTACCTTAATGCGCTTACCTCTCTCTCTAGACAGCAATTCTCATTATGGAAATCTAGGGAGCAAAAAGGTCGCCTGAGGCGACCTCTTTGCTCCCTAGGTTTGTACAAGTGAGCGCCTGTAGGGCGCGAAGCTTCCTAAAATGAGATTTGCTGCTTCTCTAGAGGGGTATCCTTTAAGTGAACATGGCTGTTAAGTGAACATGGCTGTCACTCTATGGAACGCTTGACTAAGGCATGAGAATTAAATAACACGACTTGGCAAATTTCACGCAAGAATAAGGGTTTGGGGAATGTGGCGCGCGCCCCAAACCCTTATTCTTGCGTTGTGAATTTGAGAACTTTGCCAAGTCATGAAATAAATGGAACCCTGAGTCGTAGGGCGATCGCCCGCTGGAACTCTACGGTGAAACGCAGCATCTAAGTAGCTAGCCGGATGTTGATTTGATGAAGCGGAATACGATTGAAGATAAGCACGAGCATCACCATCGATTGAGGGTCTGGGTTGGTGTCTGGCAGCCCTTGGGATTGATGGTATTCGATTCATGGCATAAGCATATGGATAATCAGCAGATGGGATACGACACACTGGATAGGAAAATAACAGTCAAGGCGATGGCGATGGCCGGCTGTGTAGGACTGTTCAGCACAGTTCTTGGAACGGAGTTCAGCCAAAAGGTTTGGGCAGATGAGGGGGCGATCGCCCATGAGAGCGCAGCGGCTCTCCAACACTTGACCCCCCAGATCATGACCACTGAAGAGGACCTCGTCGAGCTGGACCTGCTCGATCCTGATGCAGACCTGTCCAACCGCCATGTCATCACTGACGACATGGTTTCTCAGGATGGCCTCACCACTCCCAGCCTATGGTGGGCACAAAGCCAATTTGGTGGAAAACTGCTCGAACATTGGCTTGCCTACCCCGGATCGCCAGATTCCCCTCGCCGAGTGGATATAGTCGTTGACCGACAGCTTTGGGGGCTCTCGACTTACCTCCAGCGCTATACATTCGTCAACCAATTTGGCATGGCCGCAAAGGAGTTTGGCTATAACCTGCGGGTGTTTAACGACCAGGGCAACCCACTGGCAAGCTATGCCTGCAATTTTCCCCCGCTACCCAGCAACGCCCCCGACCAGAGGGCGATCGCATCCGGGCTGCCTGATGCTGCTCCTTTAAATCCTGGAATAAATCTGAGCACTGCGGCATCAGACGCGACAAATCCAACAACCCACGAAAGTACTATCCCTGTCCAGTTCGAGCCAGAAGACCTGAGCTGCACAATCACCCTCGATGCTTCGGGAGCAGGTGCTCTTCGAGGACGCACAAACTCATTCGATATCTTTTTCTAAGGAACGAGAATTGGCTGATAACTTAAGCCGAGAGTGATTGAATGGGATACTAGGGCGCGGAGTGCCCCAGTATCAAAAAGAGACGTTGTTTAATCCTTAATCCTGAGCAGAATGCCGAGGGCGTGAGAAGCAAGCCGTTTTGTCACGGCAGATTGCATGGCTTGTAATTTAAGCCGGGAAATCCTGGATGCACGACTTGGCAAGTTTCACGCAAAAATAGGAGTTTGGGGCGCGCT
>CAYXJG010000627.1:0-1552 GCA_964465285.1 uncultured bacterium
ACTCAATACAATATACTTGATGCGCTTGCACCGCGCTTAAATAGGTCAGTCTTAATAACCTCAACCTCAAAACCAGGGGAGTGCCCCGGAGGGGCGCTCCCCTGGTTTTGAGACACGACTTGGCAACGTTCTCAAATTCACAACACAAAGATAGGGGTTTGGTGCGCGCGGAGCGCGTCGCCAACCCCTATCTTTGTGTGAAACTTGCCAAGTTGTTTTTGAGATTATTGATGTGTGGCTTACTTAAGCAAAATTCCAAACAGTTTCACACCGACAGTTGAGGGTGGGAAGCTTGAATCAATGGAATGCCTGCCCGATCTAAAATTTCGGGGATGAGATCTTCGCGTCGCACTGCCATGACATGAACCCCCTGACAGATATTGCGAGCCAATCGGATCTGTTCAGCGGCGATCGCCACTCCCTCCTGTAAAGGATTGGACGCTTTCTCCAATCGCTCAATAATCTCCTCAGAAATCTGAACGCCGGGCACACAGCGGTTAATAAACCGAGCATTCTTAGCAGACTTCAACAGAAAAATTCCTGCCAGGATTGGCTTGCCGTACTGAGACGCCACCTGATCCATTAATTTTTCAAGTCGCACAAAGTCACACACAAGCTGGCTTTGAAAAAACTGTGCTCCTGCCTTGATCTTGCGCTCAAACCGTCGCTGCAAGCCTGACCAGCTCTGGCTCTGAGGATCAACCGCTGCACCCACAAACAAATCCGTTGCACCATCAGGCATGGGCGTATCGTTCCAATCCATCCCCTGGTTCATTTTCTGAATGAGCTGTAACAGTCTGACGGACTCAAAGTCATACACGCTTTTGGCGTCTGGATAATCACCTGCTTTGGTCGGGTCACCCGTCAGCGCCAGCACGTTGCGAATACCAAGGGCGTGTGCTCCCATCAGATCTGCCTGGAGGCCAATGCGGTTGCGATCGCGACACGCCACCTGAACCACAGGCTCGACGCCATGGTAGAGCAAAATGGCCGATGCCGCCAGGGATGACATCCGCAATACCGCTCGACTGCCATCGGTAACATTGACAGCGTGGACACGATCGCGAAGCTGCATCGCCATTTCAACCATGTGTGCCGGGTTGCCTCCTTTGGGTGGCATCACCTCAGCCGTTACTAAGAAATTGCCTCGCTTGACAGCAGACCGAAAGCTAGACGAGGGAACCGACCAAGCGGGTTCAGGACCAATAGAATTCAAGGACTTAGAAGAGCGCAACATTCAGAGCATGACCACAAACGAACCACGAATCGCATCGGAGATAACAGCGAGATAAGCAGGTAGGCACAATGAATGACAAAACCCATAAAATCCTGCGCCGCCCGCTGCGCGAGCGACGCAGGATTTTACATCTGATTTTTAATTGTGCAAGCTACTTAGTACCTTGACAGTCGGCCCTATTCAGGCCGCTAAGTCAAAGCTGGCACATCAACGACTCGAATCATTACTTTAACCTTAAAAGGTTTCCTCAAGAATTGGAAGCAATAGGATCCCAGCAATTCTTATTTTAGGAAGCTTCGCGCTTGTAGGGCGCTC
>CAYXJG010000628.1:0-1529 GCA_964465285.1 uncultured bacterium
CGGGAAATCCTGGATGGGCAAGGAGCCAGAATCTAGGAGTCAGAATTCAGGAGGGCGCTGGCTTCTGGCTCCTGTCTCTTGGATTCTATCCTTGGGAAAACTTCCCGCCTTGAGGAATACGCCGCAAAATTCTCAAATTCACAACCCAAAATAGGGGGCTGGCGCGCGCCAAACCCCTATCTTTGTGTGAAACTTGCCAAGTCGTGAACCTAGACAATGAACCAGTGGTGGGCAATGCCCACCCTACGGATCTAGACAATGTATTCGATTTCTATACCCAGATTGTGATATTTTTTGAATTATTGAAGGGGAGTAGCTTGGGCCATAGCAGCCCGTTATCTGAATCAACATACTGGCGATGAGCCTGGTTCAGGTAGCAAATTAGTTTTTTAATTTGTCAGCGAGACCTTCACTGAGTCCACGGAAAGAGTGGGCTTGGTGGGGTCTTTTTGGATGTCCGTCATGCCTGCTCAATCCACTACTAGCTATTGGAGTAGCGCATGAATTTCTTGACAGGATTTACATCCGGATTATTGCTGATTACGCTGTCAGAACTTGGCGATAAAACCTTTTTTATTGGCGCTATTTTAGCCATGCGCCATTCCCGACGGTGGGTATTTCTGGGTGTGACGACAGCGTTGGCTGCCATGACCATCTTGTCGGTCTGGATTGGTCAACTGGCATCGTTTTTTCCCACACACTATATTCGAGGCATTGCCATAGCTCTGTTCATTGGCTTCGGGTTAAAGCTGCTCTATGATGCCAGCCGCATGTCCGGCAAAGAGATTCCAGATGGGGAACAAGCCGAGGCTCTGGAAGCGGTTGAGCAGCGAGAACAGGGCATCGCCACCTGGTCGGTCAGAGCTGTAGTGATGGAAGCCTTTACCCTCACGTTTGTTGCCGAATGGGGCGATCGCACCCAAATTGCCACCATTACCCTGGCCTCTTCTCACCATCCCTATGGCGTGCTGTTGGGAGCCGTCCTGGGCCATGCTATCTGTGCCGCCATTGCCGTAGCCTGCGGCAAATTCATCGCCGGGCGCATTTCCGAGCGACTAATGACAGCCCTGGGGGGTGCCTTGTTTATCGGTTTTGGCATCCTTGCTGCCATAGAAAGCGCTTAATTATCACCTGTTATTCCTTGAGACGTTTGATTCAACCTTAGAATTTACTCAAACGACTTGGCAAAGTTCTCAAATTCACAACGAAAGAATAGGGATTTGGCGGGCGCTCAGCGCCCGCCAAATCCCTATTCTTTCGTGAAACTTGCCAAGTTGTTTTTCAAAGTGAGAATTGCTATCCAAATATAGTCCAAATATAAAGGAGGAGCACCCGCTCAGCAGGCGCTCCTCCTTGTCGCACTATACATGTGCATTAAACCTAGTGTTCTGAGTAGCGGCATAGAGCGCCGCCCCTCTCCTGATGCTTTATTTTCTTGAAACTTCCCTAGAGAGCATTACCGCGAGGAAGGACTTCCTCAGGGAATACAAACTTCTCGTGGGGTTGGTCTTGAATCGCCATCCAGGCGC
>CAYXJG010000629.1:0-1525 GCA_964465285.1 uncultured bacterium
CGCCCTCATCAGTTCATTCTCGAACACTACACCTGGGACAACATCGCTGCCCAACGGATTGACGTTTATCAATCAATTGTGAACAAGGCCCAATGATCTGCTCAGTAGCCTCGTACACCCGATTGTGCTGGTCATGGGGATGGGGCAAAATGCTTTACAGACGGCCCTCATCGCTCACATCCAAAACGGCTGCATCTCTAACTGAAATCCTGGCAAAACAGGTTCTCCTGAAAGGATATTGGGGGCATTGAAAACCTCAGAGGATTGTCCAGGACGGTAAAGATGCACCTGCCGCGCTTGCGGATCAATCAGCCACCCTAGCTGTGCTCCATTGCTCATATATTCATCCATCTTGTCCTGCATATCGCTCAGAGTATCTGTCCTAGAACGCAGTTCCACCACAAAATCAGGACAAATAGGAGGAAACCGTTCTTGGTCACCAAGAGCTAGAGCATTCCATCGATCAATTTGAACCCAAGCTGCATCGGGCGATCGGCTGGCTCCGTTGGGTAAGCGAAAGATAGTCGATGAATCAAACACCTCACCCAGTCGCTCGGTTTCATTCCATACCCAAAGGATTGCCGTCAGCCGCGCATTGCGTTTGCCCGTATTGCCCCCCGTCGGAGCCATAACAATCAACTCCCCTTCCGCAGTACGTTCCATTGCCACATCCCGGTTGGTCAGAGCCAATTGTTCAAACTGATCCTGAGTGACATGAAAGGCGAGTGGAATTTTGACGGATACATCCATAACAACCTGTAAACAAACTCATAGAGCCATCTTAGAAGATCTTTTACATCAGAATGCAGCCTAATGTTCTTCTTGAAACGTGAGGTGGGTATTCGTTTGTTTTTTCGAGGAGATGTTCGTTCCGTTCCTGAATGCCTTTGGCTGCTCAGCAAACAGGTTGATTATCAATAGTTTTGATGCTGATACTACCCCCGACCAAAACAGCTATGCTCAAAACAGCGGCGTATTCCTCAAGGCGGGAAGTTTTCCCAAGGATAGAATCCAGGAGACAGGAGCCAGAAGCCAGCTCCCTCCTGAATTCTGACTCCTAGATTCTGGCTCCTTGCCCATCTGGGATTTCCCGGCTTAAATGACAAGCCAAGACAGCTATGCTCGGCATCAGACTTGAAGCATGAATCCTGGCTCCAACATTAGAATGCTAAAATTTAACGGAGAAGACATCACTGTTCATCAACTGCCAGCGGGAATTCAGATCCGTAGGGTGCGCAATGCCCACCACTGGCTCTGTTGTCTCAATTGACGCACCCAAGCCGTACTATCTTCCAAATCCTCTCGATCGCGCCACATCCCGATACAAGGACTATGCCAATTAACCTTAGAGATTGGCTCCCTGTGTTCGACCTGCTGCAATAAAAACTCAGCAAAATCTAAAAGTTGCCGTTGTTCTTCATGCGGCAATCGCTTCAATTTCTCGATGATCGATTGTTCAACTGTCATCGAGCACGACTTGGCAAGTTTCACGCAAAAATAGGGGTTTGGGGCGCGCTCCGCGCGC
>CAYXJG010000630.1:0-1522 GCA_964465285.1 uncultured bacterium
CGCCCCAAACTCCTATTTTTGCGTTGTGAATTTGAGAACTTTGCCAGGTCGTGTGGATGGGCCAGGAGCCAGAATCTAGGAGTCAGAATTCAGGAGGGAGCTGGCTTCTGGCTCCTGGCTCCTGGATTCTATCCTTGGGAAAACTTCCCGCCTTGAGGAATACGCCGATTGCATAGGGCTGAATTTCTAGCAGGAACCCATTAGTATAAGGATTGCGCGCGTTTATTCGTGTAGCGTCGGCATAGGCAGAGGCATCTGATGATGCTACAGCTTCACCTCAACGCAATCACGACCAAGCACGAACGCGAGTTCACCTGCTCAGCTTTTTCCCACCTGTCTTTAGCTCACACTATGTCGTCTCGTTTTCAGCCAAAATTTTTAAGCCACCCCTCCGCCACTCGTTTGCCCGCGATCCATCCAGTCGTTCGGCCCTGGCTCACTCTGTCGGGGTTGATACTTGCCCTGATGCTGTGGAATTGGGTACTCACCCTTTCCGGGGCGATCGCCTTTGCTGTGGGCGTTACTGTGTATCTCGCTCAAGAACGCCGACTGAATCTCAAGTGGTTTCACCAGAGTCGCGTCTGGAAACATCACCGTTCCCTCTGGGTAGCATTGCTGGCGGGAATGGGGGGATTTGGTGCAGCTTGCGGCATGATCCATATCTGGCAAGAAGCACCCCTGCCCTGGGTAGCAACCCTGGTGCTGCTCCAGGTTTCTGGAACATTGGCAGTATTAAGCATCCTTATCTGGGATAAGACCCAGCGTTCCGGGCAAGCTGTCCAATCTCCCCGAGAGAACCCTGTCGCCAAAACACCTGCCCGTCCCTTTCAAGATTTGCTAAACGATTTGACCCACGCTAACGCCGTCACCCGGCTCATTGCAGTTCGCCAAATCGCAGGCTGGGGGCTACTGCGAACCCCAGCGCCTACGGGCAGCGGATTGGATGATGCAGTCGTTTGGAGTGCTGCCGACATTCAGCAGTGCCTACAGCTCATGCGAAAACACGAGTCAGAGTTAGCCGTGCAGCAAGCTATTGATGAGGCGATCGCCCGCCTGCGCCCTAACCGCCCGCCTGCGCCCACTATTCATCAGCGCTCATACCCTCCTCAACTCTCTTCATCCCCAGCTTTCCCCATCCCCAACCTGATGCGTACCCGCGCAGACCGCAGAGCGACTCCAAAAACGGTGGCCGAACGTCCGTCCGTCTTATATGTAAGTCCCAAAAGTTAATAACAGCATTCGCTGACAGATGCCCAATGCTTCAGTCCCAATGCTTCAGTATTGAGTAAAGGTGCTACAAGAAAAGGCAACGGACATTGCCCGTTGCCTTCTCTTCATAAAGTAACACCAATTCTTAAAAGTAGAACTACAGATAGCTAACCTGAAACCTATGCCAGCTATAGGTTTGCTAATTCAAAATCGAAAATCCAAAATCAAGAATTGGTATAACGACTCAGTCCGCATCTAGGAGTCAGAATTCAGGAGTCAGAATCTGGGAGTCAGAATTCAGGAGTCAGAATCT
>CAYXJG010000631.1:0-1519 GCA_964465285.1 uncultured bacterium
GCGCGCCCCAAACCCTTATTCTTGCGTGAAACTTGCCAAGTCCTATGCTAAAGACATTGGTAAGGATTGGAAAAGTACGTAAACGGGAAAAAATTTGTGCCCAAAAAAGCGAAAGATGTCGTGCGATCAAAAAGGCTAGATTCAAAGGCGACAGCCAGGGATCTGGAGTTGGAGTTCTCTTTAAGCATAGTTCCTTGGCTAAGGCGATCGCTCCTGACCTGGTATCGGAGAAATGGGCGAGAACTCCCCTGGCGCATGACCCGTGATCCTTACAAAATCTGGGTGTCGGAAATCATGCTCCAGCAAACCCAGGTCAATACCGTCATCCCCTACTACTTGCGCTGGCTAGAACGGTTCCCGACAGTAGTGGCATTGGCGATCGCCGACCAACAATCTGTCTTGAAGGCTTGGCAGGGGCTTGGCTACTATGCACGGGCACGGAATCTGCATCGTGCCAGCCAGATTATTCATCATGACTATGGCGGAATTTTCCCCCATCGGCTTGAGGACGCGATGCAGCTTCCTGGCATCGGCAAAACCACAGCGGGAGGCATTTTGAGTGCGGCATTTGACCAGCCAACTGCTATTCTAGATGGCAATGTTAAGCGAGTACTAGCACGCCTCACCAGCCTGCCTGTTCCCCCCAACCGTGCTCAAAAGCAACTCTGGGAAATTTCAGAGGCGTTAATTGATCCTTCTTCTCCACGGGACTTTAACCAGGGGATTATGGATCTAGGAGCAACGGTGTGTACCCCCAAAGAGCCATCCTGCGTTCTCTGTCCCTGGCAGAGGGAATGCCGAGCCTACCAATTTGACTTTCAATCCACCTTACCGATGACTGAAACCCGTTCTCCTCTCCCCCACAAAAAGATTGGCGTTGCCGTAATTTGGAACAGTGATGGCCTGATTCTGATTGACCGTCGTCGCCAGGAGGGGCTGCTAGGCGGCATGTGGGAGTTTCCAGGTGGCAAGATTGAGCCAGACGAAACGGTAGAAGAATGCATCGAGCGGGAGATCCAGGAAGAACTAGGCATCGATGTGGTGGTGGGCGATCGCCTGATCACTGTAGACCATACCTACAGCCATTTTCGGGTCACTCTTAACGTCCATCACTGTCAACATCAATCTGGAGAACCCCAGCCGATTGAGTGTGATGAAATCCGCTGGGTGACCCTAGAGGAACTGCCAGAGTACCCCTTCCCGAAAGCAAACGAGAAAATCATCACCGCACTTCAAGCAATCTCTTTCAGCTAAGATGCTCCCCGTTAGACCCACTCTTCCAGGTAGATTCTCTTTGTCTTCGAAGTAGGCATGGGGCTAATGCCGGTCGGTTCGCTGATTTTGAGAGGGGAACAGGAACTTACTGGTTGTTGACATGGTTATCCACATGACTTGGCAAGGTTCTCAAATTCACAACGAAAAAATAAGAGTTTGGGGCGCGCTTAGCGCGCCCCAAACTCTTATTTTTTCGTGAAACTTGCCAAGTCGTGAGCACACTCAGTTGACCGTCACTTAACCC
>CAYXJG010000632.1:0-1506 GCA_964465285.1 uncultured bacterium
CAATTTTAATTTTTGAACTGGGGAAATTCTACGCTGTGCGCAGGATTTCCCCAGTTCAAAAACTGAGTTTATGACCTGACAAGGTATGGCTGCAAAGCGACGCAGAGTGTCGCGCCGCCCTCCCTAAATCAGGATTGACTGAATCCTTGAACCTTAGCTAGCAGCATGCACGAGAGTGGGGTCTTGCAGTCCCAATCGTTCATGCTCTACCACAAATACATTAGAGTATAGGTTTGCAATCACCTGCTGTCCCTGCTGGGTCAGTTCTAGATACGCTAACCCATCTTTTACATATGGGAATACGCCGTTCCAGTAAAACTTGGGATAGTTGTCTCGCAGATCGCCGGGATGCTTATAGCCCAAGGCTTGGCTAACGCCTGTTTCTACAAATTCGTAGTACAGTGCCCCAATCTTCTTTAAGTAGCGGGGATCGCTGAGCTGTCCGATGAGGTCAGAAGCCCGCACTAGCCCTGCGTAGTTCGTGGTGTCTTGATGATCTTCTGCCTTAGGCACCGGGAAGCGGGTCAGCTCAATATTGCGCTTGATAGCCTCAGCGTCAATCAGGGTATGTCCTCCAAATCGCTCATTGACAAACAACTTGGCCCGATCAACATGGTAGGGCGTCAGGCTCGCATCAGATGCTCCGGGGGGGAGCTGAACCATTTCGTCCCCTTTGCCTGTGGAATACCAGCCATTTTGGTCTTTGCGACAAACTCCTTTGACATAGCCGATGTCGTGGCATACCAGAGAAATAATGAAATGGAGCCAGTCTTCACAGGACACGCCGCCTTCTCGAATGTGCTTTCCTCGCAGGATCTCTTGCCCTACAAGGGTGACTAAAATCGTGTGCTCAACGTTGTGATAAAGGGCGTCGCTCCGGGCAATATTTTCCAGGGCCATCGACCCAACCCAACCGATGATGTCTTCGTAGTTTGTTTTCCAGCCACCGTAGGTACGGTGGTAACCTTCCTTAAGCTTTTTCACGAAGTCGTCAATCAGAAGTTCTGTTGCATTAAACATAGCTCGATGCTCACCTGCTAGGGGTTTAAGGGGTCGGAATCAGTGGTAGACGGTGTAAGATATCTCAGAACATTCAGTGACCAAGACGCGATCGCACCACAGAGTGTGTTACCAGATCCTCATAGTTTTTGGCGTGGAAGATGCGGCACCTTTGTGCTGGCTCTACACCACAGACTGTGTATCACGTTCGTTCCCTTGCTAGGAACTATACTTCCCCAATTCAAAAACTAAGTTTATGACCTGGCAAGGTATAGATTTGCTGAATACGCTAGCGCAATCACATCGGATAGGTTGGCTTACTGTCCATAATGCCCAAATAAATCAATGTTGCAACTGTAGTGCGATAGGTTACTGTGATCATAAATCCCCCCAAACCATCCAGAAAATAAGGTGGAGTACCCATTTTACGGGTGCCCCACTTTATTTCCCCATCTTAGGACCGAGAATTAAATAACGTGAACCAAATTTTTATTAGGGCGGCGCGGC
>CAYXJG010000633.1:0-1501 GCA_964465285.1 uncultured bacterium
ACTGACTTTTCCTTCATTTGCAATAGCCCCGCCTTGTTGCGGTGACTAATTACCTTCCCGCCTTGAGGAATACGCCCGTTTAGAGACAAATAAAACTTAAATTTAAGGAGAAAAAATGGAAATCCAAGAATTGAAAGCCTTGATTAGGGCAAGCATGCGAGAAGTTCTACGGGAAGAGCGATTACTGCTTTGCAAAATTCTTACGCCCTATGCGGATGATGCCGAACAAGCAGAACTAGAAGCCGAGTTTGGTTTACCCAGCGACTATGCGGAATAGGAAACGGTTGATATGACTAACTGGGTGAAACATGGCAATCAAGTTTCGTAAATCAATAAAATTAAAAATGGATGTAAATTCTAATGGCTGAGAATACTGTAAAAGTAGGCGTATTCCTTAAGGCGGAACGTTATGCCTGTAATAGAATTCAGGAGTCAGAAGCTAGAATACAAGAAGGGACTGGATTCTGGCTCCTGACTCCTAGCTCCTGGCCTAGTCAGGATTTCCCGGCTTAAATTACACCCCTAAAAGTAGATATTTCATTTCAATCACTTTTAGAAGCAATTACATCACTAGAACTTGCTGAAAAGCATCAGCTTTGGGAACTTTTGGAAGCCGAATTGTTCCCCGATGATGAGGATTCGACCGAGGACATTGCTGAAATCCAAGCTGCCCGTGCTGACTACGCAGCAGGCGATTACATGACTTTTGATGAATACAGGGCACAACGGGCAGAGCGATCGGCATGACCTACACCATCATCACGCCGAAAGCTGTGCAAAAACAGTTAGATGCCTTGCCCTGTTTGCGATCGCATTGCTGCTAAAATCCAGCTTCTTGCGGAAGACCCACGCCCTGATGGGGTGGTCAAGATGAAAGGTCCTGACAGTGAGTACCGTATTCGCATCGGTGATTATCGCGTTCGCTATGAGATTGACAATAAAGAGTCGATCATTCTCCTCCTACAATGCAAACACCGAAAAAATGTTTATAGAAAGTGATAGTTCTTGTTGAGAACTCCGCAGCCTACGGCAGCACAATCGGGATAGGGAGAATCCTCACGAATCCCCCCTCCCACACCACCCTGCAAGCGGGTCCGCACAGGGCGGTTCAGCATCACGGAGCAAACTCTAACCTGATCTGTCAACTATAGCCCTGCAGCAATTATAAATTCAAAAATAGTTAGGATGTATTATCTGTGGTTGCTGGCGTTGCCCCGTCGAGCATGAAGTCAATCAGATGCTGCCAGGAGTCAAAGAGCAAATACTTCGTTAGGGTCTGAAGGTCTTGAAAGAAGCCCTTGCGGGTGCCTCGCTGCTGTCGGATCCGCTGGTAAGACGCATCGACGAGGTGCAAGACGGTGTGAAATAAGAATGCCAGCACGTTGAGGGTGAGCAGGGTCATGGCGAGGTGTTGCTGGCCGTGGCCAAAATTATGCTCCAGATGATAACCCCTACTTTTTCGTTGTGAATTTGAGGACTTTGCCAAGTCGTGTTTCATTCT